>JBEVIJ010000072.1:0-5664 GCA_040510745.1 Xanthobacteraceae bacterium
GCGCGCCCGCTGGTCGATCCGTCGACCCGCGTCATCACGTTCCAGAACGGCGTCGACAGCGTTGAGCGCATCGCGCCGATTCTCGGCGCCGATACGACGGTGGGCGGCAGCGCCTACATCGCCAGCGTCATGAAAGAGCCGGGCGTGGTTTCGCACACCAGCCAGTTCGCCCGCCTGGTGTGCGGCCGCGTCGACGGCAAGCCCGACGCGCAACTCGATGCCTTTGCCGACGCAGCGAAGAAAGCCGACATCGACATCACGGTTTCGCCCGCGATGGACGTCGAGCGCTGGCAGAAGTTCACCTTCCTAGTCGGCCTCTCCGGCGCGACCGCCGCGATGCGTCAGCCGCTCGGCCCGATCCTGGCCGACCCCGACACACGGGAGTTCCTGCACAATCTGATGCGCGAGGTGGTCGCGGTCGGCCGCGCCCAGGGCGTCGCGATCGCCGCCAACTACGCCGATGACCGGATCACGTTCGCCAAGACCGCGCCGGCGACGATGAAGGCCTCGCTGGCGCACGACCTCGAGCGCGGCAACCGTCTCGAGGTCGATTGGCTGGCCGGCAAGGTGTCCGCGCTCGGCCGCGAGTTCAGCGTCCCGACGCCGGCCAACGACGCGGTTTACGCGCTGCTTAAGCTGCATCGCATGGGGCGCCAATAGGCCGCGCGCTGGGCCGCCGGCCGACACGCGGTAGCCTAATTTTAACCGTAACAAAACCGCTGCCAGTTACGATGCGGGAAAATGGGTCGATGCCATGCGGCGGATTCTGATCGGGACGGTTGTCGTCGCCGCGTTCTTCGGCGGCACGCTCTGGGCGCTCGACCTCTTCTTCGGTGACTCGCCCCTCGGCAAGCGCCCTGCGCTCGCCGAGCCGCCGCCGCTTAAGCCGGTGTCGCGGATGTCGACCATCATCGCGCCGATCGCGATTGCCAACAACGCAATTCGCGACGTGATGGAGGCGCAGGCGCCCCGCAACCTCACCGGCAAGCGCGACAACCCGCTCACCGAGCTGCTCGGCAAGGCCGACATCGGCTGGACGATGAACCGCGGCCCGCTCGCGGTCGCCGGACGCACCGACGGCATGGCGATCGCCACCACGATCAACGGCGAGCTGCGCGCCACCGGACAGATCGGCGAGCAGGCCGGTCAGCTCACCAGCCAGCTCGGCAGCATGATCGGCGGCAGCCTCGGCCGCCAGGTCGGCCAGCTTGCCGGCAAGCCGTTCGACCAGAAGCTCGCCATCAACGGCAACGTGACGGTGGTCGCGAAGCCCGCGCTGCAGGCGAATTGGCGGATCGAGCCGAACCTCACCGCAAATGTCGCACTCGCCGACCGCGCCATGAACATCTCCGGCATCAAGCTCAACGTGATGCAGGAGGTGAAGCCGCTGCTCGACCGCACCGTGAACGAGCAGATGGCGAAGCTACAGGCGCAACTGCGCAACGACCCGACACTGGAGCAGACCGCGCGGCGCGAGTGGGTCAAGTTGTGCCGCTCGATCTCGCTCGGGCCCGCCGGCCCGAACATGCCGGCGCTGTGGCTTGAGGTGAAGCCGACCCAGGCGGTCGTGACGCAGCCCAAGGTCGACCCGAACTGGCTGATCGTCACCGGCGGCGTGCAGGCCGAGACGCGCATCACGCCGAGCGAAACCAAGCCGAACTGCCCGTTCCCGGCGCAATTGCAAATCGTGCCGCCGATGGATCAGGGCAAGGTCGCGATCGCGGTGCCGATCGACCTTCCCTTCACCGAGCTCAACCGCATCCTCGAAGCGCAGCTCAAGGACAAGGTTTTCCCGGACGACCCCAACGCCCCGGTGCAGGCGACCGTGCAGAAGGCGACGCTGGCCGCGTCCGGCGACAAGCTGCTTATCTCGCTCAAGATCAGGGCGAAGGAGAAGAAGAGCTGGTTCGGTCTCGGCGCCGACGCCGACGTGTTCGTCTGGGGCAAGCCCACGCTCGACAACAAGCAGCAAATCCTGCGCTTCACCGACATGACGCTCGATGTCGATTCCGCGGCGGCGTTCGGCCTCGCCGGCGCCGTGGCAAACATCGCGATCCCGTATTTGCAGAAGTCGATGGCCGACAAGGCCGTGATCGATCTCAAGCCGTTCGCGGCGAGCGCGCGCAAGGCAATCGAGTCGGCGATTTCGGATTTTCAGAAGCAGGCCGACGGCGTGAAGGCGGAGACCTCAGTCACCGGCATCCGCCTGGTCGGCATCGAGTTCGACGCCAAGACGCTGCGGGTGATCGCAGAGGTCGATGGCACCGCGCGGGCGCTGGTGACCAAGCTCCAGTAAGCCTCGCCTACGCCGCTTTCTGCAACTCCTTCGAGTCCGAATTGGACTGCGGCTGCTCGGTGGCGTGCGGCTCCGGCACGCAGCGCTGGGGCCGCTCACAACCGCCGCCATGCTGCTCGACGGCATAGCTGCCGAACGGTGAGTAAACCTGGGTGTTGCCTTGTTTGGTGAGCATGACGTGCTCCCCGTGTTGAGTTGATCTGTTGTCGTCATATTGGGTGGGCGGCTGTCAAATGGATGTGTTGGGCATCACAAAAACGCGGGTTTTGCTGGGTTTTGCAGCGCAGCGTTATCCGTTTGGAAAATAGAGAGTTTTTCCCTTCACACTCGCAACGCGGTTGCGCCAAGGCTCGCAAAGCCTCAAAATTCATCCGAGGGGAAGGCGGGGAGCTTTTCGTGGGTTCGCACTCGGTTCGGCTTGACCGCCGGACGTTCATCGCTGGCCTGGGCGCCGCTTCACTGACCCCGTGGCCTCGCGCCGCGCTGGCGGCTCCGCACGTATTCGATCTGGCCGACGACATCCGGCTGCGCATCATCGACAGCGCCGTCGATCTGACGACACGGGCGGAGGCCATACGCCTGGCGGGGGTCAAGACGGTGATCCGCTACTACGCCCGCGGCCCCGGCCAATGGGACGGCAAGGTGCTCTCCAAGCCTGAACTCGATGCGCTGGAAGTGCAGAACCTGTCGGTCGCCGTGGTGTTCCAGCACGAGAACAACAAGGCCGAGAACTTCCTCGACGAGAACAAGAAGCTGCAGGACCTGATGTGGGCGCGCACGCACGCCGATCATCTGCAGCAGCCCGAGGGCACGCCGATCTATTTCGGCGCCGACTTCGAGTTGCGGCACTGGGACAGCAAGACCGGCAAATCCGACCCGGGCACGACCGACCAGCGCATCGCGGCGGTGCGGCAATATTTCGAATACATGCGCGACGAACTCGCCAAGGATGGCCGCAAGCTCGGCGTGTACGGCTGCGGCAGCACGCTGGAGCTTCTCTCCGACGTCGCGGATTACTTCTGGCTGTCCGCGTCGGCGGACTACTGGCACAGCGACCGGTTCTTCAATTCCGGCAAATGGCACCTCTACCAGAACCGCGTCGACCTGGTGCGCTACTACGACAATGCGCTGCCCTGCCCGATCGACACCAATCTCGCCAATCCGCAGCATGCGGAATTCGGCCAGTGGCGGCGCAGTGGCCCGGTCGACAGGGACAGCCAGGACGTGACGCGCGCGGTGATCGAGGCGCGTTCGTTCGTCGCGGTGCAACAGCTTGCCCTCTACCGAAATCATCCGCGGCGTGATCCGGCGCTGCTCAAGCCGGAAAAGCTGACCGCGAGCGAACGCCCCGCGCTGCGCTATGCCTTCAACGTCAAGATCGTGACCGAGGACGCGGAGTTCTACGGCGTCAGTCTCGACGAGGGCGACACCGTTCGCGGCTGGTGCCACAAGAGCGATCTCAGCGCCGACGGCATGCCACTGCGCGCGCGCCGGGCGCTTGCCGCGAAGTCCGCGGCGCTGTCGCCGAATGCGCTCGCCGCGCGGCCCGCGCCGGCGGGCTATCGCGTCGCGGATGCCGGCAGCACCCCGGTCGCGCTGACGGAGACCGTGCCGCTGCCGCCGAGCCGGCCGGTGCCCTTGCCACGCAGCCGCCCGGCCCGTCTGGCCCGCGCGAATTGATACGCAAGTTCCTTAGCTGGCGGGTTTCACGGCGTTGACACACTCGCGCGTCGGCCTACATTAAAGGCAGATTCCGAGGGGTGCCGGCTGGAGCCGGCTGAGATCGCGCTGTTCGGGCGAACACCCTTTGAACCTGATCCGGGTCATGCCGGCGAAGGGACGGGCAGATGCAGACGTCAATCTTCCTCGCCAAATTGATCGGGCCGGTGATGCTCGTCATCGCCGCCGCGATCCTGAAGGACCGCGACGGTTTCCGCGCCATGGGCGAGCAGCTGCTGTCGAGCCGTCCGCTGATCTTCATCGCCGGCATGATCCCGCTGGTGGTCGGCCTGTCGATCGTGCTCACGCACAACGTCTGGACCGCGAACTGGCGCGTGCTCATCACGATCTTCGGCTGGTTCGCGATCTTCGTCGGCTGCTACCGCATCCTATTCCCGCGGCTGGTTGCGAGCGCCGGCTCGAACATGATCGCCAAGCCCGCGACCATGCCCGCCGTCGCCGCGGTGCTGGGCCTGCTCGGCGCCATCTTCTGCTTCTACGGTTATTTCCGCTAAACATCCCACTGGGAGCCATGAAATGAACAAGCCTCTCTCCGAAGCCGAACTCGCAGCGCCGAAAGTCACCACCGGCCCGATCCAGGGTTCGCGCAAGATCTATGTCTCGCCGGATGCGGCGCCGGACGTGCGCGTGCCGCTGCGCGAGATCCAGCTTTCCAAGGAGGGCGGCGAGCCGCCGCTGCCGCTCTATGACACCTCGGGCGTCTACACCGACAACGATGTCGCGATCGACGTCGAGAAGGGTCTCAAGCGTGCCCGCATCGAATGGGTGAAGGAGCGCGGCGGCGTCGAGGAATACGAAGGCCGTCCGCTCAAGCCGGTCGACAACGGCAACGCCACCGGAAAATATCTGGCGCGCGCATTTCCGAACAGCCACAAACCGCTGCGCGGCGTCGGCGATGCGCCGGTGACGCAATACGAGTTCGCCAAGCGCGGCATCGTCACCAAGGAGATGATCTACGTCGCCGAGCGCGAGAATCTCGGCCGCAAGAAGCAGCTCGACCGCGCCGAATGGGCGCGCGCCGACGGCGAGAGCTTTGGCGCCTCGGTGCCGCTGTTCATCACGCCGGAGTTCGTGCGCGACGAGATCGCGCGCGGCCGCGCCATCATCCCGTGCAACATCAATCACGCCGAGCTCGAGCCGATGGCGATCGGCCGCAACTTCCTGACCAAGATCAACGCCAACATCGGCAACTCCGCCGTCACCTCCTCTGTGGAAGAGGAAGTCGACAAGATGGTGTGGGCGATCCGCTGGGGCGCCGACACGGTGATGGACCTCTCCACCGGCCGCAACATCCACAACACCCGCGAATGGATCATCCGCAATTCGCCGGTCCCGATCGGCACCGTGCCCATCTACCAGGCGCTGGAGAAGTGCGACGGCGATCCAGTCAAGCTCGACTGGGAGCTCTACAAGGACACCCTGATCGAGCAGTGCGAGCAGGGCGTCGACTATTTCACCATCCACGCCGGCGTGCGGCTCGCCTATGTGCCGCTGACCGCCAACCGCGTCACCGGCATCGTGTCGCGCGGCGGCTCGATCATGGCGAAGTGGTGTCTCTCACGTCATAAGGAATCATTCCTCTACGAGCGCTTCGACGAGATCTGCGACATCATGCGCAAGTATGACGT
>JBEVIJ010000073.1:0-26680 GCA_040510745.1 Xanthobacteraceae bacterium
CTTTGACCTGCTCGGCGCGTTCCAGACATTGGAGGGCGTATTGTCGGAGCGTCGATTGCTCTGCCATTCGGACTCCCCCTTGGTACGCAACGTGGTGAGCCGTGGCCTACCCACGAAGTCATGCGTCTCAAGAGAACATCGTTCCGACATTTGATTAAAAATTTTTACCCGTTCTCTTGCGAGCCTCAAAACCAAATCTAGACGTGGGCGCGAGGTCCGTAGAGATTGCCAAATAATAGGTTCGGTCATCGCAGTGCCGGGTGCCAGAAGTTTGAGCATCGCCAAAAAGACGCTTTCGTTGTTTGCCCAGTGGATAACAAGCCCTCCTATTGAAATCTGAATCCCGCTGTTGTGGAGGGCGTTGCCGTGAAGCGGCAATTTAACCGGACGGCTCTTTTTGGGCGCTCTTGTCATGACAAACGTGATCTGAAAAAAACAAAAGGCGAATAATTCCACCCCGACGACGCATGGCAGCGCTTAGAGCGCGCGAAAAGTCCGCCCCGCGCGGCAACGATCATAGCGCACAAGTGAACATCGGCTAGCTACGCCGATCCGAGTAATCGCAAGTCCGTGAAGGGCCGCCACAAGCGGCCCTTTTTCATTTCAGAAACGGCCAATTCCATGAGCAATCGCAGAGCTACTGTCACGCAGGCAGATATCGCCCGCGCAATTCGTGCTGCCAAAAGGAGGGGCTAACTGTGGCCCGCCTTGTCGTGCGCAGCGACGGAGTAGCAGTGGAAACATCCGAAAACGATCAGCCGGACGCGACAATGACAGTTGAACCTGAGTCTGAGGTGGTGTTGTGATGGAAACCATGCCGCGCCCTCGCCCACCGCATCTGGTCAGACAAATCACCCGACACGGAACCCCGGTTTGGTACGTCAGGCTAGGACATGGCCCCCGCATCCGTTTGCGCGCTGAGTTCGGCACGCCAGACTTTGAGGCTGAGTACCAAGCGGCATTGACGGGCGCGCCGCGAACGCAAAAGGCTGCTCCCTCGAACGGGAGCCTCGCGTGGTTGATCGATCGCTATCGCGAAACTAGCGCATGGGGCGCGCTCTCGAACGCAACCCGTCGCCAGCGCGAGAACATCTTTCTGACGTCATTGCTGGCGCGGGACATCAGCCATTCACTCGGATCACCGCTGCGACGATAGAGGCTGGCCGCGACCGCCGCGCTGACACTCCTGCCCAGGCGCGAAACTTCCTCGACGCCATGCGTGGTCTGTTTCGTTAGGCGTTCAAGGCGAAGCACGTCAAAGCAGACCCCACGTTCGGCGTTGAGAACCGCCGCGCAAGAAAAGCGACGGGTTCATTGCTTGGACCGAGGAACACGTCGAGGCATACGAACGGAAATGGCCCATCGGTACACGGCAACGCGTGTGGCTCGACGTACTGCTCTACACGGGCTTTGGACGCCAGCACGTCCGCGACGGCGTTGGCCAGATCAAAACCGAAAAGAGCGGCTTCACTATCACCGTCACGCTGCCGATCCTGCCGGTGCTCGCTGAGACGTTGAAGGCGGGACCGTGCGGCGACCTGAGCTACATCGCGGGCGAGAGCGGCAAGCCGTTGACCAAAGAGAGCTTCGGCAATCTGTTTAAGGACGCCTGCAAGGCGGCTGGCGTGCCGGGCTCGGCGCATGGGGTGCGGAAGATCGCCGCGACGCGCGCAGCGAACCACGGCGCGACTGTGGCCCAGCTAGAAGCGATCTTTGGGTGGCGGCAACATTCTACACCCGGTCGGCGGATCGCAAGCGGCTCGCGATTGAGGCTATGCACAAGCTCTCGAACGATGAGCGAACATCTATTCCCTCACCCGGGCAAAAGGTGAGGGAAGCGGGCCGAAAAGACCTGTGAGAGCAGTACCTTAATTTTGTGATGGTGCGGCCAAGAGGACTCGAACCTCCACGGGTTGCCCCGCTAGCACCTCAAGCTAGTGCGTCTACCAATTCCGCCATGGCCGCATCTGGGATGAACGCCGGCCGAGATCGCCCGGCATTCGAGGCGCGGTCGCTCTAACAAATCGTTCCAACCGGGTAAAGGGTCGCGGCTGGCCGCCCAAAGCCGCCTCCCAGCACGCCCGTCGCCGGACTTCGCGCTGCTTGCGGACGGGCTTGCTTCCACTGCGCCAGAGCATGGGACTATCGCTCATTTTTCCCGCTGCAGCATCAGGTGCGGTCCGCATGCTTGCGTTTGCACATGATCTTGTCCGACCTGCCTTCATCGCACGTCGGGTGCCCGCGGCAGCAGTTCCCGAACTTCGACGGCGATGCGGTTGCCCTGAACCACCACGATGCCTTTGGCCACCGGCAGATTGTTGGCGAGGATCTGGACCTCGTCGTCCTCGGACGACTCGAGCTCGATGATGGCGCCACGGCCGAGCCGAAGCACCTGATGGACCGGCATGGCAGTGGTGCCGAGCACGACCGTGATATCCAGCGAGACGGTGTCTAAGGTAGGCATTCGAATCCTTGCTGAGACCGGCGGGAGCGACAGGTCACCACGCCATGGTGAACGAGCGGTTAACGCGCGATAATCGCCAGCCGGATCAAGTCGGTACGGAGGTGCGCATGCGACGGCGATGGCTGGCGGGGGCATTGGCTCTTGCAGTGTTCGGGCCAGCGGCACAGGCGACCGCCGGGCCGGCGGTCGCCGCCCGCTGGCAGAAAGTCACCGTCTCCCAGGACGAATGCCTGCAAAAGGCCGAAGACACAATCCGCCGGAGCGGGTTCGGCAAGCTGGAGCGCACCCAGCAGTCCCGCTACGCCAGCCTCGACGACTACACCGCCGCGATCCGCTGCATCGTCAGCAACGGGCTCGCGATCTTCATCGTCTCAGGCCCCTCGCGCGGACAGGCCGACCAGATGTCGGGCGCGCTGTTCGAGAACTGGAAGTAACCGTGAGCGGACGGCAGGCGCAGGCCATCCTTCCAATCCCGCAAGGCTTGCCGCCTGCCGAATGGCGCATCAGCGACGCACCGGTTGATTACGCGACCGCGCTTGCTGCGATGGACGAGCGTGTGGAGGCAATCGCTGCCGGACAAGCAGCCGCCGAGCTGGTGTGGCTGCTGGAACACCCGCCGCTCTACACCGCCGGCACCAGCGCCAGGAGCGAAGAGCTGATCGACGCGCGCTTCCCGGTGCACCACGTCGGCCGTGGCGGGCAGTTCACCTATCACGGTCCCGGCCAGCGGGTGGTCTATGCGATGCTCGACCTCAACCGCCGCAAGCCCGATGTGCGCGCTTACGTCGCGATGCTGGAGGAATGGATCATCCGAACCCTCGCCTCGTTCAACGTGCGCGGCGAGCGGCGCGAGGATCGCATCGGCGTCTGGGTGCGCCGGGAGGACAAAGGTAGAGGCTTGGAGGACAAGATCGCGGCGATCGGAATCCGGGTGCGGCGCTGGATCACGCTGCACGGCATCGCGATCAACGTCGAGCCGGACCTGACGCATTTCGCCGGCATCGTGCCGTGCGGCGTGTCGGAGCGCCGCTACGGCGTCACCAGCCTGGCCGACCTCGGCATCACCGCCACCATGGCTGACGTGGACGTGGCGCTGCGGCGCGAGTTCGAGGCGCTGTTCGGTCAAACAAAATTGCCGTGATGCGGTAAGCCGCCGCTAACCGAGACTTCCGGACGCGCTACGCTCGCCGCGACACGAATGGCATTATTCGCCCGCCAAAGCGTTGGTGTTGCCATGAGTTGGCGAATTGTCCCCACCCTGCTGCTGCTGTCCGGATCGGTTCTTTGCGGAACCGCCCAGCCCCTCGCCTATGCCGGTCCCGCGGTCGCCACCAAATGGCGCACCAACGGCGAGGCATAGAACATCTGCCTCGGCCACGCGCAGGAGACGCTGCGGCGCAACGGCTTCGAGCCACTCGGTCCCGGCTCGCAGTCGATGATGGGGAAACGCGGCGAGTACACCGCCTCGATCCGCTGCGTGCCGGAGCAGCAGATCGTGTTCTTCGTGATGTCGGGGCCCTCGCCTGCGGAAGCCAACCGGTTGCTGGATTCGGTGTTCCGGGGCTTCTGAGCTCAAAGCGTCGGCAGCACGGAAAACTCTTCGCCGGCACGACGTTGCGCCAGTTCCTGCGCGCTTGCCCGCCGCTCTTCGACGCCATCGACCCTCGCGTCCCAAGGTCCTTTGCGACAGGCTTCGATGATGCCTTGGACGATCCCGGCCGGGCCGGAGAACACCGCCTCCACCGTGCCGTCGCGGCGGTTGCGGACCCAGCCTGCGATGCCGCGGTTCATCGCCTCGTCGGCGACGAAGGCGCGGTAGCCGACGCCCTGGACGCGGCCCCGCGCGATGACATGGCGGATGAGGTCGCTCATCCGAGTTCTCCGGTCTTGTGCGAAGGTCCTTTGAAGACTGGCGGATTTCCCTTGGTGCGCGGCGGGAGCCAGCGTCGCAGCGACTGAACATAGGGCTCGGGCGCCTCCCATTCCCGTGCTGCCGCGATCACGAGCTCCATGTAGCCGGGCTTGGCAAGGCCCTCATGGCTGGGCCGGGCGATATAGACCAAAGCCGGACGCCGGCGCCCCTCGGCCAGCACCGGCAGCATTGCGGGGCGATAGAGTCCCGCCGCGACGTTTTCCCAAGCATCCAACGTGACGCGGTCCCGCGCGGTGAGACGCCACAGCAAGCCGTAAACGCCGTCCCCGACGGACGGCTCGACCGACGCGTAGCCGTCGCTGGTGATGACAAAGCGATAGCCGGGCAGCCTTGCAACGCCGGCCGGCTGCGCGGCCGGGGCGTGGCGGCGCATTAGCTTTCGGCTCATGTTGGAGCCGTAGGCGAAGTGCAGCATTACGGCGATGGCGGCGCGCTCGGCCGCGTGCCGGTCCAGAGCGAGAAGCAGAGCGCGATGGCCACCGGGAGCAGCAGCAGCGCCACCAAGCCCATCAGCCAATAGAGCAGCACGCCGAATTCGGAGCTGCCGAACAGGGCGGCGAACAAATAGATCACCAGAAAAACCCGGATCAGGCCCTGCCCGGTCCGCGCTACTTCACCGCTCGCCTCGGTCGCAGTGATCATGATCATGACAAGCAGCAGCAGAGCCAGCGCGAGGATGTATAGGCAGGCGATGCCAATGACGAGCCCGGGCGGTCTGCCGGCATCGCGCAGTCGCTTCACGTGCAGCACGAGCCAGGCCCAGACCAGCGCCGCCTGCAGCAGCGTAAACGGCCACAGGCCGACCTGGCCGGTGACCGGCGCTCCAAGCAACACCTGCGAGAAGAAGCTCATGAGATAAACGGCAATGATCGCGATGGCAAACGGCCGCGGCGCCAAACGGCCGGACCAGGAGAACGGCAGCGCAAACGGGTCCATACCGCGGATCGTGGCACGCGCGCGTCTGCGACGCCAAGGCCGTCAGTCCGACTTGATCCCGGTCTTTGCAACCTCGTCGGTCAATTCTTCATAGTCCTCGGGGCCAAGATCTTCGAGGTCGTCGTCGTGGATCGGATGCTGCCCACGCCGCCATCCTCGGAGGGACTGACGCCGCCGATCTTCACGTTCTCGCTGGGACACGGCACCATGCCGGGCGCATCCGGCTCGGCCTGATCGCGGCGGCGCACCGCGTCGGACATTTCCGGCTGGTCGAGGTCGGCTGACGGCTTGCGTGCCATGTTGGCCTCCTTTTCGGAGTCAACACGACGGCTGGGAGCGAAGTTCCCTAGGCAAACTCCATGATCACCGCATCCACGGCTAGGCTGTCGCCCTTCTTGGCGCGGATCGTCTTCACGACGCCGTCGCGCTCGGCGCGCAGCACGTTCTCCATCTTCATCGCTTCGACCACCGCGAGCGTCTCGCCCACCTTGACCTCCTGCCCCTCGGCGACCGCGATCGACATCACCAGCCCCGGCATCGGACAGAGCAGCAGCTTGCCGGTGTCGGGCGGCTTCTTGACCGGCATCAGGCGCGCCGCCTGCGCTTCGGTGTCGGTGAAGACGTAAGCTTTGGCCTCGACGCCTTGATGGGCGAGCAGGAAGCCGTTCGGCACCGGCCGTATCTGCACCGCGGCGGCGCGCCCATCGATCGCGCCCGACCACACCGGGTCACCGGGCTTCCAGCCGGACGTCAGCACGCGGGCGGGTCCCACGTTGCTTTTGGCGTCGATGTAATGCACCGCGATGCCGCCGGTCTCACGCCCGATGTCGAGCACCAGTTCGGCATCGCCGAGCTTCACCACGCGGCGGCGTTCGCGCGTGACCTCGCGGCCCATCATCTGCCCGGAGATGCGGCGCTTGCGCTCGCCCAGCACGTGGTCGATCGCTGCCGCCACCGCGGCGAGCGTCTCGGCCGCCGCCCCCGACGCCGCAACGCCGTGGAAGCCGTCGGGGAATTCCTCGGCGATGAACCCGGTCGACAGCTTGCCGGCCTGCCAGCGCGGATGCGCCATCAGGGCGGCGAGGAACGGAATGTTATGCCGGATGCCGTCGACCACGAAGGCATCGAGCGCGTCCGACTGCGACGCGATGGCCTGCGCTCTCGTCGGCGCGTGGGTGACAAGCTTCGCCACCATTGGGTCGTAATAGATCGAGATTTCACCACCCTCGGTGACGCCGGTGTCGTTACGCAACGTGACACCGTCGATACTGGTTTCGGCGGGCGGGCGATATTTCGTCAGCCGTCCGGTCGAGGGCAGGAAGTTGCGGTAGGGGTCCTCGGCATAGAGCCGGCTCTCGATCGCCCAGCCGTTGAGCTTCACGTCGCTCTGCATCAACGCAAGTTTCTCGCCGGCCGCGACGCGGATCATCTGCTCCACCAGGTCGATGCCGGTGATCATCTCCGTCACCGGATGCTCGACCTGGAGCCGCGTATTCATCTCGAGGAAATAGAAGCTGCGGTCCTGTCCAGCGACGAACTCCACCGTGCCGGCGCTGTCGTATTTGACGCCCTTGGCCAGCGCGACCGCCTGCTCGCCCATCGCCTTGCGGGTTGCCTCGTCGAGCAGCGGCGACGGCGCCTCCTCTACCACCTTCTGATTGCGGCGCTGGATCGAGCACTCGCGCTCGCCGAGATAGATCATGTTGCCGTGCTTGTCGCCGAGCACCTGGATCTCGACGTGGCGCGGATTGACGATGAACTTCTCGATGAACATCCGGTCGTCGCCAAACGAGGATTTCGCCTCGGACTTGGAGCGCGTGAAGCCCTCCGCGACCTCGGACCGGGAGTACGCGATGCGCATGCCCTTGCCGCCGCCGCCGGCGGACGCCTTGATCATCACCGGGTAGCCGATCTCGTCGGCGATCTTGATCGCGTGGTTTTCGTCGGCGATCTCGCCGAGATGGCCCGGCACGGTCGAGACCTTGGCCCTGGCGGCGGCCTTCTTGGATTCGATCTTGTCGCCCATCGCGGCGATCGCGCCGGGGTTCGGCCCGATGAAGACGATCCCGGCCTTCTCCAGCGCCTTGGGGAACGCCTCGCGCTCGGAGAGAAAGCCGTAGCCGGGATGCACCGCCTCGGCCTTGGTGCTGCGCGCGGCTTCGACGATCTTGTCGATCACCAGGTAGCTCTCGGCCGCCGCCGGCGGCCCAATGGCCACCGCCTGGTCCGCCATCTCGACATGCAGTGCGTCGCGGTCGGCCTCCGAATAGACGGCGACCGTCTCGATGCCCATGCGTCGGGCGGTCTTGATGATCCGGCAGGCGATCTCGCCGCGGTTGGCGATCAGAATGCGCTTGAACATGCCTACACTGCTGCCGAGGTCGCGTGGCTCAATTGTCTAGCAGCGATGCAAGGCTCATGCTACCGCGCCCCGCATTGCGGCGAACTCCTTCCCTTTCCATCCCTATCTTTGGAATATCAGTGTCTTACGGGCGACATCGCCGGCGCTTATATTCCCGGTCAACGCCGGTTGCCCCGGCCTTAGTGCCGGGTGTCTAATCGTTCCGCATCACCCAACCCGACTTACCGTAACCGGCAGCCGCCGGATGAGCATTTCTGGAGGTTCGCATGGCTCTTTCGATCAACGACATCGCGCCCGATTTCGAGGCGGAAACCACGGAAGGCAAGATTCGCTTCCACGACTGGATCGGCGACCAGTGGGCGGTCCTGTTCTCGCATCCCAAGGATTTCACACCGGTCTGCACCACCGAGCTCGGCTACATGGCCAAGATCAAGCCGGAGTTCGACAAGCGCGGCGTCAAGATCATCGGCCTCTCGGTCGATCCGGTCGACCGGCACGCCGGCTGGGCCGCCGACATCAAGGAGACCCAGGGCTTCGCGCCGAACTACCCGATGATCGGCGACACCGACTTCAACGTGTCGAAGCTCTACGGCATGCTGCCGGCCGCCGTGTCTGGCGATCCGGCCAAGCGCACCGCCGCGGACAACCAGACGGTGCGCAATGTGTTTGTCATCGGCCCGGACAAGAAGATCAAGCTGGTGCTGGTCTATCCGATGACCACCGGCCGCAACTTCGACGAAGTGCTGCGCGTGATCGACTCGCTTCAACTCACCGCCAAGCACAAGGTGGCGACGCCGGTGAACTGGAAGCACGGCGAAGACGTCATCATCGCCGGCTCGGTGACCGACGACGACGCCAAGAAGCAGTACCCGCAGGGCTGGAAATCGCCCAAGCCCTACATCCGGATCGTGCCGCAACCGCGCTAGTATCGTCCAACGGGCGGCGTAATATCGAGGGCGCGGCACAAGCCGCGCCCTTTCGACTTTCGAAATGAACACAGACCTCAGCTTCATCCATCGTTTCATCCCGGCCACCGCACCCGGCAAGCCGACCCTGCTGCTGTTACACGGCACCGGCGGCGACGAGAATGACCTGCTGCCGCTCGCGGCACGGATCGCACCCGGCGCCGGCATCCTGTCGCCGCGCGGCAAGGTGCTCGAGCACGGTATGCCGCGCTTCTTCCGCAGAACCGGCGAAGGCGAATGGGACATCGACGACCTCAAACGCCGCACCGGCGAGCTGGTCGATTTCCTGAAGCGCGCCCGCGACGCCTACGGGACCGGCGCGCCGCTCGCGCTGGGCTACTCCAACGGCGCCAACATCGCGTGGTTGATGATCCTCGCCGAGCCGCAGGCGTTCTCCGGCGCGATCCTGATGCGCGCCATGCTGCCGTTCGACCCGCGGCCGCTGCCCGACCTCGACAACCTTCCGATCCTGATGTTGACGGGCCGGCACGACGAGCTGATTCCGCCGCAGCAGGCCGGGCTGCTCGCCGCGCTGTTGGGCGAGGCCGGCGCTGACGCGACCTTTGAAATGCTGGAGGCGGGTCACGGCCTGACCGAGGAGGACATCAAGCTCGCCGCCGAATGGCTTGCGCGCCGCGGCCAGTTCGGGCAATCGAAGCGCCATGAATGACAAGACATCCGGGACTTGGCGCGCCGACCTGCAGCCGCCGTTTGCCGATTTCATGGGCATGAAGGTGACGCACGTCTCGCCGGAGCGCGTCACCGCCGAAATGGCCGTCACCGAACAGCTCAGCAACCGCAACGGCATACTACATGGCGGCGCGCTGATGGCGCTTGCCGACAACCTCGGCGGCACCGCTGCGGTCGCGAATCTCGGGCCGGGGCAGATCACCACGACGATCGAGAGCAAGACCAATTTTTTCGCGGGCATTTCCGTTGGGGATATCGCGCGCGCCGAATGCACGCCGCTGCATCGCGGCCGCAGCACGACGGTCTGGCAGACCCGCGTGACCCGCGGCGACGGCAAGCTGGCCGCGCTGGTGACGCAGACGCAATTGGTGATGCAGAAGAAGGGCTAGCGGTCGCTCAGCGCAAGCCTCGCGCCGAGCGCGGCAAACGCGCCGGCAAAAATCCGCCGCATCCACGCCAGCACCCGCGGCCGCGATATGACGTGGTCGCGGACCGAGGCGGCGAACAGTCCGTAGCCGACAAACGCGACGAAGGTCATAAGCATGAAGACGGCGCTCAGCGCCAGCATCAGCGCGAGCGGATGCGACTCTTCGGCACTGACGAACTGCGGCAGGAACGCCAGGAAGAAGATCGACAGCTTGGGATTGAGGATGTTGATCAGGACGCCGGTCACGGCGATCTGAAGCGCGGAGCGTGCATCCGGCTCTTTCTCCACCCGCATGGCGCCGCGCTCGCGCAACGTGCTCCACGCCATGTAGAGGAGATAGGCGACGCCGACATACTTGAATATCTGAAAGGCGAGCACGCTGGTGTGCAGCAGCGCGGCCAGTCCCATGATCGCCGCCGCCATATGCGGCACGATGCCGATCGTGCAACCGAACGCCGCCACGACGCTGGCACGGGTGCCGCGCGACAATCCGGCCGCGAGGGTATAGAGCACGCCGGTGCCGGGCGAGACGATGAGCGATCAGCGACGTGATCAGAAATTCGATGCTCACCTTATCCTCTCAGTTCTTCATCACCTGCTTCGCCTTCTCGATCAGGTCCGGCGGCAGCGCGTAGATTCCAGCCAGCAGACCGTCGATCTCGGCGCCGGTGATCGGACTGACCTCCAAGCCTGCCTTCTTTGCCTCCGAGACGAACTCCGGGTCCTTCATGGTGGCGTCGAAGGCCGCACGCAAAGCAGCCTTGCGGTCCGCAGGAATGCCGGGCGGCGCGGCGAACGGCCGGCCGAACGCCTGGCCTGCGAGATGAACGCGAAGGATCTGCCGCATCTCCTCGCTCGGCACCTTGTCGAGCGCGAGCGGAACCTCAGCCGGGATATCGTGCGACTTCTCCAGGGCGAACACCAGCAGCAGATCGATCTTCTTGTCGCGGATCCAATCAGGCCGCGTACTTCTGATGCTGTCCCATGACCAGCCGCAGCGCCCGTCGATCTCGCGCCGCTCCATCGCGAGGTTAACGTCGTTGCCGCCCTGATAGCCGGTTACCATCTTCACCTTGGCGCCGAACACGTTCTTCAACAGCGTGCCGAACAGGTCGAGGTCGGAGCCGGGTCCCTGCCCGCCCAGCACATAGGGCTTGGTGATGACATCCTGCCAGGTCTTGATGCCGACCGTGTGCCACATCGCGCATAGGCTGTTGTTGTTGGCGATGTTGCCGATCCATGTGAAGGCGCGGCCGTCGAACTTCGCGTCGCCCAGCAGCGGCTCGATCGGCATGCTGCGCGACATGGTGCCGAACACGCTGCCGTCCTTTGGGGCCACCGAGTAGATGTATTGCGCGGCGCGCTGGCTGCCGGCGCCGGGCATGTTCTGCGGCACGATGGTCGGGTTACCTGGGATATAGCGACCCATGAAGCGCGCGAGATGCCGCGCGTAGAGGTCGTAGGCGCTGCCGACCGAAAAACCGATGATCAACGGCATCGAGCGGCCGCGGTAGAATTCCTCGACGGATTGGGCCTGAACCGTACCGGCTGCGACCGCGATCAAAGCGGCGGCGAGCCCGATTCGCGCGACGTGACGGCCCCTGCTTGGCATCGGCGCCTCCCGCTTGAGAGGCAAAGGCTAGCTCAGGGCTGCGCGGTGCGCCAGTTCACCAGCGCGACACCGACTACGCAGATCGCCATGCCAAGGAGCGCGAGCGGCGCCAACCGCTCGTCGAACAGCGCCCACGACATCAGAGCGGTGAGCGGCGGCATCAGATAGAGCAGGCTCACGACACGCGACATCGCGGTGCGCCGGATGAGGAAATAGAACAGCCAGATCGCGCCGAACGAAAGCACGAACACGAGATACGCCACCGCAAAAATGAACGGCGCCGTCCATTGCACCTCGCGCGTCTCAAACATCAGAGCGGTGAGCGCGAACACCACGCCCGCGGCGGCGTATTGCACCAGAAAGCCGGTGCGCCACTCAATCTCTCCGCCAAAGCGCTTCTGGTAGAGCGTACCGGCGGTGATGCCGAGCAAAGAAACGGTCACGGCGATCCATGCGGCGAACGTTCCCTCGCCTTCGGTTCTCGCGTGGACCACAAAATAAACGCCGGCGATGCCGAGCGCGAGGCCAAGCCACTGGCGCGCCGTGACCCGCTCGCCGAACAGGCGGTTGGCCAGCGTCGAGGTCAGCACCGGCTGCAGCGCGACGATCAGCGCCACTAGCCCGGCCAGCATCTGCTGTGCGATCGCGACGAACACGCCGCCGAGATAGCAGCCATGCACCAGCAGCCCGATCGTCGCGGAGTGCCACACGTCGGCGCGATCGGGCCATATCGGCCTCGTGATCAGCACGAGCGCGCCGAGCAGCACGACCACCGCGGCCATTCGGATGGTCAAGAACGTCATAGGTTCGGCGTATGGCATGCCGAGCTTGCTGCCGATGAACCCCGATGACCACAGCACCAGGAACACGCCGGGCGCGGAGAAAACAGCAACGTCGGTCAGGGAGTTTTGCAGGGAGCGCGGCGGCATGAACAAGCGTGTGTAGCCGAGAATCGCCGCCCAGTCCGGCGCGAATCCGAAAAAAGTTCCACGGTTGGTTCATAAGGAACTATCGACCGAAGGAGGAATTGTCTTCTCAGCAATGAACAGATAGGAGCGCCAAAATGTCTGATCCCCGTTATACCGATCCTCGCCTGAGCGAGCCGCCGCTGCGGGACGACGTTCCGCGCCAACGTCTTGGCGAACTCGACAAGTCCAACACCATGTGGGGCTGGATCGCCAGCGGCATCGTGCTGGCGTTGCTGCTGGTGTTCGTGTTTGGCCGTTCGCCGACCACCGACCAGGCAAGCACCCAGATGACCGCGCCGCCTCCGGGCCCGAGCACCCTCTCGCCGCCCAACAGCGCGCCGACGCCGCCCGCCGCCGCGCAGCGTCCGGGCCCCTCGACCACCGGTCAGGGCGGTTCGCAGAAGTAAGCGTGAGCGTATGAAAGTGTGAATGCAGCAGCCCCCGGCCAAACCGGCTGGGGGCTGTTTGCGTTTGATGCGTTGAACGTTCAGCGAGAAACTTTAGGCGAGAGCCTTCGCTATCAGCGCGCGGGTTGCCGCGACGCCTTCGCGGCAGACCTCGACTGGAGGGCGCTCCCATTGCGCGGGGTTTGGCGCTTCGTAGCTCAGATAGCCGCCGAAGTTCTTTTCTTTGAGCAGCTTGAACACGTCGAGCCAGCGCACGATGCCTTGGCCCGGCGGCAGCCGATCGGTTGGCCGCTTCGCGCCGGCCGCGACCGGTGCGAGCGGCGTGTCGCTGTACTGGAATGCCGCAATTTCGTCGGGTGCCACGCCTTCGAAGCCGCGGCCGCCCGCCCCGCTTCTCTCCATGTGATAGGCGTCGAGCAGCATGCCGGCATTGGCGCGGCAGGCGCCACTCAGGATTTCGCGCAGCACCGCAATGCTATTGAGCACGGCGTGCTGCGAATTGAACTCGATCGCGAGCCTAAGGCCACGTTTGCCGCAGATGTCGGCGCCACGTTTCATGTTTTCGATGGCATCGCTGATTGGCCCGACGTTCTGCCCCGGCGCACACATGATCAGCGGACAATCGAGCGCCACCGCGTTGTCGCAGGTGACCTCGAGGTCGTCGAACAGCCGCTTGCTCTCGTCGCCGGTTGCGAAAATCCAGCCGTATTCGCAGCCCAGCGTGCAGACCGGGATTTCGGTGGCACGCACCATGTCGAGTACGGCGTCGTTCGACATTCCCCTTTCATAGCAGCGCTTGAAGTCGGTGCGGCGCAGTTCGACCGCATCGAAGCCGCCGTCGCGCGCGGCCTTGATCGCGACATCGAGCGGTGTGGTGTCGAGGGTCCAAGTGTGTAGCGCAAGCCGGCCGAATGGATTCATGGCAATCGTCCTAGTTCATCGAGATGTTGGCCTGCCGCGTGACCTTGGTCCATTTCTCGATCTCGGCTTGGATGAATTGTGCTGGCCGCCGGCTCCATTTCGGCAGGGCTTTGCGCCACGGAACACCTGCCAGAACAACGGGAAGTATGGCAATCTTCCGATCCGTCGTGTCGTGAAAGGCACCCATGCACGCTCGATTGGCCGTCATGGTTCTTATCAGCGCCGGTCTTGCCCGCGCAGCGGTTGCCGCGGAAACCTGCCACAGCCTTGAGCATCAGTTCGGCAAGACGCGGACTTGCGCGAGCTCTGTACTGGCGCCACAAGGCGAGCGGACTCACGGTCCTAATCATCTCATCATCGGGGAGGATGGAGCCTGGTGCGAAGGCAGCGCCGGACCCGGCATCGGCCAGTCCGTCACCATTCACATGCAGCCGAGGCCGCGCTTCCGGACCATCTCGATCATCAACGGCTACGCCCGCACCGACGAGACGTTTGGCCGCAACGGGCGTGTTAAGCGCGCTTACATCGAAGCCGAGGGCGGCTACAAGACGGCCATCACGCTGAAAGATACGCGCGAGCCCCAGCGGTTCAGAATCCCGACCAGCCGGGCGCTCTGGATCAAGTTCACCATTGCCGGCATCTACCCCGGCACCAGTGGTAGCGACACATGTTTGACCTGGCTATCGGTCGACCACGAGGAATTGAACAATTGACTCTCGTCCGCCTGATTTGCGCCGGCATCTGTTTGTTTGCCCTGCTCTGCGCCGACGCGGAGGCTCAAAGTCGCAAGCGCGTACCGCGCTTTGAAGACTATCCGGTCAAGGAAATCCACGAGGGCAAGGCCGCCAAGCTGGTCCTGGAAACCAGCGAGCAGCGCGATGCCGCCACCTACTACCAGGCGATCGCCGACGGCGGGACCAGCTTCGCCGGACACTACGCGGTGGTGCCGCTGACCTGTGGCTCGGCCTGCATCTCGGCCGACTTCTCGACACGCTCACGGGACAGATCATTCCCGGCACGTTCTCCAACTCAGGCTGGAAGGAGCGTCACGACGCGTTCCGGGAAATCGAATTCCGGCGAGCCAGCAAGCTGATCGTGTTCGCCGGCCAGATCGACGAGAAAGGGCCGCTCGGCTGGCACTTCTACGTGTTCGACCAGAGCAAAATGAGGCGCATCCACACCATCGTAACCAAGGGCGACTTCCAAAAGCCGCTCACCGACTGGATGAAATAACGGCGCGCTGGTGTCTGATTTAGCTACGCTGAGTCATCCTCTATTTGTTGAATGCGGGATCGACCGGCACGCGATAGCCGTTGGCGAGCCGATTGGTTTCGTTCGCCATGCCGACCACCGCCATCAGCTCGCCGAACATCGCGTCCGTCATGCCGGCCTTGCGGGCCGCCGCGCCATGACTGGCAGTGCAGTATTCGCAGCCGTTGCTGACGCTGATCGCGAGATAAACCATCTCCTTGGTGCGAACGTCGAGAGCGCCGGGCGCCATGATTTCCTTGACGGATTCCCAGGTGCGCCGGAGCGTGATCGGGTCGTTCGCCAGGTACTTCCAGAAATTGTTCACGTCCTCGACCTGGCGGGTCTTCTTGATGTCGTCAAATACGGCGCGCACCTCCGGCGACGCCTCGCGATATTCGATGGGCTTGGCCATGGTCACTCAGCCTTGGCGCCGGAGGCCTTGATGAGCTCGGCCCACTTCGGGATTTCAGACTTGATGTAGGCGCTCAGCCACTCCGGCGTGCTGGTTTTCACGTCCACACCGGAATCCGTCAGCACCTTGCGCACCGCGGGATCCTCCAGCGCGCCGATGATTGCCTTGTTGAGCGCGGTGACAGCCTCCTTCGGTGTGCCGGCCGGCGCCACGATCGCGTGCCATGTCGCCGCGTCGAAACCGGGATAGGTTTCGGCGATGGTTTCTACCTGCGGCAGCACCGGGGTGCGTTCGAGCGTGGTGATGGCGATCGCCTTGATCGTCTTTTGCTGCAAATGCGGCATCAAGGGCGACGGCGGGTTGAACGCGGTCGGCACGTGATTGCCGATCACGCTCTGCAAGGTCGGACCAGTGCCCTTGAACGGTACGTGGGTGTAGTCGATGCCCGCTTTGATGCGCAGCAGCTCGCCGGCAAGGTGGGCCGGAGTTCCAACGCCACCCGAGCCGAACGACAGCTTGCCCGGGTTGGCCTTGGCGTAGGCGACGAACTCCTTGATGTTGTTCGCCGGAACGGAGGGGTGGGTGTAGAGCACGTTGGTCTGCACGCCCAGCATGCTGATCGGCGCGTAGTCTTTCAAGCTGTCATACGGGGCGTTCGGATAGAGCGTCACATTGATCACCAGAATGCTGCCGGTCGCCAGCATGATGGTATGACCGTCGGGCGCAGCGCGGGCGACTATTCCGCCGGCGATGGTGCCCCCCGCCCCCGACCGGTTCTCGATGATGACGGGCTGCTTGAGGTATTCCTCCATCTTTTTGGAGAGGACGCGGGCCATCACGTCGCTGGGACCGCCCGGGGCAAAGCCCAGGATCATGGTGACCGGCTTGGTCGGATAGGCGGATGCTCCCGCTGGCATCGCCGCGATCATGGCGGCCAGTGCCGCCCACGCCAGCCGTTTCATCGTTACCTCCCTTGCAGGCTTGTTTGTTCGGTTCCGTCATTGTGTCACCGCCATCGGCGCCCGGAAAGGCCGTCGAGCGACGCAGATAGCGCATGCGCCGCAGCGCGTAACGCGAAGAACGGGGATAAGTTTCGATCGGAAAGCTCCGTTGCTGCCGCACAAATCATCGTGCGCGGGCTTTCTTGTGCGTGCGGCGTGAAGAGGCAAGCGGTTGCCGAGCCAGCAGTTTCCCTCCCGATGACGGCACGAATGAGTCGCGGCGCATAATTTTTTCCGGCGTGTGACGTGCAAAACAACACACAGGAATTTTTTTCGCAGACCTTACGTGTCACGCAGCTTTGGCGTAGCTGTTGTGCACGCTCACTCCAAGCAACGGACCGCACATGCCCCCCCGGATGTCGGATGAAGAAGTCGGCCGCCAGATCCTCGGCATTTTCATGCGCTATCGGATGATCGCGGGTGGTACGTTGCGGCGCAACAACTTCTTTGACGTGCGCGACGCCGATTTTCAGCGCGGGCTGAACTTCGTGATCGCGAGCAAGTGGATCAAGCAGCACCTGCGCGACCGCTATACTTATCAGCTCACCGAGATCGGCTTCGCGGCCGGCTGGAAGCCGGAGCCCAAGGTCGAAAAGATCGACGACAGGCCGGCTGAGGTCGCATCCGAGCCACTGCAGCCGGAAGCGATACAGCCGGAGCCGGTGACGATGGCACCGCAGGCGCCTGACCGGGTGGAGGCAGACGAGGTCCCGACGGCTCCGGCCTCGGGCGATCCCTGGAAGTCTCCGGCCTGAGCGGCCGCTACTTGATCGGGTTGACCAGCGGCTTGCCCTTCTCTACCACGTAGACGGCGATCAGCTTGGCCGGTACCGAGCCGACCGCGCCTTCGTTATGGATGGCTTGGTCCGGTACCTCGAGCGACTGCCCCGCCTTGAAAATCTGCTCGGGCTTGCCGTCGGATCGTCACCATCGCGGTGATGACCTCGTAGTTCGAGCCCGGCACCTCGGTCTTGCCGATCGGGGTGCGCTGCACGGGCGCTGGCGAGACAGGTGCCTGCTGGGCGGCAACCGGAACGGCGAATGCAATCCCGGCCAGTACGGCAACTAAGCTGAGTTTCTTGAGCATGATTTCCTCCCGGATGAAGGGCTCAATCCTACACAGAAGGCGATAGGCGGGGATACGGCTTGGCCAGCCCGCGCGATAGGAGATGCGCCCCGCAATGCGCTACCCTGCCCGCAACGACACCGCGGGAGGAACAGCATGCCGAAGACGCCGGACTATTTTCACGGCAAGACCATCATCATCACCGGCGCCGCAAGCGGCATCGGCCGCGCCACGGCGCGCATCTTCGCCCGTGAGGGCGCGAACGTGGTCTGCGCCGATCTCAATGAGGCCGGGGTGCGGGAAGCGGCAAGCGAGGTCAACGCCAAAGGCAGCCAGGCGCTGGCCGTGAAGACCGACGTCACCTCGCGCAAGGCGGTCGAGGACATGACCAAGCGCGCAATCGACGCATTCGGCACCGTGCACTTCCTGTTCAATTCGGCCGGCGCCGCGATCCGCCGCGCCAAGTTTATGGAGATCGACGACGCGCTGATCGAAAAGACGTTCGACCTCAATTTGAAGGGCACGCTCTACGGTATGCAGGCGGTGCTGCCGCACATGATCGGCAACAAGTTCGGGGTGATCGTCAATGTCGGCAGCATGGCGCACCGGCGGGGTGGGCCGGGCTCGTCGATCCACTATGCGGCCGCGAAGGGCGCGGTGGTGACCATGACCATGGGGGTCGCCCGCGAGTTCGCCAACCAGGGCATCCGCGCGCTGTCGATCTCGCCGGGCCCGGTGAAGACGCCATTTCAAGATGCCGCCGCCACGTCGCCCGAACTCTATCAGCAGTTCCTCAATGACATTCCGATGAAGCGCTTTGGCGAGCCGGAGGAGATCGGCGAATTGGTGCTGTTCATGTGTTCCGACGCCTGCGGGTTCATGACCGCGGACACCGTCTATGTGAACGGTGGCGGCGGCTGGCGGTAAAAAACAGACGCCCCGCCGGCGAACCGGCGGGGCGCGAAAGCAACGTTGAATTCAAACTGGCGTCAGCAGGGAACGCGCACGTTGCGCACCACATAACCCTGGTGGCGGTTGGACCATACCTCCTGTGCGACGACGCAGGATCCGGCCGGCGCGACATAGACCGGGCGCGGATTCTCATACGCCGGCTCATAGTAATGGCGCGGCTGCGACGCAATAGCACCGCCAACAATGGCGCCGACGGCAAGACCGCCGATCACGCCGGCGGCGACCGCACCGCCATTGCGTGCCTGGACGTGGCTCGGAACCGCCACGGCCAAAACGGCGAGCGCGGCAACGGCAATCAAAGCTTTCTTCATTCGTCGGCCTCCTTGGCTTGAATGAATTTCAGCAAGCAACGCGTAAACTTAACAACGGGTTAATTTAATCCGGCAACGCACAGAAAGATCAGCCCGGCGACTTACCGGGGCCTGCGCCTTCCACCTTGAAGCCGCGCATCGCCCATCCGGCCGCGACGCCGAACAGCAGCAGCGCGACCGGGGGGCCGAACAGCAACACCGGGATCTCGAGCATGTCACCGGTGGTCTGGATGCCGCCCTGCAGGCCGTGCATGATCAGGAAGATCGTCCAGCCCATGATCCAAGCGATCGACATGACCACCCACACGCGATAGAGGCCGCGGCGCCAGTTGATCAGCGTCTGCTCGTTGTCGTTCACGCCGAACGCGCGGCGCGGAATGCCGTATGCCATCGCGGGCCTTGCCTGGTTGAATCAGTGTAGCCCTTTCCGGGGTCCGGGAGAACACGGCGGTGCGACGCGATTATGGCGGCAATCGAGATTGTTTTTGCGCTCTGCCTGATTGCTAAGCGATTTCTGCCCCGGCGGACGACGCGATAGGGGGCTGGATTCCGTCTGGGATAAGTATTTTTTCCGCGTCACCTCGGCTACAATTCCAGCGGGAAAGGCGCTTCACCGGAACGACGGCCTCATGATCAAACACCTGACGCGCGCTGCCCTTGTCGCTTTCGCCATCGCGACGCTCCCCGCCGCCAACGCCTTCGCCACCACGGTCTACGACGGCGGCTGGAGCCTGACATTCATCACGCAGCGCGGCCCCCATTGCGACCGCAGCTACGATTTCAACGTTCGGATCGCCAATGGCATCGTCAGCCACGCCAACCTGGTGAAATTCAAAGGCCGCGTATCGCGCGGCGGTGGCGTGACCGCCTCGGTTTCCGTGCCGGGCAAGTTCGCATCCGGCACCGGGCGCCTGACCCGCACCGACGGGCGCGGGCGCTGGAGCGGCTATTCCAACAAGAATCGCTGCTCGGGAATCTGGACCGCGCGGAAACACTGACCGGCGCCGTCAGCCGACGCGCTTGAGCGACACCTCCGCCACCTTATCCTTGTATTCCTTCTTCGGATCGGAGCCGAGCAGCAGCTTGATGCCGGCGACCAGGCTGTATTCGTTCTGCCAGATTTCCCCGCGCTCGGCGTCGAACCGCAGCAGCGCGAGCTTAGGATCGTCCTTGCCCTGCGCGAACCAAGCGGCAATGAACGGGCTCCACAGCCGGTCAATGACGGCGCGGTCGGTCGAAAGCGAAAGCGTGCCGTGCACGGTGGCGAACAGGTCGTGGCCCTTCGAGGCGAAGGTCGCGATGGCGCGGTTGCTCTTTCCGGCTCGGCTGCCGAGCTTCTGCGCGATCTCGGTGTCCTTAGCGGTGAAGAACCAGATCGGGCTTTGCTCGCCCTCGACCTGCGCGGTCATCGGCCGGGCATGGCTGTCCTCGACGCCGTCCAGCCCGAGCATCATGGTCATGTCGGACTTCAGCTATTTCCAGAACAGCTTTTCAAGTTCCTGCGGAGTGGGCATGTGCTCGCCTTCCTTATCGTGTGCTCAGGTCGAACAGGTGAGCGACACCGAAGGTTCCCCCATAAGCACGCGAGGACGTGACCGGAGCGGATGGGAGGTCCACGTAGCGCGACCCAAACCGCCCCGCGGGCAATTTTGTGCGGCCCTGACGGAACTTCGGCATGTCACCATTCATTAGATTGCCGGAGACATACGTCATATGCGCAAGTTCGCTGCTTTGATCCTGTTCGCCTGGCTGGCGGCGCCGGCTGCCGCGGCGTCGCTCGACGCGGCGGCCGTCAACGAGGCGAAGTGGCGGGACACGAAGCAGGCCGAGGGCACGATCGATCCCGCCATCGTCAAAGCTCAGGTGCTGCTCGGCCGGGCGCGCTATTCGCCCGGTGAGATCGACGGCAAGCTTGGCGAGAACGTCCGAAAGGCCATCTCGGCGTTCGCGGCCGCCCAGCGGATCGGCGCGTCCGACGGCCTTAACGCGGAGGTCTGGCAGAAGCTCACCGCTGGCTCCGATAAGCCGGTGCTGAAGCAACACACGCTGTCGGAAGCCGATCTGCGTGGACCGTTTGCCGAGAAGATCCCGGCCAAGATGGAGGACATGAAGGACCTGCCGGCTCTGGCCTACCGCAACGCGCGGGAGAAGATCGCCGAGAAATTCCACATCAGTCCCGAATTGCTGCAGGCCCTGAACCCCGGGCACGGTTTCGACAAGGCGGGCGTCGCGATTGTGGTGCCAGACCTGGCCGAACCGAAACTCGCCGGCAAGGCCGCGCGGATCGAGGTGGACAAAACCGCCCAGACGCTGAAGGCGTTCGACAAGCAGGGCAAGCTGCTGGCGTTCTATCCCGTCACCGTGGGAAGCGCGGAAAAGCCAGCCCCGAGCGGCCCTCTCAAGGTCACCGGCGTCAGCCGAAACCCGACCTACCGCTACAATCCAGATTACGCCTTCAAGGGCGTCAAAAGCAAAGAGCCGTTCACCATCAAGCCCGGACCCAACAGTCCCGTTGGGACTGTCTGGATTGGCCTGTCCGCCGGGCTTTTTCTTTACCGCCCCGCTTTCTTCGAAACGGATTTCGGTCAATTCACGTCGATCAGTTCGACATCGAAGATCAGCGTGGCGTTCGGCGGGATGGCGCCGCCCGCACCCTGCGCGCCGTAGCCCAGGTTCGGCGGGATGATCAGCGTGCGCTTGCCGCCGACCTTCATCGAGCCGACGCCCTCGTCCCAGCCCGCGATCACGCGGCCCGCGCCGACCGGGAAGCGGAACGGCTCGTTACGGTCCACCGAGGAGTCGAATTTCTTACCCTTGGCTCCGTTCACGTAGAGCCAGCCGGTGTAGTGCACCACCACGGTCTGGTTCTTGCGCGGCGTCGCGCCAGTGCCGGGCTTGGTGTCGATGATCTGGAGGCCCGACGACGTGGTGACGGGCTTGGCGGATTGGGCGTCTGATGGATCGGACATGATGGTTGAACCGACGATGGCGAGTGCGAGGGCGGAGATGGTGATGAGGCCGGCGCGGATCGCGAGCATCGGTGGCTCTCCTGTGGGGATGGAACGGACTGGCACCTAGCTTCTGACGCGCCGGCCCAGGGTTTACAAGAGGCTCGCCAATGTAGTGGCGCCTTGTCAGGTGGGTTGAGCGCAGCGATGGGTTTCGCTGCGCTCAACCCATCCTGCGGCAACTCGAACATTTGGCGCTTTAGGGTGCCAACCAATTGCCAATGCGCGCGTTGTCCCTCGCGGAAGAATCCGTCGAAGGAGGTCCGCATGGCCGTCAAGCCGATCCCCGAGGCGTATCACAGCGTCACGCCCTACCTGGTCGTGCGTGGTGCCGAGAAGGTTGTCGAATTTCTCAAGGCCGCGTTTGGCGCCGACGTAGTGTTCGAGCCGCTGAAGCGGCCCGACGGCGGCATCCTGCACGTCGAGGTGAAGATCGGCAGCTCGCGCGTCATGCTGTCGGAGCGCAGCGAGGAGCATGAACCCATGCTGAGTATGCTTTATCTCTATGTGCCCGACGTCGACGCGACCTACCGGCAGGCGATTGCAGCGAGCGGCACCACGCTCAAGGAGCCGCACGACGAATTCTTCGGCGACCGCACCGCCAGCGTGAAGGACCCTTCCGGCAACACATGGGAGATCGCGACCCGCAAGGAAGACTTGTCGCGGCAGGAATTGGAAAAGCGCGCCGCGGCGATGTTCAAGGAGAAGACGGCGTAGGCGTGAACGTCAGGCCGGCTGTCGTGAGTCGGTGTCCGCAGCTTCAAAATGGCCCCAAAGCCAGCGACGGTGATCGGCCACGAGACGAGCGCTGTCTTCGGCCGCGGCCATTGTTCTTAAACCGGCAAATTATCGTGCTTCCTGGCCGGCATCTCCACCTTCTTCCCCTTCAGCATCGCCAGCGCACGTGCGATCCGCTTGCGCGTGGAGTGCGGCATGATCACGTCGTCGATGTAGCCGCGCTCGGCGGCGACGAATGGGGATAGAAACCGGTCCTCGTATTCCTTGGTGCGCGCGGCGATCGCGTCCTTGTCGCCGATGTCGGCGCGGAAGATGATCTCGACCGCGCCCTTCGCCCCCATCACCGCGATCTGCGCGGTCGGCCAGGCGTAGTTCATGTCGCCGCCGATGTGCTTCGACGCCATCACGTCATAGGCGCCGCCGAACGCTTTGCGGGTGATGACGGTGACCAGCGGCACGCTGGCCTGCGAATAGGCGAACAACAGCTTGGCGCCGTGCTTGATTAGGCCGCCCTGCTCCTGCGCGGTGCCCGGCAGGAATCCCGGCACGTCCACGAAGGTGACGATCGGGATCTCGAAGGCGTCGCAGAAGCGCACGAAGCGCGCCGCCTTGCGCGAGGCATCCGAGTCCAGCACGCCGGCCAGCACCATCGGCTGGTTGGCGACGAAGCCCACGGTGCGCCCAGCCACGCGACCGAATCCGGTGACGATGTTCTTGGCAAACGCCGCGCCGATCTCGAAGAAATCGCCTTCGTCCACCACCTTGGTGATCAACTCCTTGATGTCGTAGGGCTTGTTCGGGTTGTCCGGGATCAGCGTGTCGAGCGACTTGTCCTCGCGCTCGATGTCGTCGTGGCTTGGCCACTCCGGCACGCCGCTCGAGTTGCTCGACGGCAGGAAGTCGATCAGCCGGCGCATCTGCAGCAGGCACTCGACGTCGTTCTCGTAGGCGCCATCGGCGATCGAGGACTTGGTGGCGTGGACCGACGCACCGCCGAGCTCCTCCGCCGTCACCACCTCGTTGGTGACGGTCTTCACCACCTCGGGGCCGGTGACGAACATGTAGCTGGTGTCCTTCACCATGAAGATGAAGTCGGTCATCGCCGGCGAATAGACGTCGCCGCCCGCGCACGGGCCCATGATGACGCTGATCTGCGGGATGACGCCGGAGGCCAGCACGTTGCGCTTGAACACCTCGCCGTAGCCGCCAAGCGAGGCGACGCCCTCCTGGATGCGCGCCCCGCCGGCGTCGAACAGGCCGACGATCGGCGCACGCGCCTTCATCGCCATGTCCTGCACTTTCATGATCTTCTGCGCGTGGGTCTCGGAGAGCGAGCCGCCGAACACGGTGAAGTCCTTGGCGAACAGGAAAACGGTGCGGCCGTTCACGGTACCCCAGCCGGTGACAACGCCGTCGCCGGGGATTTTCGTTTTCTCCATGCCGAAGTCGCCGGAGCGATGCTCGACAAACATGTCGAATTCCTCGAACGAACCCTTGTCGAGCAGCAGCTCGACGCGCTCGCGCGCGGTGAGCTTGCCGCGCTTGTGCTGCGCCTCGATGCGCGACTGGCCACCACCAAGGCGGGCCTGCTCGCGCCGCTGTTCGAGCCTGTCGAGGATGTCTTTCATGCGCCTCAGCCCCGGGGAATCTCAGCCAATTCCTGGCAAAAGCCATACCACGCCGGCGGCCTCTCCGCTTCCTCTCCCCGCTTGCGGGGAGAGGTAAAGACGGCCTACAGGTCGGCCGGCTTGAACGGCAATTCCTTACCCTCGGGAGGCATCGCCTCGGCGACCGACAGCAGCATCGCGACCGTGACATAGGTGCCACTGACCGCCACCAGATCGACCACCTGCTGCTCGCCGAGGATGCGCTTGGCGCGGGCGAAGGTGTCGTCGGAGACCGCATGGTTGGCGGCAAGCTCCGTGCAGAAGTCATAAACGATCGCCTCGTCGTCCTTCATGCCCTCGGGGCGCTTCTTCTGCTTGAGGCTGGCGATGATCTTCTCCGACAGGCCAGCCTTCCTAGCGATCGGCACATGGGCGTACCACTCGACCTGCGATCGCCAGCGCCGCCCGACGATCAGGATGGCGAATTCGTTCAGATAGAGTGGCAGCGACGTGTTCCAGCGCAGGTAGTCGAGCAGATCCAGCATGCGCTGCAGGAACACCGGGCTGCGCAGCATGATGTTGTACGGCCCGCCGATGCCGACGCTGGAGAACGTCATGATCTTCTCCGCGAGCGGGCGTTGCTCCGCGTTGAGCTGCTCCATGGTGAGCTGCGGAAACCGGGGCGGCTTGGCTGAAACATTCATCAGGAACTCTCCTTGGTGATCGATAGCGCTTGTGTGGTTGAAAGGACTTGTGCCGCCGCCTGCATTTCCGCGAACCGATGCGTACGCCGCTCGAGCGCCTGCTCGTCCCGGCCCCACTTTGCCATGTTCCAGTCCTCGTCGACATGCGCGGCGGCCCACGCCGCGCCGGGGTCGAGCCGGTTGTGCGCGAGAGCGAGTGCCAGCAGCGCCGAGCCGGTGAGCGCGGTCGCGGAGTTCACCGCGCCGAGCCGCCAGGGGTGCTTCGGGATCGCACCCGCCGCGGCGGCGACCGCCTCCGCGGGCTGCGCCACAAACGTGATACCCTGCCCCAGCACGAAGCGCGCGCCGAAGGTTTCATGCGCCCACTGCAGGATCGGGTCCCAGTGCCGTGCCTGGCTGGCAATCAGTTCTTCGGGCTCGCCGGCGCGGTAGAACAGCAAATCCGAGCCGAGGTATTTCTCGATCACGGCGGTCACCGGCGCCGGCGTTTTCACGACACCGTCGATGATCGCGTTGGCAAGGCGCGTGAGCGGCATGCGCGCCGGATCGATCAGGTCGCGCTGCGCGTCCCATTCGGCGGCGAGCGCCTGCGCCAGCGCGCGTGACGGCGCGGCCAGCAGAGCCTTCGCCGGCGTGCGCACCGGCTTGCCGTCGAGCAGGATCGGGACGCCGTCTTCGCCCGTCTCGCCAGCCGCGACGCTGTTATAAAACCGTGCGGTCAACTTGGGACGGGCGCCGCGCCGCGCCGATTGCACCGGGTCCATGGGCTCGGTTTTGAAGACGTCGGTGAAAATGTCGCGCATGATGGTTATTGTGCAATGCAGCAATCAGGCTTGCCGGAGAGCCAGTCAAACATGCGTGAGAATGACCATTCCAAGCGTCTGTGGGAGCACGGAACCCCGCCAGCGCCTTCCTCACGCCGCTTTGCAATATCATAGGTTTCGACGGCTCGATGCACATTCACAGGACGCCGCCATGTGCGCTGTCCGGGTGGAATTCGAACGTCGTCTAAACTAACATCGTCCCCGGAATCGGCGTCTTATAAGCCGGGCCGCTGGGATTGAATCGCAAAGGCTGCGTGACCGCCACTCGACAGAGCTCCGAGGGGATGCACGTAGATCAGGAGTAAATGAAACCGACCGATATTGCGGCACCGGACTACTTCCATAAAGTCGTCGACTGCCAATGGGCCTGCCCGGCGCACACGCCGGTCCCCGAATACATCAGATTGATCGCCGAAGGCCGCTACAGCGACGCCTACATGATCAATTGGAAGTCCAACGTGTTTCCCGGAATTCTCGGGCGCACCTGCGATAGGCCGTGCGAACCCGCCTGCCGGCGCGGCCGCGTGGAAAAGGATAAAGATCCGGTCGCGATCTGCCGGCTCAAGCGCGTCACCGCCGACTACAAGGACGATGTCACCGGCCGGATGCCGAAGCCGGTGGCGAAGAACGGCAAGCGCATCGCGCTGGTCGGCGGCGGCCCGGCCTCACTCACCGTGGCGCGCGACCTCGCACCGCTCGGTTACCACTGCACCGTGTTCGACCAGGACCCCAAGTCCGGCGGCATGATGCGATCGCAAATTCCGAAATTCCGTCTGCCGGACGCGGTGATCGACGAGGAGTGCAACTACATCCTCGACATGGGCATCACGTTCGTCGGCGGCAAACGCATCGACAGCCTGAAGGCCCTGCTCGCCCAGGGCTATGACGCAGTGTTCGTCGGCTCCGGCGCGCCGCGCGGCCGCGAGCTCGAGATCCCCGGCCGCCAGGAAGCGGCGAAGAATATTCACATCGGCATCGACTGGCTGTCGTCGGTATCGTTCGGCCACACCACCAAGATCGGCAAGCGCGTCATCGTGCTCGGCGGCGGCAACACCGCGATGGACTGCTGCCGCTCCTCGCGCCGGCTCGGCGGCGAGGACG
>JBEVIJ010000074.1:0-6002 GCA_040510745.1 Xanthobacteraceae bacterium
ATGAAATACGTGTTCGGCTACACCAACTTCATCGACGGCTCGGCCCGCGGCGTGGTGCCGCCGACCAACGTGTTCTACCAGATGAAGTCGCGCGACACGTTCGCGCCGATCGGGCCCTACATCGTGACCGCCGACGAGATCAAGAACGTCGGCAAGATGCAGATCCGGCTGAAGAACAATGGCAAGGTGATGCAGACCTTCAACACCGACGACATGGCGCACAAGATCCCGCGCTGCATCGAGTGGGTGACGTCGATCCACACCCTGCTGCCGGGCGACATTCTCGCCACCGGCACCAACCACCGCGGCCTCAACCCTTTCATGGACGGCGACAAGATCGAGTTGGAGTGCGAGGGCTGTGGCGTGCTCACCATCAAGGTGCAGGACAAGCTGAAGCGCCAATGGGCACGCATCACGCGGCTCCAGCACAAAGAAAGCGGCGCGGAGGGCGTGCACACCAAACAGACCGGCGGCAAGTACGCGCCGGCGCCGAAGGCGTAGGGAGGCATTCATGCTGACGCTCTATTATTCGCCGGGCGCGTGCTCGATGGCCGCGCACATCATCCTGGAGGAGAGCGGCGAGAAATATCAGCCGCAGAAAATCGACACCTCCAAGGGCGAGCAGCGCACGCCGGAATACCTGAAGATCAATCCGATGGGCCGCGTGCCGGCGCTCAAGCTCGACGACGGCTCGCCGCTCACCGAGAACACCGCGATCCTGCCGTATCTGGGCAAGCGGTTTAACGTCTGGCCAGCCGATCCGGTGGCGGAGGCGCGGGCGCATTCGCTGATCGGCTTTCTTGCCGCCAGCGTGCATCCCGCGCACGCCCACTTCAACCGGCCGGAGCGCTACGCCACCGACCAGGCGGCGTTCCCGACCATCAAGGAGCAGGGGCTGAAGAGCTTCCACGGCTACCTGAAGGACCTCGACGGCAAGCTCGCCGGCCGCGAGTATTTTTCCGACACGTATTCGGCGCTCGATCCGTACGGCCTCGTGTTCTACGTCTGGGGCGTGCGGCGAGGCCTGCCGATGCCGGAGCTCAAGAACTTCACGGCGTTCAAGGACCGCATGGCGAAGCGGCCGGGCGTGCAGAAGGTATGGGAGGACGAGAAGGTTTCGATTTGAGCGCGGCCGCGATTTCAGGTCGTGGATCCCGCGCCGGTTCGAAATTTCAGCACTCGTCCGGCCTTGCGGCCACTCGGAGCGGCGCGCGCAAGCTCCGCCACAAGCTCGGCCTGGGTGAACGGCTTCGAAAGCTTCGGCAAATTCACTTCGGTGCCCGGAGCTATTTCAGCGTAGCCGGTGGCCAGGATGACCGGGAGGTCCGGCCATTCGCGTTTGATCACTTCGGCGAGCTGCAGGCCGGTCATTTGCGCCATGATCTGATCGGTAATGACCAGATCGACCGAATCTCCGCGCCGGAGAATATCGAGGGCTTCCCGGCCGGACGATGCGGCCAGGCCGGTGTGACCGAGATCGTCCAGCATGGCGATCGTGTTCGTCAGGACAAGCCCATCGTCGTCCACCGCCAGGACAACGAGCGAACCCTGGTCCTTGGCCGCATCGCCGGCTGAGCGCTGGATTTGATCGATCGCCTGCGGCCGCACGTTCGCAACCGGCAGCCAAAGCGCGGCGGTCGTGCCTTCGCCCTGGCCGCTTTGCAAGGTAAGGCGCCCCCCGAATTGTTCGGTCAAGCCGTGCACCATGGACAGGCCGAGTCCGGTCCCCTTGCCGGGTTCCTTGGTGGTGAAAAAGGGCTCCCTGGCGCGGCTCAGCGTTGCCTCATCCATCCCGACGCCCGTGTCGGTCACGGTGAGGCACACATAGGCCCCCGGCGCCAGTCCGGTGACGTGGCCCGCAGCAACTCGCTCTTCTCGCGCCGCCATGACGATCTGGCCGCCGTCCGGCATGGCGTCGCGAGCATTCACGGTCAGATTGAGCAGTGCCATTTCCAGTTGGTTGGCGTCCGCGTTGACGGGCTTGAGAACCAATGGAAAGTGGGTCTCGATGCCGACCGAAGAGCCCAGCGAGCGCTGCAACAGCTCGGTCATGCCGCGCACCAGATCCGGGATGTCGATGGGCTCCTGCTTGAGCTCCTGGTGCCGGGCGAAGGCCAGCATGCGCTTGGTCAGGGCCGAGCCGCGCTGCGCGCCCTGCACAGCGTTATCGAGCAGCGCCATGAGCTTGGGGTCGTCGGGCAGGCGCTTGCGCATCAATTCGAGACTGCCGAGCACCGCCATGAGCAGATTGTTGAAGTCGTGGGCGATGCCTCCGGTCAGCTGTCCGATCGCATCCATCTTCTGGGATTGGAACAATGCCTCGCGGGTCTTTTCGAGTTTCTGCTGCGCTTCCTTGCGCTCGGTGACGTCGCGGGTGATCTTGGCGTAGCCCAGAATGGTCCCGTTGCCGTCGCGGATGGGATCGATGACGACGTGCGCCCAGAAGCGGGTGCCGTCCTTGCGGACGCGCCAGCTTTCCTTTTCAAACCGTCCCTCCCGCGCGGCCGTCGCCAGCGCGTTTTGCGGCTGGCCGGTCTTCCGATCCTCCTCCGTGTAGAACTGCGAGAAATGGCGGCCGATGATTTCGTGGGGTAGGTAGCCTTTGATCCTCTGCGCTCCGAGATTCCAGTTGGTCACGTTGCCGTTGGCGTCGAGCAGGTAGATGGCGTAGTCGGTGACGCCCTGCACCAGCAGCCTGAACTGCTCCTCGCTCTGCCTGAGGGCCAGTTCGGCCTCCCGGCGTTCGGTCAGGTCGCGCGTGATCTTGGCAAAGCCGATGACTTCGCTCGACGGGGTGCGGATCGGATCGATGACGACGTAGGCCCAGAAGCGGGTGCCGTCCTTGCGGATGCGCCAGCCTTCGTTCTCGAACTTGCCCTCACGCCTGGCGGTTTCGAGCGCGCGGGCCGGCAGCCCGGCCTTGCGGTCTTCCTCGCTGTAGAATTTTGAGAAGTGCTGGCCGATGATTTCGTCCGGCGCGTAGCCCTTGAACCGCTGCGCGCCGGGATTCCAGCTCGTCACGATGCCGGCCGGGTCCAGCATGTAAATGGCGTAATCGGTGACGGCCTCGATGAGCAGGCGGTAGCGCCCATCATCGGTCAAAGACTTCAAAAACCCGTCGGACCGTTCCAATCTCCCCCCTTTGCCGAGGTAAGTGACCCCTGCCCCGTAACGGAAAACAGCGGGGAGAGCAAAAAGTTCCAGCGGCAACCGAAGAGGCTATGGGTCAGAGTGTCTCATCAAGAGACATTCGGGTGAGGTGTCAGTTGTTGGCGCCAAGACCCAGGATTTGACGGGCCTCGGCCGGGGTCGCGACATCCTCGCCGAGGATCTGGATGATCTTGCCGGCCTTCTCGACCAGCGCGGCGTTCGATGGCGCCAGCTTGCCCTTCTCCAGATAGATGTTGTCCTCCATGCCGACCCGCGGATGGCCGCCGAGCAGCACGGCCTGCGCCACCATCGGAAACTGGTAAAGCGAAATCCCGAACGCGAACCACGGCGAGTCCTTCGGCAACAGGTTGCGCATGTAGGTCATCGCCTCCGGCGTCGCCGGCTGGCCCCAGGCGATGCCGAGGCAGATCTGGAACATGCCCGGTCCCTTCACGTAGCCGTTCTCCAGGAAGCGTTTGGCCAGCAGCAGGTGGCCGGTTTCGAACACCTCGAGCTCCGGCATCACGCCGGCCTCCTTGATTGCGAGCGCCATGGCCTGCAGGTGGCTAGGCGTGTTGATGAATACCCGGTCGCCCATGTTGAGCGAGCCCATGTCGAGAGAGCAGATGTCGGGCTTGATCTCGACCACGTGCTGGACACGCTCCGCCGGCCCGCAAAGCTGGGAATCCGCGCTCGGCTTCGATGGGTCTTTGGCGTCGTGGTAGAAGCGCGCGCCGGGACCGGTTGTCAGGTTGATCAGCACATCCGAGTTCTTCTGCCGGATGCGGTCGACCGTCTCGACGTAAAGCGCCTTTTCCATGCTTGGCTTGGTGGTCTTGGGGTCGCGCACGTGGATGTGCACGACCGCAGCGCCGGCCTTGGCCGCGTCGAGGCAGGAGTTGGCGATCTGCTCCGGCGTCACCGGCACGGCCGGGTTCTTGCCGGGCGTATCCGCCGAGCCCGTCACCGCACAGGAAATCATCACTTTTCGCGCCATTTCAGCGTCCTCCCGCCATCAACCAAACGCCTAGGTCGTTGTTTGAAGTTATGCCCGGCCGGGACATTATAGCCGGGGTTTTCGCGTTAAGGATCAAGCGTGAAGGTCATCATCGTAGGCGGCGGGATCGGGGGCCTGACCACGGCCCTGATGCTTCACGCGCGCGGCATCGACTGCGAAATCTTCGAGCAGGCCGACACGGTCCGCGAGCTCGGTGTTGGCATCAACACACTGCCGCACGCCATCAAGGAATTGAGGGAGCTGGGATTGCTCGACCGGCTCGACGCGGTCGGCATCCGCACCTTCGAGCTGATCTACACCAACCGGTTCGGCCAGGAGATCTGGCGCGAGCCGCGCGGCCTCGACGCCGGCTACGAGGTTCCGCAGTTCTCCATCCATCGCGGCCGGCTGCAGGGCACGATCTTGCAGGCGGTGCGCGCGCGGCTTGGCGAGAGCCGCATCCACACCGGCCATCGGCTCGGCGCGTTTCAGCAGGACGAGGGCGGCGTCACCGCCTATTTCTTCGATCGCAACGGCAGCCATGGGCGCACCGTGCGCGGCGACGTGCTGATCGGCGCCGACGGGATCCATTCATATGTGCGCGAGACGCTCTATCCCGACGAAGGCCCGGCGCGCTGGAACGGCTCGATGCTGTGGCGCGGCGCGCTGGAGTGGCCGCAGTTCCTGACCGGCCGCTCGATGGTGATTGCCGGCGGCATGGCGGCAAAGCTCGTGGTCTATCCGATCGGCGAGGGCGCACGGGCCGATTGCCCGCTGACCAACTGGGCGGTGCTGGTCAAGGTGGGCGAGGGCGGCGTGCCGAACAACAAGGAGGACTGGTCGCGGCCGGGGCGGTTCGAAGACCTGATGCCGCACGTGCAACGCTTCCGCATTCCATACGTCGATGCCAAGGCGCTGATCGAGGCGACACCGGAATTCTGGGAATTCCCGATGTGCGACCGCGATCCGCTGCCGCACTGGTCGCATGGCCGTGTCACGCTGCTCGGCGACGCTGCGCATCCGATGTATCCGGTCGGCTCCAACGGCGCCTCGCAAGCCATCCTCGATGCACGTTGTCTGGCTGATCTGCTCAAGATCGCCGACCATCCGATGCAGGCGTTATGGGCTTACGAACAGGAGCGGCTGCCGCCGACCGCGCAGATCGTGCGAATGAACCGCAGCGGAGGGCCGGAGGGCGTGATCGATGCGGTCGAGCAGCGGGCGCCGGATGGTTTCAATGACATCGACGAGGTGCTGTCGTTCGAGGAACGCAAGGCGATCGTGCGCGGTTACGCCGGCGCGGCCGGCTTCGCGCAGTCGCAGGTGAACAAGGGCAAGGCTGCATGAATTTTCCGGCATCAGGTCCGGCGCCTGCTCGAACGCAGCGATCATCCCGACTTACAGGCGCGGCGGCGCCCGGAGATGCAGATAGGTCTGATCGAATTCGCCGATATCTGCCAGCCGCTTCCAGTCCCGGACGCTCAACTCGCCGTTGCGGAATTCCATAGCTCCGGTCCGGCACAGAGCTTGAAGGGTACGATTGACGGTAACAAGCGACATTCCTAAAGCGTCCCCAAGCTGCGCTTGATGCAGCGGCAGGTGAAGTGTGCCGATCTTCTCCAGCCCGGAGCTGCGCGCCCGGCAATACAATTCGCAAAAGAGATGAGCCATGCGGGCGCGGGGGGCGGGTGCTGTTGTTCGTGATCGCCTCACGAAAGATCGCGGCATCGATCAGCGTCTTCCTCCAGATCGCCAAGCCGATCAAAGGCCGCTGCTTGAACAAGGTGAGGATATCCTCGTGTGCAATCATGGCAACCTGCGCCGTGATCCATTTTTTCGACAAAGAGCGTTTGCG
>JBEVIJ010000075.1:0-63884 GCA_040510745.1 Xanthobacteraceae bacterium
CCGATGCCGGTCTACGGCCAAGGCCGCAACGTACGCGACTGGCTTTTCGTCGACGATCACGCCGAGGCGCTGTGGCTAGCGCTGACCAAGGGCAAGGTCGGCGAGATGTACCTGATCGGCGGCGAGTCCGAGCGTCGCAACATCGACGTAGTGAATACCATCGCCGCCCTGCTCGACGAGATGGCGCCGCAACGTGCGCCGCATGCCCGCTTCATTTCGTTCGTGAACGATCGGCCCGGTCACGACCACCGTTACGCGATCGATCCCTCTAAGATCAAGCGCGAGCTCGGCTGGCGGCCGCAGGCCTCGTTTGACCAGGGCCTGCGCCAGACCGTCCGCTGGTACCTCGACAACAACGCGTGGTGGGAGCCGATCCTCAGCAACACCTACCGGCTCGAGCGGCTCGGCACGGCATCATGACGGCCCGTGTTCTCGTCATTGGCCGCGAAGGGCAGCTCGCCCGTGAACTCGCGAGAGCACGGTGGCCGGACGGATGGTCGCCGACGTTCGCGGGCCGTCCCGAGCTCGATCTGCGCTTTCCCGATAAGGCGGCGGCTGAGGTCACGGCGTCTGCGGCCGACCTCGTTGTCAACGCAGCCGCCTACACCAACGTGGATCAGGCCGAGAGCGAGCCCGACATTGCCCGGCTGGTGAATGCCGCCGGGCCCGGCGCAATCGCCACCGCCTGCGGAAAGATCGGCGCGACGCTGGTGAGCATCTCCACCGATTACATTTTCGACGGGACGAAAGCTGGCCCCTATCTAGAGGAAGATCCCGTCAACCCGATCGGAGCCTATGGCCGCAGCAAAGCAGAGGGCGAGGCGCTGATCCGTGCCGCATGGGCCGAGCACCTGATCCTGCGCACCTCTTGGGTGTTCAGCCCATTCGGCACGAACTTCGTGAAGACCATGCTGCGGCTCGGAAGCGAGCGCCCTCAGCTTCGCATCGTAGCCGACCAGCGCGGCTGCCCAACTGGGGCCCGCGATCTGGCCGGCGCTGTGATCGGGGCATGCACTGCCGTCAAATCAGCAAAAGCCGGTTTCGGCACCTACCACGTGGCCAACAGCGGCGCGACGACATGGTATGACATGACGCGCGCGATATTCGACACGCTGGCCGCGCGCGGCAAACAGGTGCCGGAAATCGTCCCTATCACGACCGCGGAATATCCGACGAAGGCGGCACGGCCGGCGAACTCCGTGCTCGACTGCGGACGGATGCAAAGCACGTTCGGCATTGCGCTCCCCCCATGGCAGGAGGCGTTGAAGGAATGCGTGGACGAACTTCTGAAGCAAAGGCACGGCGCAGGCAGGGGACGGGGATGATCACACGAGGCATCGTATTGGCCGGCGGCACCGGAACGCGCCTGCACCCGATCACGCTGGGCGTCAGCAAGCAGCTCCTGCCCGTCTACAACAAGCCGATGATCTACTATCCGCTGTCGGTGCTGATGCATTCCGGCATTCGCGACATTCTCATCATTACGACACCCGACGATCAACCCCAATTCAAGAGACTGCTCGGCAGCGGGGCGCAATGGGGCGTGCGCGTCCAGTTCACGGTGCAGGAGCGGCCCGACGGGCTGGCGCAGGCCTTCATCCTCGGTCGCTCGTTTTTAGAAAGCGGTCCCGGCGCGCTGGTCCTCGGCGACAACTTGTTCTTCGGCCACACGCTGCCGGAGATGCTGAAGCGCGCCGTGATGCGCCAGAAAGGCGCGACCGTGTTCGCCCATCACGTCACCGACCCGGAGCGCTACGGCGTCGTCACCATTGACGGCAACGGCCGCGCCACCGCGATCGAGGAAAAACCCCAGAACCCGGCCTCGCATTGGGCCGTGACGGGCCTCTATTTCTACGATGAGCGGATCTGCGACATCGCGGCCAAGGTCAAGCCATCCGCGCGGGGCGAACTGGAGATCACCGCCGTCAATCAGGCCTACCTTGAAATCGGCGAGCTGCACGTCGAGCTGATGGGCCGCGGTTTTGCCTGGCTCGACGCCGGCACCACCGATGCCCTGCTCGATGCATCCAATCTCGTACAAGTGATGGAGCGCCGGCAAGGTTTGAGCATCGCGTCGCTGGAAGAGATCGCGTTCCGACAGGGCTGGATCGACAAAACTGCGCTGCTGGAGCTGGCGCGCAAGCTCGGCCAGACGCCCTATGCAAAATACCTCAGGCGCGTTTCCGAAGATTAGGCGTAACGTCGGCCAGCGCTTCTTCGGCCACCGCCAGCACCTGTCCGCCGTCAAATCGTCGAGGCATGCCGAGTGGTTGTCGAGATACCTCTCGCAGCCTTGCAAGATGCACATCTGCATCAGCCGGACGTTGCCCCGCCGCTGGACCGGTTTCGGTAGCCCGCCAAATTTCGCACAAGCCTTCCACGGGCCATGGACCTCATAGCCGTGGATCGGTCGGCCCGAACAGCGCGACAGTCGGACTGCCGGCCGCGGCCGCGAGATGCGTCACCGACGTATCGGCGCCGACGGAGAGGGCAGCGCCCCTGAGAAACGCGGTGAGTTCGCGCCAGTCGAGGCGGCCGTCGAGCCGCTCGACAGAGCTGCCGGCCCACAGTGCATCGAGATAGGCCCGCTCCTGAGGATCGGCGCCCCCGGTGGTGACGACAGTTAGTCCGCGCTTCACCAATCGGAGCGCAAGGGCCCGCCAACCAGCATCGCTCCAGCGCGTGTAGCGGAACATCGGACTGGCATGGAAGACAGCGTAGCGCCCGTGTGACGCACGCCGCTGGCGAACGCCGCGACGTCGGGCGACGGTTCGACCCGCATGCCGGTCCAGGCCGCCGTCTCGAGCGGCCAGGTCGGCGACCCGGCGCGGACGCCGACCTCGGCAAAAAATCCCTTATCCGAATCGCCGAAAAAGGCGTGCACCCGCTGCGCTTCATCCTGCGGAAGTTGCGCGGCCACAGCGACCCTCAGCGGCGGCGCGGCTTGCGCGACCGTTCGACGATCCGCGTCGTGCTGAAGCCCGGCACCAGATCGACCAGCACCACCTCGCCGCCTTGCGCCTCGACCAGTTCACGGCCCACCACCTGGGCGGGCCGGTAGTCGCCGCCCTTCACCAGCACGTTTGGCCGCACGCGGCGGATCAATTCGAGCGGCGTGTCCTGCGGAAACACCACCACGAGATCGACCGCTTCGAGCGCGGCCAGCACCTCGGCTCGGGCGCGCTCGCTCTGGATCGGCCGCTCCTTGCCCTTGAGGCGGCGCACCGAGGCGTCGCTGTTGAGGCCAACCACGAGGCGGTCGCAGCGGCCGCGCGATTGCGCCAGCACCTTGACGTGGCCGGGATGCAGCAAGTCGAACACGCCATTGGTGAAACCGATGCGCAGATCGTCCTTGCGCCATTCGTCGAGCCGCCGGTCGATCGCGCCCCAGTCGACCACGATCTTCTCTTCGGGTGCGAGCGTTGCCGCGGGAAGGATTCTAGCGCGTAGCTCCGCCGCCGTTACCGTGGCGGTGCCGCGCTTGCTGATCGCAACAGCAGCCGCGGCGTTGGCGGCGCGCATCGCGGCCTCGAAATCGGCTCCCATCGCCAGCATGACGGCGAGCACCGCGGCGACGGTGTCGCCGGCGCCCGACACGTCGCGCACCGCGACCGGATAGGCCGGAACATGCACCGGCTTGCCGCCGCGCGCCTGCAGCAGCATGCCCTCCTCGCTCAGTGTCACCAGCACGGCTTGGCTCGCGACCGTGCGGCCCAGCGCGGCCGCCGCCTTGGCAGTCTCGGCATTGCTGCCGCCCGGCATGCGCGTCGCTTCGATCAATTCCTTGCGGTTCGGCGTGATGACGGTCGCACCGCGATAGATCGAGAAATCGCCGCCCTTGGGATCGACCACCACCGGCTTCTTGAGCTTCTTGGCGCGGGCCATAATCGCGCCGATGACGCGCGGCGTCAGCACGCCCTTGGCGTAGTCGGAGATCACCACCGCGTCGGCTTTGCGCAACGCGGCCAGCGCGTGCTTGACCAGTGCGGCCTCGACCTTCGGCTCGACCGGCTTGGCCAGTTCCCAATCGGCCCGCAACAGGTGGGTCGAATGATGCTCGGAGACAAAGCGCAGCTTGCGGGTGGTCGGCCGCGACGGATCGATCACCAGATGCGCGGTGATGCCGCTCCTGCGGCCTGCCAGCTCGGACTTGAGCCTTTTGCCGTCCATATCCTTGCCGACCACGCCGATAAAGATGCAGCGCGCGCCCAGGCTCGCGATGTTGCGCGCGACATTGCCCGCGCCGCCGACGATGACGTCCTGGCGGCGCACCGCGATCACCGGCGCCGGCGCTTCCGGCGAGATGCGCGACACGTCGCCATACACGAAATAGTCCAGCATCAGGTCGCCGATGCAGAGCACCGTCTGCTTGTTGAGGGCGGAGAGCTGTTTCTCGAAATCGAACATCGGCCCTCAGCGGTAGCGGTCGTTGGCGTCGAGGAACTTGGTCACGTACTGACCTACCGCGTCCTCCAGCGGCGTGAAGCCGGCGTTATAGCCGGCGCGGCGGATGTTATCGACCTCCGCCTGCGTGAAATACTGATACTGCCCATGGATGTTCTCGGGCATGTCGACGTATTCGATGTTCGGCTCGCGGCCGAGCGCGCGGAACTCCGCCGAGATCAGGTCGCGGAAGCTGCGCGCCTTGCCAGTGCCAACGTTGAAGATGCCGGACACGTTCGGGCTGTCCATCAACCAGCGCACCACCGCGACCGCATCGTCGACATAGATGAAATCGCGCCGCTGGTCGCCGTCCTCGATGCCGGGCCTATGCGATTTGAAGAGGCGTACCGTGCGGCCGGCCTTCGCGTCGTCGAAGCGCTTGCAGACGAGGCTCATCATCTCGCCCTTGTGGTACTCGTTCGGGCCGAACACGTTGAAGAACTTCAGCCCACACCACTGCGGCGGCAGCTTTTCCTTCTTCACCGCGCGCTCGACGATGGCGAGATCGAACAGGTGCTTGCTCCAGCCGTAGAGATTCATCGGCTTGAGCTTCTTCAAGGCTTCCAACGACCAGTCGTCGTCAAAGCCCGCCGCGCCGTCGCCGTAGGTCGCGGCGGAGGACGCGTAGATGAACGGCGTGCGCGTTTCGGTACACCAGTCGAGCAGCTTGAGCGAAAGGCGGAAGTTGTTGTCCAGCACCAGGTCCGCGTCGGTCGCCGTCGTATCGGAGATCGCGCCCATATGGATCACGCCGTCGAGCTTGCGCCCGTCGAGCCAGTGGAACAGTTCGGCCGGTGGCACCACGTCGGCAACCTGGCGCTTGGCCAGATTGCGCCATTTGCCCTCGGCGCCGATGATGTCGTTGACGGCAACATCGGTGCGGCCGGCCTCGTTGAGGCCCGCGACCACGTTCGACCCGATGAACCCGGCCGCCCCGGTGACCAGCAGCATCCGTATCCCGCTGAAATGCAGGCCATCCTTTGCCCCACTCGGGCCAGTCTCGCAACTTTAGGCCGCAGACGCGGTTCTCGGGGCGCGGAAACGGCCCTTTTGCGCTCCAACGGCCTCTGATCGGGCTGGACAGCCCTTGCCGGGCGGGTTACCGCCTCCCGTAGGCCACAATAAATGAATGCTAATTCAGATCATCAGCCACTCAGCGGATCGCCGATCCTCCTGGTTCCTTACATGTGGATCGGGGACTTCGTGCGCTGCCACTCGGTCATTCGCGTGCTGCGCGAGCGCTATCCGGATCGCCAGATCGATGTGTTGTCCACAATGCTGTGCGCGCCGCTGCTCGACTACATGCCGGGCGTACGCAAGGGCATCGTGTGGAATCTGCCGCGCAAGACCGTGGCACTCGCCGAACACCGCGCCCTCGCGGACGTGCTCCGTGCGGAGAACTACGGCAGCGCGCTGGTGATGCCGCGCACCTGGAAATCGGCGCTGGCGCCGTACCTCGCCGGTATTCCGGAGAGGATCGGCTTTGCCGGCGAAGCGCGCTTCGGTCTGCTCAACGATCTGCGCTGGGGCGAACGCAAGCTGCCGCGCATGATCGACCGCTGCGGCGCGCTCGCTCTGCCGCGCGACGCGATCCTGCCGAAGGATTGGCCGGTGCCCGATCTCAAAGTCCCCGCGGACGAGGCCGAGCAATGGCGCGCGCTGCGCGGCCTCGCCACGGACCGCCCGGTTGTGGCGTTTGCGCCGGGCGCGGTCGGTCCGAGCAAGCGCTGGCCGGTCAAATACTTCGCGGAGCTGGCGCGCAATCTCACCGGCGCCGGAATGGCCGTCTGGGTGCTCGGCAGTCCGCAGGAAAGTCCGCTCGCCGCTGAGATCGTGCGCGATGCCGGACCCCATGCACGCGACCTCACCTCGAACGATCTGCGCAACGCCATCCTGGCGCTGAAGCTCGCGAGCGCGACGGTGTCGAACGATTCCGGCCTGGTACACGTCGCCGCGGCAATCGGCACGCCGACGGTCGGGATTTTCGGTCCCACCAGTCCTTGGCACTGGGCACCTCTCAATCCGCTCGCCGCCACCATCGAGACGCTCACCGACGTGCCGTGCCGGCCGTGCCACAAGCCGACCTGCCGGATGGTGCATCACCGCTGCATGCGCGACATCCCGGCGAGCCAAGTGCTCGCCGCCGTGCGCGGCGCCCTTCCCGCGCGAACCTGACCGATGTCGGAGCCCGTACAGAAAAAGCCCGCCGTCTTCCTCGACCGCGACGGCGGCATCAATCACGACGACGCGTACGTCGGCACCATCGAGCGCTTCCGCTGGATGCCAGGCGCCGCGGCGGCGATCCGCCGACTCAACGAGGCGGGCTACTTCGTGTTCATCGTCTCGAACCAGTCCGGCATTGGCCGCGGCCTGTTCACCGAGGACGACCTCATCAAGCTCGATGGCTGGATGCGCCACGAGCTCGCAGCGCAGGGCGCGCGGGTCGACGACGTGCGCTATTGCCCGTTCCATCCCGAAGCGATGCTCCAGGGCTATCGCTGGAATTCCGATCTGCGCAAGCCTGCGCCCGGCATGATCTTCGACCTGATGGGCGCTTGGCCGATCGAATCACGGCGCAGCTTCCTGATTGGCGACCAGCAGACCGACCTGGAGGCCGCGCAGCGCGCCGGCATTGACGGTCATCTGTTCCCGGGCGGCGACCTCGACGCATTCGTCGCGCAGTGTCTCGCCTCCAAGAAGTAACTCGGCCTGCTCGTTTTCGCGGCGGCGGGGACCCGTAGGCGCGTCGCGGGGATGGGCGCAGAGGATTGTGTGGCTAAGAAACGATCTGGCGCACGGCGCCGAGCACCTCCTGAACGCCGGGCGGCTCACCCTTTTTGCCCAGCACCTTGATCGCTCCGCGCCCGACCGGGCCGGTCAGAACGGGCTCGCTGTCGGCGAAAATCGCGACAAGCGGCACGCCGAGCGCGGCGGCGAGATGCATAAGCCCCGTGTCGACGCCGACCACGAATGACGCACCGGCGATCAGCCGCGCCATCTCATCGAGCGGCCGACGCTCCGGTACGCGCGCCCGCGCGATGCCCGAGGCGATGCGCTGCGCCCTGGTCTGCTCGGCCGGCGTGCCCCATGGCAGCGACAGATCGAAATCCGCGCCAAGCGCGGCAGCAAGACTGCGCCAATTTTCCGCCGGCCATTGCTTGTCCGGCTCGGCCGTGGAGTGGAGCAGCACCCCGTAAGGCGCCGCCGGTTTCGCCCCCACGATGCGCGACGCATCCAACCCATAATCCGGCGCGCCCTGCGGCGCGTAGCCGAGCGCCAGCCCGGTCAGCTCGCGGTTGCGCGCGATCGCATGTTGCTCCTTCTCGACATGATGGCGCACGTCATAGACTTTGGCCGCCAGCCGCTCCTTGATGCTTTGCTCGTCGTAACCGTGGCTGCGTCCCCGCGCCCGCCGCGCGATCATCGCCGACTTGAAAAACAGGCCCTGCGTGTCGATCACTTCGGCGTATTCTCGCGCACCCAATCGGCGCCGGAACGCCCTGAACTCCGACCACGTCGAAGGCAGCAGCAGGCTGAGCTTGCGCCAGCGCCGCGCCGCTATCGGAATGACATCATCGACCGCCGGATGCAGCCGCACCAGCGGCACGTAGGCCTCCTCGACCACCCAGGCGAAGCGGTCGGCGGGCCGCCGCGCCCTCGCCTCGGTCAGCGCCGGCATGTGGTGGATCACGTCGCCCAGCGACGAAGTCTTGATGAAAAGGACGTCCGACATGGCGATCCGTATACCCGGCATTAATCACGCCGACCACTTGACCCGGCCGCATCCCCCCGAAATAACCTCGCCTACAGGGCACTCCGGTAGGGATCGGCGCGACGATTGCGGGAGACGGCAATGGCCGTATTGGTCACCGGCGGCGCAGGCTACATCGGCAGTCATACAGTCCATGCGCTGGTCGACGCCGGCGAGAGCGTCGTCGTGCTCGATAACCTTTCGACCGGCTTCCGCTCCGCGCTGCCCAAGCCAATGCTGCCGATCGTGGGCGACGTCGGCGATCAGGCGCTGGTGACCTCTGTCATCGAGACGCATCGCATCGATGCCATCATCCATTTTGCGGGCTCGATCGTGGTTCCGGAATCGGTGCGCGACCCGCTCGGCTATTACCGCAACAACACGGTCAACTCGCGCAACCTGATGGAAACCGCCGTCAAGTGCGGCGTGAAGCACTTCATCTTCTCCTCGACCGCCGCGGTGTACGGCGATCCGGCGCGCGTGCCGGTCGCGGAAGACGCAGCCCTTAATCCGGTTTCGCCTTACGGCTGGTCGAAGCTGATGACCGAGGCGATGTTGCGCGACGCGCAGGCGGCGCACGGCCTTGGCCACGTGATCCTGCGCTACTTCAACGTCGCCGGCGCGGATCCGAAGATGCGGACCGGCCAGTCGACACCCGAAGCGACGCATCTCATCAAGGTCGCAGTGCAGACCGCGCTCGGCATGCGCAAGGGCCTCGACGTGTTCGGCACCGACTATGCGACGCCGGACGGCACCTGCATCCGCGACTACATCCACGTCACCGATCTCGCCCGCGGGCACCGCGCCGCGCTGACCTATCTGCGCGCCGGCGGCGAGAGCGCCACGTTGAACTGCGGCTACGGCCGCGGCTATTCCGTGCTGCAAGTCGTCGACGCAGTGAAGCGGGCAGTCGGCCATGAGTTTCCAGTCCGGATGGCACCACGCCGGCCCGGCGATCCGATGTCGATTGTCGCAGCCGCCGGACGCATCCGCGAGCGGTTGCAGTGGAAACCGGAACTCGACGACCTCGACACCATCGTTGCCCACGCCATTGCCTGGGAGCGCCTGCTTTTGAGCCAAAACAAGCAGGATGCCCGCGAAGCGCGCTCCGGTTGATCCGTTTCCCCGGCATATCGCTGTTTGGACTTGAAAAATCCCGATGCGACGGGCAAGGAACGCTGTGGCTTCGGCCGCCGCGCGGCCCGCTGCACCTCCATTGGGATAATCAGGTCCACTGAATGCTTGGATCGAAGTACTGGGATCAGCTCTCGGAAAAGGGCAGCACGACCGCGCTGCTTCGCCGTCTGCTGGTCGAGCAGGCGGCTGCCCAGTGGAAGCTCTATACGATGACGTTCGTCTGCATGGCGATCGCGGCCGCCGCCACGGGGCTAAGCGCCTACCTGCTCGGCGACGTAATCAATCAGGCCTACGTGGAACGCAGCCTGGCGGGCATCGTCGCGCTCGCGTTGCTCGCGGCCTTCGTCTTCATGGTGAAGGCGGCTGCCACCTACGGCCACACGCTGATCATGTCCTGGATCAGCAACCGCATCATCGCCGAGAACCAGCGGCGCATGTTCGAGTCGCTGATCCGGCAGAACCTCGCCTACTTCGCCGACCGTCACTCCTCGGAATTCATGGCGCGCCTCAACGCCGGCGCGACCTCCGCGAGCAACGTGTTGAATTTGCTGGCCGGCGCGCTCGGCCGCGATTTCCTGTCGGTGGTTGCGCTGGTCATTGTGATGGTCCTGCAGGATCCGTGGATGTCTCTGGTCAGCCTGGTGGTCGTGCCGCCCGCGCTGTTCATGCTGCGCAAGATGGTTCGCCGCATCTACCATATTGCACTGAGCCAATTCGTCGGCGGCGCGCGGCTGCTCGAGAGCCTGCAGGAGACGGTGCAAGGCGTGCGCACGGTGAAGACGTTCACGCTTGAAGACGAGATGCGCGCCCGCGTGCATTCCAACATCGCCGAGCTCGAAAAAGAATCCAACCGCTGGGCGAGGGTCGCGCACCGCGCAAGCCCGTTGATGGAGGCGCTCGGCGGCCTCGCCGTCGCGCTGGCGATGATCTACGGCGGCTATCGCGTCGTCGAGACGGGTGCGGCGCCGGGCCAGTTCTTCTCCTTCCTCGCCGCATTCCTGCTGGCCTACGAGCCGGCCAAGCGGCTGGCGCGGCTCAACATCGAGCTCAATTCGAACATGGTCGGCGTGCGGGTGCTGTTCGACATCATCGACGCGCCGCCGTCCGAACCGAAGGACGACCAGAAGCCGCCGCTCAATGTCAGCGCGGGCCGCATCGAGTTCAAGGACGTGCGGTTCGGCTACCGGCCGGAGGAGCCGGTGCTGCGCGGCATGTCGTTCGTCGCCAACCCCGGCAACATGACGGCGCTGGTCGGCCAGTCCGGCGGCGGCAAGTCGACCGTGCTCAATCTGGTGCTGCGGCTTTACGAGCCCGAGAGCGGCACGGTGAGCATCGACGGCCAGAACGTCGTTGAAGTGTCCCGCGCGTCGCTTCGCATGCAGGTCGCCTACGTCGGGCAGGACGTGTTCCTGTTCCACGGAACGATCCGCGACAACATTGCGATCGGCAAGCCCGGAGCAACGGAAGCGGAAATCGTCGCCGCCGCAAAGGCCGCCCACGCCCACGAATTCGTCTCGGCTTTCCCGGAAGGCTACCAGACCATGGTCGGCGAGCGCGGCGCCAAGCTCTCCGGCGGCGAGCGCCAGCGTGTCGCGATCGCCCGTGCGCTGGTCAAGGACGCGCCGATCATCCTGCTCGACGAAGCCACCGCCTCGCTCGATTCGGAATCCGAGCGGCTGGTGCAGGACGCCATGGTGCATCTGTGCGAGAACCGCACCACGCTGGTGATCGCGCACCGGCTGCACACCATCACCCACGCCGACCGCATCCTGGTGGTCGAGAACGGCGTGATCGCCGAAGCCGGGCGGCACGACGAACTGCTGCGCAAGGGCGGCCGCTACGCCGCGTTCTACCGCCTGCAGATCCGTGAGCAGGGCGCCGACGCACCCATCGCGATTGCCTCAAACGCCTGATGTGCTACTGACTGCGCGGCACATCCAGCCTCATTTTCACAGCAAAGCGACAGCATGAGCACCAACGCAAAGTACGTCATCACGCCCGCGCCGCAGGCCGCCCTGGCGATCGCCGGCTCCTCCGAGCTGTTTCCCGTTCGCCGCATCTGGTGCGTCGGGCGCAACTATCTCGAGCACATCAAGGAGATGGGCCAGGACGAGCGCGAGCCGCCGTTCTTCTTCGCCAAGCCCGCCGACGCGATCGTCCCGGATGGCGGCACCGCGCCCTACCCGTCCCTGACCAAGGACATGCACCACGAGGTCGAGCTGGTGGTCGCGCTCAAGAGCGGCGGCCGCAACATCCCGGTCGACAAGGCGCTGGATTGCGTCTGGGGCTACGGCGTCGGCATCGACTTGACCCGCCGCGACATGCAGATCGCCTCGCGCGACATCAAGCGCCCCTGGGAGGTCGGCAAAGCGTTCGACGCCTCGGCGCCGTGCGGCCCGCTCATCTCGGCCACCAAGATTGGCCATCCGCTGAAGGGCAAGATCACGCTCAAGTGCAACGGCAAGGTCCGCCAGGACGGCGATCTCGAGCAGATGATCTGGAACACGCCGGAGATCATCAGCAAGCTCTCCGAGATGGTCGCGCTCGAAGCCGGCGACATCATCATGACCGGAACGCCGTCGGGCGTGGCGGCGACCGTCGCCGGCGACACGCTCGAATGCGAGGTCGCGGGCATCCCGAAGCTGACGGTGAAGATCGGCCAGCCGCTCAAATAACACGCAGTTTGCGACCAAACATTAGGCCCGCCGGATTCTCTCCGGCGGGTTTTGTTTTTATTGCAGTGCAAAATGATTCGCTAAAGAAGCGAGACGCCAACTGCGTTCGCGACGTGTGCGATGCAACCTTTCGGGTCGTTTTGAGTTAACAAGCGGTTAATGCGTCAGTGGCATGAAACCCGCATAGGGTAATCGCCGATTGCAATACTAGAACGTCGAACGCCGATGAAAGCAATTCAGACTGCAAAGCGATACGAGACCCGTTTGCCGAGCGCGGATTCGCAGCGCGCGGCGAAGTCTTCGCCTGCCGAGGCGCGCTCGACCTCCGATTTGCTCAAGGAATTGCGCCGCAGCTTTCCCGACATGCCGCTCGCCGAGCGCATCGCCGCACTCGAAACGCTAAGACGCGCTCACATCCCTAGATAGGCGCGCCGCACCCGGTCGTCGGCCAGCAGTTCCGCGCCGGTCCCCGACAGCGTGATACGGCCGTTCTCCAGCACATAGGCGCGGCTCGCGAGCTTGAGCGAGACCGCGACGTTCTGCTCGACCAGCACGCAGGTCAGCCCCTGCTTGTTGAGGTCGCGGATCGTCGCCAGCACGTGCTGCACCACGGCCGGTGCGAGGCCGAGCGAGGGCTCGTCGAACATCACGAGCTGCGGCTCGCCCATCAGGCAGCGCGCGATGGCCAGCATCTGCTGCTCGCCGCCCGACAGCGTGCCGGCGGCCTGGCCATAGCGCTCGCCGAGCAGCGGGAACATCGCCAGCATACGGTCGAGATTCTGCTTCTGGTTGGCGCGCGCCCGCGGCAGCAGCGCGCCCATTTCGAGGTTCTCGGCGACGGTGAGCGTCGGGAACACCTGGCGCCCCTCCGCGACCTGCCCGATCCCGAGATCGCACACGCGGTGCGGCGGCAACCCGGCGATGTCGGCGCCGCGCAGCACAATGCGGCCACGCGCCGGCCGGTGCATCCCCGCGATGGTGCGGATCAGCGAGGTCTTGCCTGCGCCGTTGGCGCCGACAATGGCGACGATCGCGCCCTCCTCGACGTCGAGCGTCACGCCGTCGAGCGCCTGCGCATCGCCATGAAACACGTCGAGGTTCTCGACCTCCAGCATCTAGAGCGCCTCCGCCCCGAGATAGGATTCGATCACCGCCGGATCGCGCACCACCTGCTCCGGGGTGCCTTCGGCAATGGCCGCGCCGTGATGGAGAACCAGAACCCGCGACGCCAGCGACATCACCGCGCGCATGACGTGCTCGATCAGCAGGATGGTAAGGCCGCTCTCCTTGTTGATGCGGGTGAGAATCTCAACCATGCGGTCGGTTTCCGTGGGCCTTAAGCCCGCCATCACCTCGTCGAGCAGCAGGAGCTTCGGATCGGTGGCGAGCGCGCGCGCCACTTCGAGGCGCTTCCTGTCGGGCAGCGTCAGCGCCGAGGCGGGCTGGCTGCGCTTGTCGTAGAGATCGAGGCGGGCGAGCACCTCGCGGGCATGGGTGCGCGCCGCCGCGACGTCCTGCCGGCGATGCAGCGCGCCGACCATGACATTGTCCTCGACGGAGAGCCCCGGGAACGGCCGTACCAACTGAAACGTGCGGCCGATGCCGCGCCCACACACCACATCCGGGGTGAGCCCGTCGATCCGGTCGCCGGCAAACGCGATGTGGCCCCCATTCGGCGGGAACACGCCGGCGATCATGTTGAACAGCGTGGTCTTGCCTGCGCCGTTCGGCCCGATCACCGCGAAAATCACGCCCTGCGGCACCGCGAACGACACATCGGCCACCGCGCGCAGCCCGCTGAAGTTCTTGGTCACGTTGACGACCTCGAGCAGCGCGGCCATCTCAGCGCTCCGCCCTGTCTTTGCGATCGTCGTTTGGATCGTCTTGGCGCTTGTCGAGGCCGAGCTTGCGCGCCAGCGCCGGCCAGATTCCGTCCGGCAGCAGCATCACCACGAACAGCAGGCACAATCCGTAGAAAACCTGCCGCGCGCCGGGCGGCGTGAAGCCGAGTGCGCTCAGTAGTTCGAAGATGCCCTCGGCGAGGCCTGTGATGAGGATGGCGCCGATGATCGGCCCGAACAGCGTGCCGATGCCGCCGATGATCGGGCCCAGGATCAACTCGATCGAGCGCGAGATGTTGAACACCTGCTCGGGAAACAGGTTGTTGTAGTAGAACGCAAAGAATACGCCGGCGACCGATGTCATACCGGCCGAGATTACCACCGCGATCATCTTGCAGCGGAAGGTATCGATGCCGAGCGTCTTGGCCGCCAGTTCGTCCTCGCGGATCGCCTGCCAGAAGTAGCCGATGCGGCTGCGCAGCAGCCAATGGCAGATCACGAATGCCAGCACGGTGAGCGCCAGGATCGCGTAGTAGAACATGGTCGGCGAGCCACGCAGGTTCCACAGATCGTTGCGCGTGTAGTTGGCGACCGGCAGGAAGAAGCCCGACGAGCCGCTGACCCAGCGGAAATGGTCGAAGCCGATCCGCGCGAACTCGGCGAACGCGATGGTCAGGATGGCGAAATAGACGCCGGCAACGCCGAACCGGAACGCGAGATAGCCGATCGCGGCGCCGGCCAGTGCTGCGATCGCGATGGCGACCGGCAGGCCGAGCCAAGGCGAGATGCCGAAATGCACGTAGAGCGCCGCCGTCGTGTAGGCGCCGAGGCCGACATAGAGCGCGTGGCCGAGCGAGAGCTGCCCGGCGAAGCCCATCATGATGTTCCAGGCCTGCCCGACGTAGGCAAAGTACAGAATCAGAATCAGGACGGTCAGCACGTAGTCGTTGGCGAACCACGGCGCCGCCAGAAACGCGATCAACAGCGCGCCCAGCATGACGAGCGCCCGGCGCGGCACGCCATCGATCAGCCGGGCGATCATGCCGCCCTCTTCCCGATGATGCCCTCCGGCCTGAACAGCAGGACCAGCACCAGGATGGCGAAGGCGAACATGCTCTTTGCCGACGGCGTGAAAAGCAGTCCCGCCAGCGCCTCAGTGATGCCGATCAGCACGCCGCCGAGCAGCGCGCCCGGCATCGAGCCGAGCCCGCCGACAATGACGATGATGAAGGCGAGCAGCGTGAATGCGGGTCCGAGCGGCGGCGTCACGTCGATGATCAGCACCAGGATCGCCCCGGCGGCGCCGACACAGGCGGCGCCCAGCCCGAAGGTGAGCGCGTAGAGCTTGCGCACGTCGAGCCCGACCACCAGCGCCCCGGTGTAGTTGTCGGCGCAGGCGCGGATCGCCTTGCCGGTCGGCGTGAATTTGAAGAACGCAAACAGCACCGCGGCGACTGCGAGCGCCGCAAGCGCCGCATAGACCTTGGTGGCGTCGACGATCAGCGGGCCGAGCGCGAAGCTGTCGAACGAGTAGGAGGTCTGGACGTTCTGCGCGTCGGGCCCGAATACGATCAGCAGGCCGTTGACCATCATGATCGCCACCGCGATCATCAGCATGAACTGCGCGTGTTCCGGCCGGTTGATGAACGGCGTGATGAGCCAGTTCTGCATCGCATAGCCGAGCGCGAACAGAATGGCCGCGATCGGCAGCATCATCAGCAGCGGATCGAGCTTGAGCGAAGCGAACAGCACCACCGCGAGATACATCGCGATGGTCATCATCTCGCCGTGGGCGAAGTTGACGACCCGCACCACGCCGAAGATGACCGACAGCCCGAGCGCCATCAGGCCATAGACCAGCCCGGTCAACAGCCCGCTGATAGCCACGTTGAAGTAGATCTCTGCGGGCACGGGGTCTCTCAACTGTCATTCCGGGGCGCGCCGGAGGCGCGAACCCAGAATCCATAATCACATATCGGGTTATGGATTCCGGGTTCCTCGCTTCGCTCGGCCCCGGAATGACAAAAATCGGTGGTCAGCGCTTATCGTACGGCTTCATCGGCCATTCGGCCTTGGCATTGGTCGCGCCCTTCGGCGCCACCGTGACCAGCTTGCCGGCACGGTTCTGGATCGCCGAGTTGCGCAGCTTGTCGTTCTGGCCCTTGGCGTCGAACTGGATGCCGGGGCCGGTCGAGACGTTGTCCTTGATGCTGGTGGTGCGGATCGCATCGGCCAGCGCCTTGGGATCGGCCGACCCGGCGCGCTTGTAGGCATCCGCGGCGACCAGCAGCGCCTCGAAAGTGTAGATCTGGTTGGTGTTGAGATTGACGCCGGGGGCGGACTTGGCGAGCGCGGTCTCCAGCATCTTGCTCATTTTCTTGGTCGGGTCGTACCAGGGCACGAAGCTCAGCGGCCCGTCGGCCAGCTTGCCGAGCGTCTTGAGATATTGGTCCTCATACCAGCCCGGTCCCATGCTAAGCACGCCCATTGGCGACCAGCGCTGCTTGACCATCTCGCGAGTGATCAGGATCGCATCGTTGAGCCGGCTGACGGCGAGCAGCGCGTCGGCGCCGACCGACTTGGCCTTGGAGACCTCGACCGACAGGTCGCGCGCTGTCGCGTCGTAGGCGATCGTCTCCTTGATGGTGTAGGGCATGTTGTGCTTCGGCATGATCGCGCCGATGCCCTTCTGCATCGCGGTGCCGAAGGTGTCGTTGGCGTGCATGAACACCACGGTCTTGGGCGCGGTGCCGGCGGCCTCGAACACCTCTTTCTGATTGATAAAGGCATCGTTCAGGATCATGCCGGCAGTCGGGAAATTGCGGAACACGAACTTGTAGCCCTGCTCCGTGATCGGCGGTGCCGCGGCGATGTTGATGACGAAGGGAATGCCCTTCTGCTCGGCCACCTGGGCGATTGCGGTCGACTGCCCAGAATCGAAAGCACCCATCAGGAGCTGCGCGCCGTCGGCGATCAGCTTCTCGGCACGCGCGCGCGCCACCTCGACGTTGGTCTCGGTGTCGGCGTTCATGAGCTGCAGGCTGGGCAAACCGAGCTGCTTCAGGATGCCCGGCGTAACGTCGACGCCGCGCTGACAGTCCTGCCCGATGCTGGCCTGGGCGCCGGAGCGCGGCAGCAGTACGCCGACCTTCAAGGCAGCGCCCTGCGCTCGCAGGATGGCGGGCGAGGCAATGAAAGTGGTGGTGGCGGCCGCGCCGGCGGCAAACTCGCGGCGCGTGATAGGACGAACAGGCGACATCGTGATCCTCCCAGATTGGATTTCTGGAGGCATGGTAGAGGCGCGCGACGGTCGCCTGCAAGCAGCCTAAAGGCGCAGGCTTGGTCTTCGTCATGGATGGCCGGGACAAGCCCGGCCATGACGACCCATGGATTGGGGAGTGAATACGAACCTAGGCCTGCGGCCGATCCTGCAGTACGCCCCGTCGGATCTGGTCTTCCTCGATCGACTCGAACAGAGCCCGGAAGTTGCCCTCGCCGAAGCCCTCGTCGCCCTTGCGCTGGATGAACTCGAAGAAGATCGGTCCCAGCACGGTCGCGGAGAATATCTGCAGCAGCACCTTGGTACGCCCGCCGTTCACCACGCCCTCGCCGTCGATCAGGATGCCGGACTGCCGCAACGCTTCGACCGGCTCGCCGTGACCGGGCAGACGCGCGTCGACTTTCTCGTAGTAAGTGGCGGGCGGCGGCGGCATGAACGACATCCCGTTGGCGCGGAGCTTTCCGACCGACTCATAAATGTCGCGCGCGCCCATCGCGACATGCTGGATGCCCTCGCCGTGATACTCCTTCAGGTACTCCTCGATCTGCGACTTGTCGTCGAGCGACTCGTTGATCGGGATGCGGATCTTGCCGCACGGCGACGTCATCGCCCGCGAGATCAGTCCGGTCAGCTTGCCTTCGATGTTGAAGAAGCGAATCTGCTTGAAGTTGAAAAGCTTCTCATAAAAGCCCGCCCAGTGATCCATCCGGCCGCGCTGCACGTTGTGGGTGAGATGATCGATGTAATGCAGGCCGACGCCCGAAGGCTTCGGGTCGCGCTCGCCGGTCCAGCGGAAGTCGACGTCCCAGATCGAGCCGTTGTCACCGTAGCGGTCGACGAAATAAAGCAACGAGCCGCCGATCCCCTTGATCGCCGGAATGGAAAGCTCCATCGGACCGACCTTGATCTCGCCAGGCTCCGCGCCGAGCGACAGCGCACGCTCGTAGGCGTGCTTCGCGTCGGACACCCGGAACGCCATGGCGCAGGCGCACGGCCCATGCAGCGCGGCGAAGCGCTGCGCAAACGAATCCGGCTCGGCGTTGACGACGAAGTTGACCAGGCCCTGCCGCCACAGCGTCACGTCTTTCGAGCGATGCCTCGCGACCTCCGTGAATCCCATGGTGGCGAACAGCGCCTTGAGCTTCTGCGGCTGGGGATGGGCATATTCGACGAACTGCATTCCATCGGTGCCCATGGGATTGGATTCGGAAATGCCGGCGGGCGGTGCGTCGTGCGGAAACGGGCCCATGGATGGCCTCCAGCGCTATCGCCTCAAGCGAACAGCCGCTCAACGGCCGCGGCGACACGGAACAGGTGGTCATCCTGGCCGTTTCGCGCAACCACCATCAAGCCCGCCGACAGGCCTTGTCCACGGGGCAATGGCAGCGAGATCGCGCAAAGGTCGAAGAAATTCATCATCGACGTGTTGCGCAGCAGCAGCATGTTTTTCTGGCCGAAGCTCTCGAGGGTCGCGACCTCGTCGAGTCTCGGCGCGACGATCGGCGTCGTCGGCAGGATCAGCGCATCGAGCCCGGCCATGCGGGCGTCCATGGCACGGACGAGCCGCGCCCGCTCCTGCGCCATGTCGATGTAGTCCGCCGCGCTCACGGTGCCGCCGCGCTCGATGCGGGCGCGGATGTTCTGGTCGACGTCGCGGCCGCGGCGCTTGAGCCGGTCGCGATGGATCGAGAACGCCTCGGTCGGCGCGAAGCCGCCTTTGGCATTGCAGGCGATCATGTCGGGGATGAGCGCGACGGTTTCGTCGCTGAGCTTGGCGCCCGCCGGGCCGAGTGCCGCAATCGCACCCTCCCAGGCTTTTGCGACCGTATCGTCGATGCTCTCGAACGGCATGCCCTGCACGACGCCGAGGCGCAGGCCGGCAAGCGAAGCCGGCTGCAACGTCTGCGGCTTGTCGCCCGCCATCACCGCGTCGGCGGCGGCGCATTCGGCGACGCTCTTCGCCAGCGGCCCGATCGAGTCCAACGTGAACGACAGCGGAAACGCGCCCTCGGTCGGCACGCGCTGGCGGCTCGGTTTCCAGCCGACGACGCCGCACAGCGCGGCGGGAATGCGGGTCGAGCCCCCGGTGTCGCTGCCGATCGCGATCTCGCACAGGCCGTCAGCCACCGCGACGCCGCCGCCCGAGGTCGAGCCGCCCGGCACCCGCGCGCGGTCGAACGGATTGCCGGGCGTGCCGAAATGCGGATTGGCGCCGACGCCGGAGAACGCGAACTCGCTCATATTGGTCTTGGCGGCGATCACCGCGCCCGCCGCACGCAGCCGCGTTACCACCGGCGCATCCGCCGGGGCGGGCCTGCCCTCCTCCGCGACCACGCGCGAGCCCGCGCGCGTCACCTCGCCTTTGACGTCGAACAGGTCCTTGATGCTGACGATCGCGCCGTCGAGCGGACCCAGCGATTGCCCGGCCTTGGCGCGAGCATCGGCTGCGTCCGCGGCGGCGCGTGCCATGTCGGCATAGACGGTGAGGCAGGCGCGCGCCCCCTCGCCCTTCGGCTCGGCGATGCGAGCAAGCGATTGTTCCAGGCGGTCGCGGGCTGACGTGCTCATTCGCAGCACTATACGCTAACTAGCCGATGTCGCGCTTGGCTTCGGCCAGCACCGGAGCGAGATCGCCAGTCGAGGCGTTCTGTTGCGGCGTCAGCGCGTATTTCTTCGGCGGTGCGATCTTGCGGTGCTGCCAGATGCCGCCGGCGAGGGCGATGACCAGCACCACGGCGAATGAAACCGACATCTTGATGTCGGGAACGAACAACACCGCGAACGCCAGCACGGCGAACAGGCAGCGCAACACGATATCCACGGCTGCCCCGGGATAACAGCGCCCGAACATCGCAAAAGATGCGCCGAGCGTGCCCACCAGCACCAGGAACATGTCGGCGATCATCAGCCAGCCGGGGTTCGTCACCAGATTGTGGCGGGTGAAGATCGCAAACGTCATCAGCGTGATCGGCGCGCAGATCTTGAGCGCCTCCCACATGGTTCGCATGAACGACGCATTGGCGATCCGCGCGGAGACCGCGGCGGTGAGCGAAGTCGGAGGCGACAGCTCGCCCCACACCGACAGGAAGAAGACGAAGAAGTGCGCGACCCACGGATTGATGCCGAGCTCGCGCATCGGCGGCACGATGACCACGGCGCCGATGATGTAGGTGGCGGTCGGCGGCAGCCCGGTGCCCGCAAGCCAGCCGAACACCCAGGCCATGCCGATCATGGCGATGATGTTCCAGGAGCCGAGGTCGATCAGCATCCCACCCATCCGGTTGATGAATCCGGTGACGGTGAACAGGCCGATCATGATGCCCAACGTGGCCAGCAACAGCGTCAGGTACGACGACATCTCGGCGTGCGTTTCGATGCCGCGCCGCAGACTGCCGAACAGCGTCTCATGCTGAAGCTTGGGCTCCTTCAGCACGTGCTTGAAATACAGGAAAATGCCGATCAGCGGCGCGAGCATGAACATCGCGGTGTAGAGCGCGGCGAGCAATTCGCCCTTGCCAACGTAGCCCATCAAATAAACGAGATAGAGCACCGAGGTGAAGAAGATCGCGGTCGAGATTTTATCGTAGAGCGGCACCTGCGGCTTGTCGATCGGATCATCCGGCAGCAGGCGCACGCAGAGCAGATACACCGCGGCGCCGATCGAGATGTAATAGATAAAGGCGAGCGCGAAGCCGCGAATCACGACGTCCCAGTAGGGCACGCCGAGGAACTCCGCCATCAAGAAGGCGGCCGCGCCCATCATCGGCGGATCGATCAGGCCGCCCATCGAGGCCGCGGTCTCGACCGCCGCGGCAAACGTGCCGGGCACGCCGTAACGCATCATCAGCGGGATGGTGATGGTGCCGACCACGGCGGCGTTGGCCGAGCCCGAACCGCTGATCAACCCGATCATGCTCGAACCGACCACCGCGGTTTGCGGGATCAGCCGGCGCGACCGGGCGACCAGCCGCACCACGTTGATCATGCAGTTCTGCGCGTTGAAGCCGTTGGCGACGCCGGCCAACATGAGGAACGCCGCGATCAAGGTCAGCGCGAGCTGGCCGTAGGTGCCGTAGATACCGGTCGACAGCTCATACGTGCTCGACGAGACGACGCGGATGAACGTCGTGCCGGGATGCCAGAAGAAATCGATCGGGGAGAGATAACCCCACAGCGTGTAGACGACGAGGACGATGTTGGTCCAGAACAGGATCGGATGCGCGAGCCTCGTGAGCTCCATCACCAGCAGGAACACCAGCAGACCGAGGATGAAGTCGCCCTGCGTGTAGGAGCCCTGCGCGTAGATCGCGATGCGCTCAAAGTGGACGAAAAAATAGGCGAACGAATAGACGCAGATGCCGAGATAGACTGCAACGATCAACTGGTTCACCACCCGCGGCAGCGCGGGATAGAGATCTTTCTCCTCGAACATGAACAGGATTTGCAGCGCCAGCGCGATCGACATGACGTGCGCGACCAGCTCCTGGCCGCCGCCCTTGCCAGTGTAGAAGAACCAGACCAGCCAGACGAGCTGGATCGTCGCCAGTACGAAAATCAGATTTCTGAGCGTGGCGAATTTCTTGATCGCTTCGCTCGCCATGGTTCCCCTCGCAAAGCCTGCTTCGCGCCCCCGCCGGCGCGATCATCCCCCGCTTTGAAATACACCGGGGCGGGAACCAGCGCCAGCGCGACGGTCCCCGCCCCGTGTCAGCTCAACCGATCAGCTCGCGCTGCCGGATACCTTCCACTTGTCATCCCAGGCCTTCTGTTCCTTGAGGAACTTGGCGAGGCCCGGATGCACGGCCATACCCGGATTGGCGTTGATGCCTTTTGCCTGCAAGCCGACGAAGTCCTTCGCCATGGTGGAGAAGCCCGCGTCGATCTTCACCAGTTCGTCCTTCTTGTCATAGAAAGCCTTGACCATCTTGTAGACGGTGGCTTCCGGCATATCGGCGCGGGCGTGATAGGCAAACAGGATCGGCACGCCTTGAAGCGTCTTCGGTCCAACGTCCTTGGCGAACGCGCCTTTGGCATCGACGTCCACCACTGCGAGGCCTGCCTTTTGCAGCGCGGCGACCTCGTCCGGGCAAGGATTGATCACCTTCACCTCGGTGCGGATCTCGGTCTCCTTCCAGTAAGACGAGAGCTGCGAGCCCGACGTGGTGTACGCGACCGAGCCAACGATGGTGCCGGCGTCGAGCGCGTCGGCGTTCGCTTTGACGTCGATCTGCACGTGCTTGAAGTCATAGTTGAGCGCCTTGAAGATGCGCTGGAAGTTCAGCCAGTTCATGAAGCCCGCCGGGGTGAAGAACACCGGTTTGCCGCTGAAGTCCTTCCAGCACTTCATGCCGGCCGCGTTCTTCGCCGTGGTCGCCATCAGCGATTCCATCGGATAGGCGTACCATGTGTGGACGATCTCCGGCCTCTGCGGCTTGTAGTCCTTGAAGCCGCCGGTGCGCGCCAGGAAATCGGCAATGCCGATGTCGGCCGTGTAGGCGAGTTCGCCGTTGCCATCCATCACCGCCTTCATGGCGACGGTCGGCGTCGCGTAGGGCGCCACCGTGACGGTGTATTCGCCGTCCAGCGCCTGCTCGAGGATCTTCGCCATCGAGGCGGCGATCGTGTAGCCGTAGGAGCCGACCTGCGAGGTGGTCCAGCGCAGCGACTTGCGCTGCTGCGCGTCGGCGGTCTGCACGCCGGCGAGGCCAATGGCCAGCGCCATCGCGGACACGGTGCAGGTCAAGGCACGTTTGGTCATCGTCATTCCTCCCTGGAGCAGTTTGTTTGAAGCGCAACCCGTCGCCAGCGGCGAAGACTGCGGATCTCGTTTTCGCTTGGATCCATCATCGCCGATGATGGCACCCGCGAACAGCCTCAATGCCGTGCCGAGCGCGCCGTTCCGCAGGCGGCCGCGGCCCGATTGACAGGTTCGTCGTAACATACTGCAATAACTTGGGTTTCCGCCGTGCGTCGGATTGCCGCCCAAGGAGGGCAAAGGCATGCCAAACGCCATGGACGCTAGCTCGGACGAAAGTCCGATCCTGGTGGAGAAGCGCGACGGCTACCGCATCGTCACGCTCAACCGGCCGGCGCGGCTCAACGCCTTCACCATCCCGATGCATCAGGTGCTGGCGCGCGAGATCGCCGGCGCCGAAGCGGACAAGACGTGCCGCGCACTGCTGATCACCGGCACCGGCCGCGCCTTCTCGACCGGACAGGACCTGAACGAGCGCGTCACCGCGGCCGGCGACGTGGTGATCCCCGGCGAGGCGCTGGAGAAATACTACAATCCTCTCGTGCTCAAGCTGCGCGCGCTGCCCTTCCCCGTGGTCTGCGCGGTGAACGGCATCGCCGCCGGCGCGAGCTGCAACATCGCGCTCGGCTGCGACATCGTGATCGCCGCGCGCTCGGCGTCGTTCCTGCAACCGTTTGCGCGCTTGGGGATCATTCCCGATGCCGGCGGCACCTGGCTGCTGCCGCGCCTGGTCGGCCAGGCGCGCGCCCGCGGCCTCGCACTGCTCGCCGAGCCGATCTCCGCCGAGACGGCGGAGCAATGGGGATTGATCTGGAAGGTGGTCGACGACGCGGCGCTGATGAGCGAAGCGGAAACGCTGTGCGCGCATTTTGCGACGCAGCCGACCTATGGCTTGGCGCAGATCAAGCGGGCGTTCGACGCGGCGGAGGACAACGATCTTTCGACGCAGCTCGACCTTGAACGAAAATTGCAGCGCGAGGCCGGCTCCCATCCGGATTATGCGGAGGGCGTGAAGGCGTTTCTGGGCAAACGCAAGCCGGTGTTTACGGGAAAGAGATAACGCCAATGTTCGTAGGGTGGGTTAACGCAGCGAAACCCAACGTGCCCTGCCGATGCATGATGGGTTTCGCTTCGCCCAAACTATCCTACGCTCGCTGGCTTGATCATGTTGCCGCAACCACCCTCTACGGAAGAAAACCACTTCATGGAGGTTTTCTTAGACGAGAGCAGCCAAAACGCGCAGGATTATCTACTGATCGGCGGACTTGCCTTTTGGCTTCGTCAGCCAGGCTCCCGGGAGGCCTCGGGGCCCCGCCCTACGGGCACTAAGACCCGTGCGCAGGGAGCCTGCTGGACGGCCCGGGCCGAAGGTCAGGGCTCGCAAGCGCGGCCCGAGGTCAGTGCGGACAAGCGTAACGCCCCGCACGAAATCGCTGCAAGTGAGCCGGAGATGAAGGAGTCTCCGGTGGCGCGCCAGGTGGCGCCACGCTCTCCGATGAGAGCTTGCACTTGAGACAAAGGCAGCGCTACTTGGCGCGCCTCTCCCCTCGGTCGGAGGGGAAATTTGGAAGGTCCCGCGAAGAACGCGAGGGCCGAGAACGATCAAGCATGTCTGGAAGGCAAGGAGGCGCGACGTGACGCAACAACTTCAGTTGTCGTCCCCGCGAAAGCGGGGACCCAGTAAACACACGTGGCTGCTGGATCCCCGCTTTCGCGGGGATGACAGCGGAGAATGCGGAGACGAAGGCGAGCGGTGTGACGGCGCAGCCAAGCTACGCCCCCAGCCCGCCCTTCTCCTCGATGAACTTCGCGATGTCCGCGACGCCGTCGCCGCTGCGCAAATTCGTCATCACGAACGGCCGCGCGCCGCGCATCTTCTTGGCGTCGCGCTGCATCACCTCGAGCGAGGCGCCGACGTGCGGCGCGAGGTCGACCTTGTTGATGACGAGCAGATCGCTGCGCGTGATGCCGGGCCCGCCCTTCGACGGGATCTTGTCGCCGGCCGCGACGTCGATCACGTAGATGGTGAGGTCGGCAAGCTCCGGCGAGAACGTCGCCGCGAGGTTGTCGCCGCCGGATTCGATCAGCACCAGGTCGAGCCCGGGGAACTTCTTCCGCATGTCGGCGATCGCGGCGAGGTTGATCGAGGCGTCCTCGCGGATCGCGGTGTGCGGGCAGCCGCCGGTCTCGACGCCGGCGATGCGCTCCGCCGCAAGCGCGCCGGAGCGCACCAGGTATTCGGCGTCCCACTTGGTGTAGATGTCGTTGGTGATCGCCGCGATCTCGAAGCGGTCGCGCAGCCGCTTGCACAGCGCGTCCATCAGCGCGGTCTTGCCGGAGCCGACCGGCCCGCCGACGCCGACGCGCAGCGGCCCGTGATGCGGTGCGCTCATGTGCGGAACAACCTCGTGTACTGCGTCTCGTGTTTCATGCTGGCGATGTCGGCGCGGAACGCGGCGCCGCCGACGTCGTCGAGTTTGCTGCTGAGCGCGCGCAGCGTCGTCGCCGCTGCGACCGGCTCGAGCGCGGCCAGCAAGCGCTGCCCTTCCGTTTGCCCCAAGGGAATGAGCCGCACGCCGGCCGAGATCAGATTGGCGGTGACGGCATGAAGATAGGCGTTGAGCGCCGCATCGAGCGCGATGCCGTGGCCGGCCGCCGCGACGCCGACCGCGACGGGATAGGCGACTGCGCCGTCCCAGATTTTGGTGAGGCGGTCGAGCGCGGCGCACGGCCAGGCCGCGCGGGTCGCCTCGACAAAGGCGCGGCCCTGCGCGGTGGTTTCGAGGTGCCGCTCCTTCGAGGGCGCGAACGCGGCGGCCAGCTCGGCAACGTCGTGCAGCGCCTTGTCGTTGTTGCCGGCAATCGCACGGTGTGCATGGACGAGGAACACCGCGTCGCAGAATGCGCCGCCCTCGCCGATCACGACGGCAAGCCACCGCCGCAAGCTCTCGGCATCCCTGATGTCGCTGGCCTCAATCGCCCATTCGAGCCCGCTGGAATAGGAGAACGCGCCGACCGGATAGGCCGGCGACAGCCATGCCATCAGGCGATAGAGCGCGGCGGACTCTTGGCGCCCCTGTTGCTTCGCCTCATGGTGAGGAGCGCTGCGCAGCGCCGCGTCTCGCACCACGAGGCGGCCCTTCTGTCGCAGCAGCGCAACCTTCTTCTTACGAGCCATGATCGTGCTCGTGATCGTGACCATGCTCGTGGTCATGGCCGTGATCGTGTCCATGCGCCGGCGCACCGCTCTCCGGATCGAACGGCGCCTCGATCGACGTCACGCTTGCGCCGAGCCCGACGACCATCTGCTCCAGCACATGATCGCGCCGGATGCGCAGCGTGTTGCCGGCGATCTGCACGTCCGTGTGGCGGTTGCCGAGGTGCCAGGCAAGCTGCACCAGCGCGAGCGGCGTCCGCGCGGCGATCTCGGCGAGCTGCTCAGCCTGGCTGGCGATCATGACGATCGACCCGTCATCCAGCACGATGCCGTCGCCGTTGCGAAGCGCCACCGGCTCATCGAGATCGAGCAGGAACGGACCTTTCTCGCCGGTCAGCACGATGCGGCGGCGATGCCGGTCACCGGAATCGAGCAGCACCTGGTCGACCGCCATCGCGGGGTTCCAGTTGCCCGCCCGGCAGATCGCCCAGCCGCGCTTCACAGGGACCTCGCACTTTTCATGGGCGCATGATCTTGTCCGAAAACCGATACCCACTTTTCGGGTCATGCGCCGGCGCCCATAATGCACGGGAGGAATTCCAGGAGATCATCATGCCGCAGCCTACCACGCCCAAACCCAAATATTCAGCCGCCGGCGAAGGCACCGTCTACGCGCGCGCCAACACCGCGACCTGCAAGGTCACCGCCGCCGACACCGACGGCACCTACGAGATATTCGACGAGATCTGCAAGCCCGGCTTCGAGTCGCGGCTCCACATGCACGTCAAGTCGTTCCAGGTCTGCTACGTGGTCGACGGCTCCGGGGAATTCCAGCTCGGCGACGAGGTGTTCCACGCCAAGAAGGGCGCCTGCGTCAACATCCCGCCCGGCACGCCGCACAAGGTCGGCTCCAAGGAAGGCATGCGCATGCTGATGGTGTACTCGCCTCCCGGCCTGGAGGGCATGATGGCGGCGATGAAGGCGCTCTCGCCGGAACAGCTCAAGGATGGCGCGCTGACGTCGAAAATCCTCGCGAACTACGACACCGTCGTGCTGGGCGAAGGCCAGGGCAGCAAGGGCTCGGGGAGCGTGTTGGGGTGATGGAAGTTTCACTCGGTTGTCATGCCGGCCGAATTCTCGATTGTCATGCTCCGCGAAAGCGGGGCATCCAGTAACCTCTGTGTTGACTGGGGTCCTCGCTTTCGCGGGGACGACAGCTGGAATCAAAACAGGAAATACCGTTGCGCCATCGGCAGCACTTCGGCGGGCGCGCAGGTGAGCAATTCGCCGTCGGCACGGACTTCGTAAGTTTCCGCGTCGATCTCGATATTCGGCGTCGCGCTGTTGTGGATCATGTTCTTCTTTCCGATGTCGCGCGTGTGCTCGACCGCGACCAGCGTTTTCTCCACACCGAGCCTGTCGCCGAGCTTCGCCTTCACCGCGGCCTTGGAGACGAACACCAGCGACGACGCGGTCAGCGCCTTGCCGAACGCGCCGAACATCGGCCGGTAGTGCACCGGCTGCGGCGTCGGGATTGAGGCGTTGGGATCGCCCATCGGCGCCGCCACGATGGTGCCGCCCTTGATGATGCAGTCCGGCTTCACGCCGAAGAACGCCGGCGTCCACAGCACCAGGTCGGCGAGCTTGCCCTTCTCCACCGAGCCGATGTGCTTCGACACGCCGTGCGCGATCGCCGGATTGATGGTGTACTTGGCGACGTAGCGGCGCGCGCGCATGTTGTCGTTGTCGCTCTTGTCTTTCTTGAGGCGCCCGCGCTGCTTCTTCATCTTGTTTGCGGTCTGCCAGGTCCGGATGATGACCTCGCCGAGCCGGCCCATCGCCTGGCTGTCGGACGACATCATGGAGAGCGCGCCGAGATCGTGGAGGATGTCCTCCGCGGCGATCGTCTCCTTGCGGATGCGGCTCTCGGCGAACGCCAGATCCTCGGCGATCGACGGGTCGAGGTGGTGGCACACCATCAGCATGTCGAGATGCTCGTCGATGGTGTTGCGGGTGAACGGCCGCGTCGGATTGGTCGAGGACGGCAGCACGTTCTTGAGGCCAGCGACCTTCATGATGTCGGGCGCGTGGCCACCGCCGGCGCCTTCGGTGTGGAAGGCGTGAATGGTGCGGCCCTTGAACGCCTTGATGGTGTCCTCGACGAAACCGCTTTCGTTCAGCGTGTCGGTGTGGATCATTACCTGCACGTCGTAGTCGTCGGCGACCGACAGGCAGTTGTCGATCGCAGCCGGCGTGGTGCCCCAGTCCTCGTGCAGCTTGAGCGCGCAGGCGCCGCCCTTGACCATTTCCTCGAGCGCCGCGGGCAACGAGGCGTTGCCCTTGCCGGCGAAGCCGAGGTTGACCGGGAACGCATCCGCCGCCTGGATCATGCGGCCGAGATGCCACGACCCCGGCGTGCAGGTGGTGGCGAACGTGCCGTGCGCCGGTCCGGTGCCGCCGCCAAGCAGCGAGGTCACGCCGGACATCAGCGCATCGTCGACCTGCTGCGGACAGATGAAATGGATGTGCGTGTCGAAACCGCCGGCGGTGAGGATTTTTCCTTCGCCCGCGATGATCTCGGTGCCTGGGCCGATGACGATGGTGACGCCCGGCTGAATGTCCGGATTGCCCGCCTTGCCGATCGCAGCGATGCGGCCCTCCTTCAGGCCGACGTCGGCCTTCACGATGCCCCAGTGGTCGAGGATCAGCGCGTTGGTGATGACGGTGTCGGCCGCGCCCTTCTTGTTGGTGACCTGGCTCTGCCCCATGCCGTCCCGGATCACCTTGCCGCCGCCGAATTTCACCTCCTCGCCGTAGATGGTGAAATCCTTCTCGACCTCGATGATGAGATCGGTGTCGGCCAATCGCACGCGATCGCCGGTGGTCGGCCCAAACATGTCTGCATAAGTCGAGCGCTTTATTTTGACGGACATGATTTTTCTCGCGATATCTCAGATGGCTACCGGATTAATCCCCAGAATTATCAACACGCGCGGGCGAACCGCATTACCGCGCGCTTTTGCTTGCTTCGCTTCGCCGCCGCGCTATCCTCTTTCCCAGATGCTCACGTTCGGTTCGCCGAGTGTGAGGGTCGCCAAGACCAGACCGGTCTGGGTGCTGAGGCCGCTACCAGCATCGCACCATGTGATCGATTTGATCTCGGTTTTCAGCAGCGGTAGCAGCGCTGGAAACGTGACGGGCGGGCGCAAGCTCGCCCGTCATGATTCTTACGCTACCTTTCGCTACCTTTTAAGTTTCCCCATCACCTCGCCCCTGAATCCGTAGACCGTGCGCGAGCCTGCGAGCGCGACCAGCGTCACGTCCCGAGTCTGGCCGGGCTCGAAGCGCACCGCGGTACCGGCCGCGATGTCGAGCCGCATGCCGCGCGCTTTTTTGCGCTCGAACCTCAACGCGGGGTTGGTTTCGAAAAAATGATAGTGCGAGCCGACCTGGATCGGCCGGTCGCCGGTGTTGGCGACGGTCAGCGTCACGGTCTTGCGGCCCTTGTTGAGCTCGATCTCGCCATCTTTGATGAAGAGTTCGCCGGGGATCATTGGCTCACCTGATCGGTTCGTGGACAGTCACCAGCTTGGTGCCGTCGGGGAATGTCGCCTCGACCTGGATGTCGTGGATCATCTCAGGGATGCCGTCCATCACCTGCGCGCGGGTGATGACATGCGCGCCCGCCTCCATGAGCTGCGCCACCGTCTTGCCGTCGCGCGCGCCCTCCAGGATGAAGTCGGTGATCAGCGCCACCGCCTCGGGATGGTTGAGCTTGACGCCGCGCTCCAGCCGCCGGCGCGCAACCATCGCGGCCATGGCGATCAGCAGCTTGTCCTTTTCGCGCGGCGTGAGATTCATCGTCGCCTCAGTTCAGCCAGAGCCGCGGCAGCTCGCCGCCGAGCGCGGTGAGCACGGCTGCCAGATCGCCGCGCAGGCCCGCACCATCCTTGGCGCAGAGCCGCGCCACCGCAAGCCCGTTCCAGGCGGAGATGCCGACTTCTCCAAAAAAACTCGAGGCGCGGACGCGCTCAACCGCGGCTTCGCCGACCGGCGAAGCGAGCACGGTCGCAATCGCGGCGGTTCCGTTCGCCACCGCGGATTCTCCAAGCCTTTCCGCGATCGGACCATCGAGCCGCGCGGTTTCGGCGAAGACAAGCCTCCCGTCACGCCGAAATCGCCAATGGTCGCTCAGCAGACCGTGCCGCACCTGCTCGCCCATCGCCGAGCGGCCGAACACCACGGCCTCGGCCATCAGCAGCGACGCGTCACCGATCAGATCGACTTCGATCCGGCGGCGCAGGCTGGCGCGATCGAACAGAATGGTTTCCTGGGGAAGCCAGCGAAGTTGCGCGCCAGCTTCGGCGCGGAGCCTGACACCGATGTCCGCCGGCGGGCCGAGCGAGCGATAGACCTTCTCGGCGGCCGCGGTGGTGACCGCAAGTCGCGCGCCGTGTCCGAGGGAAATATCGAGCCGATGCCGGTCCCCCCCGGCAATGCCGCCCGCTGTGTTGACGATCATGGCTTCGAGGATCGAGCTGTCCGGCCGCGGAAACCGCACGCGCAGCGGGCCGTCCTCGCCGACCCGAACGCGCCGCGTCACGCCGCCCTGCGCGCTGACTTCGAGCGCAATATGGCCGGCGGCGCGGTTGGCAGCGAATATCCTGTTCAACGCGGATGCAGCCGGCACGCAACCGCTCCTAGATTGCCATCGCTCGCTTGAGCGCGGCCTCATCCATGCTCGCCTTCTCGGAAGAATAGACGATAGCGCCGCGATCCATCACCACAAATCGGTCGCCAAGCTCGCTTGCAAAGTCGAGGTATTGCTCGACCAGGACAATAGCCATCTTGCCAAGACCACGCAGATATGTGATCGCGCGGCCGATATCCTTGATGATTGAAGGCTGGATGCCTTCGGTCGGCTCATCGAGCAGCAGAAGACGCGGCCGCATCACCAGCGCGCGCCCGATCGCGAGCTGCTGCTGCTGACCGCCCGACAAGTCCCCGCCACGCCGCCGCAGCATGTCGTGCAGCACCGGAAACAGCGAAAACACATCGTCGGGAATGCCACGCTGATCGCGGGGCAGCGGCGCGAAGCCGGACTTGAGATTTTCTTCAACCGTCAACAGGGGAAAGATCTCACGGCCTTGCGGCACATAGGCGATGCCCCGGCGCGCCCGCTCGTAAGGCTTGAGCCTGGTGGCGTCCTCGCCCTCCCACACGATCGAACCGGCGCTCACCGGCTGCTGGCCTGCCAGCGCGTCGAGCAGGCTCGTCTTGCCGACGCCGTTGCGGCCGAGCACGCAGGTCACCTCGCCGACCTTGGCCTGCAGCGATACGCCACGCAACGCCTGTGCGGCGCCGTAGTGCAGATCGATTGCTTGAACGTCCATCATCGCTATCGTCCCAAATACACTTCGATCACGCGCTCGGTCGCCGACACCTGGTCGATGGTCCCCTCGGCAATTGCAGTGCCTTCATGCAGACATGTCACCTTGACCCCGAGTTCGCGGACGAACGTCATATCGTGCTCCACGACGATGACGGTCTTGTCGCGGTTGATTTCCTTGAGAAGCTCTGCGGTCTGCTGCGTTTCGACATCGGTCATGCCGGCGACCGGCTCGTCGACCAGCAGGAGCTTGGGCTCCTGAGCGAGCAGCATTCCGATCTCGAGCCACTGCTTTTGGCCGTGGGCGAGGCTGCCGGCCGGCCGGTTGCGCATCGCGCCGAGCCGAATGGTTTCGAGAATGTCGCCGACGCGCCGCATTTCATCGTTGGTTTCATGCCATCGCAGCGTGGCACGGGGCCTGCGATCGTTCTTGAGCGCAAGGAGGAGATTGTCCTCCACGGTGTGCATCTCGAACACCGTGGGCTTTTGGAATTTGCGTCCGATACCGAGCGTGGCGATCTGCGTTTCGTCGAGCTTGGTCAGGTCGTGACTACCCTCGAAGAACACATCTCCGCTGTCGGGCCGTGTCTTGCCTGTGACGATGTCCATCATCGTGGTCTTGCCCGCACCGTTCGGACCGATGATGGCGCGCATTTCGCCGGGCTCAACTGTCAGCGACAGATTGTTGATGGCGCGGAAGCCGTCGAACGACACGTTGACCCCGTTGAGATAAAGCAGGGCCGTGGTGGTGCGCGCGTCCATCGTCCTACTCCGCCGGCGTTGCCGCAGCAGCCGGCGGCAGGGGTGTGCCAGCCGCTTCGGCGTTCGCCCGCTGTTGCGAACGCCACTGCTGCCAGGTGCCGACGATACCCTTCGGCAACAACAGCGTAACCAGAATGAACAAGCCGCCCAGAACGAAGAGCCAGTACGGCGCCAGCATGCCGCTGGTGAACGTGGTCTTTCCGTAGTTCACCAGGATCGCGCCGATCACCGCGCCGGTCAGCGTGCCGCGGCCGCCGACCGCGACCCAGATCACCGCTTCGATCGAATTGGCCGGCGAGAACTCGCTTGGATTGATTATGCCGACTTGCGGCACGTAGAGCGCACCGGCCACGCCCGCCATGCAGGCTGACAGCGTGAACACGAACAGCTTGTAGGATTCCGCCCGGTAGCCGAGAAACCGGGTGCGCGGCTCGGCATCGCGCACGGCGACCAGCACCTTGCCGAATTTCGAAGTGACCAGCGCGCGGCAGATCAGGAAGCCGATCGCGAGCGCGACGCAGGAGACGAAAAACAGCGCCGCGCGCGTGCCCTGCGCCTGCACATTGAAGCCAAGGATGTCCTTGAAATCGGTCAGGCCGTTGTTGCCGCCGAAGCCGAAATTGTTGCGGAAGAACCCGAGCATCAGGGCATAGGTCAGCGCCTGGGTGATGATCGAGAGATAGACGCCGGTGACACGGCTGCGGAACGCGAACCAGCCGAATACGAAGGCAAGAGCGCCGGGAACTAGCAGAATCATCAGAAGCGCATACGGAAAGTGCTGGAAGCCGTACCAATAGACCGGCAATTCCGGCCAGTTGAGGAACACCATGAAGTCCGGCAGTTCAGGGTGGGCATAGACGCCCCGCGTGCCGATCTGGCGCATCAGGTACATCCCCATGGCGTAGCCGCCGAGCGCGAAGAACGCTCCATGACCGAGGGACAGGATTCCGGCATAGCCCCAGATGAGATCGATCGACAGCGCGAGCAGCGCGTAGCAGAAATACTTGCCGAACAGCGCGACCAGATAGGTCGGCACATGCAGCGCGGATGATTGCGGGAACGCCAGATTGAGAAATGGCACCAGCACGGCAACCGCCACCAACACGCCGAGGAAAATCAGCGCGCCGCGGTCGAGCATGCGGATCAGCGGATGGTGGCCGGCCATCATGCTTCCACCGCCCTGCCCTTGAGCGCAAACAGCCCGCGCGGCCGCTTCTGGATGAACAGGATGATGATGACCAGAATCGCGATCTTGGCGAGTACCGCGCCGGCATAAGGCTCGAGGAACTTGTTGGCGATGCCGAGCGTAAAGGCGCCGACCAGCGTACCCCAAAGATTGCCGACGCCGCCGAACACCACAACCATGAAGCTGTCGATGATGTAGCCCTGGCCGAGATTGGGGCTGACGTTGTCGATCTGCGACAGAGCCACGCCGGCGATTCCCGCAATGCCGGAGCCGAGACCGAAGGTCAGCGCATCCACGCGCGCGGTACGGATGCCCATCGAGGCCGCCATGGAACGGTTCTGCGTCACCGCGCGCATCTCCAGACCAAGCCGCGTGAAGCGCAGTAAGCCGAGCAACCCGACGAACACCGCCAGCGTAAAGACAACGATCCAGAGCCGGTTGTAGGTGATGGTGAGGTGGCCCACTTCGAACGCGCCGCTCATCCACGACGGATTGCCGACCTCCTTGTTGGTCGGGCCGAACGCGGTACGCACCGCCTGCTGCAGGACGAGCGACAGGCCCCAGGTGGCGAGCAATGTTTCCAGCGGACGCCCGTAAAGAAAACGGATGATGCCCTGCTCGATCAGGATCCCGATGATGCCCGCAACCACGAACGCGAGTGGCACGGCGATGAAAAGAGAATAGTCGAACAGGGCCGGATTTTGCTGCCGGATCAGTTCCTGCACGACGAAGGTGACGTAGGCGCCAAGCATCACCATTTCGCCGTGCGCCATGTTGATGACGCCCATCACGCCGAACGTGATTGCGAGGCCGATTGCGGCAAGCAGCAAGACGGAGCCGAGCGAGATGCCGTACCACGCATTCTGCGCAGCCTCCCAGACCACGAGCTGACTGTGAATGCCGGCGATCGCATCGCGAGCGGCAGCGCTCACCGTATCGGGCACCGTCGATGGCAGACCGGACAGCGCGGCGACCGCGTCCTGCCCGCTGCGTGCCTTGATCGATGTGATCGCGCTCAGCCGATCTTGCTCACTCGCATCGTCGGAGTGCAGCACCACGGCAGCGCGGGCTTCGGCGAGCGCGCGCTTGATGCGCTCGTCGGTTTCCTTAGCGAGGGCGGCATCCAGGATCGGCAACACCGCAACTTCGCGTGATTTGAACACGGCCTGTGCTGCGGTGAGCCGTTTCGCGGGTTCGGGGGCGAGCAGCGTCAGGCCACCGATCGCCGCGTCGGTGGCACGGCGCAACCGATTGTTGAGCCGGACATTCTCGAGACCGGAAGGCTCGCCCGTGACGGCTTGGCCGGTCGCGGCATCGAACAGTTTGCCATTCGTGTCTTTGTAATAAACCGCCTTGGGTTCTGCGGTGTAAAGCAGTCGCCCAGCTTGCAGCGCCTCGATGATCGCAGCGGCGCGCGGATCGCCGGTCGCAACGACTTCCGCGATGCCTTCAGCGGTCTCGCTGAAATCGTCCGTCGTAAAACGCGCCAGCGCTTCCTTGAGATCAGCCGCCTCGGCAGCCGCTCCGGCCAGCAAAACAATCGCTGCGAACATGAGCGCGACAACGCGCTCCCGCAAAGTGCGCATCAAAGTCCACCCCGGCGGCATGTTGAAGAGGCGGCGGCACGCCCGCCGCCTCTCGTTGTTACGGACTTAACGTCGGGCAAGCGCGCGGACGGCTAGGCGCCGCACTTATTGGTCTTGGTGTTGAAGTTGCCGCACTTCTTGGTGACCCAGTCGCCGATCAGGTCCTTGGAGCCGTCGAGATGCTTGGACCAAGCGTCGCCCGGAACGAGATTCGGCGTCTTCCACACCACATCGAACTGGCCGTCACCGCGCACTTCGCCGATGAACACCGGCTTGGTGATGTGATGATTCGGCAGCATCTTGGAGGTGCCGCCGGTCAGATTCGGCGCTTCCGTGCCGGGCAGCGCGGCGATGACCTTGTCCGGATCGGTGGACTTGGCTTTCTCCACGGCCTTGACCCACATCGCGAAGCCTATCACGTGGGCCTCCATCGGGTCGTTGGTGACGCGCTTGGCGTTCTTGGTGAAGGCCTGCCATTTCTTGATGAACTCGGCATTCCCCGGGTTCTTGATCGACTGGAAGTAATTCCAGGCCGCCATGTGGCCGACCAGCGGCTTGGTGTCGATGCCGGCGAGCTCTTCCTCGCCGACCGAGAACGCCACCGACGGGATATCCTTAGCCTTGACGCCCTGGTTGCCGAGCTCCTTGTAGAACGGAACGTTGGCATCGCCGTTGATGGTGGAGACGATCGCGGTCTTCTTGCCGGCCGAGCCGAACTTCTTGATGTCGGCGACGATGGTCTGCCAGTCGCTATGACCGAAGGGCGTGTAGTTGATCATGATGTCCGCATCCTTGACGCCCTTCGACTTGAGATAGGCCTCGAGGATCTTATTGGTCGTGCGCGGATAGACGTAGTCGGTGCCCGCCAGCACCCAGCGCTGCACCTTTTCTTCCTTGGCGAGATAATCGACAGCGGGGATGGCCTGCTGGTTCGGCGCAGCGCCCGTGTAGAACACGTTGCGCTCGCTCTCCTCGCCTTCGTACTGCACCGGATAGAACAGGATCGAGTTCAGTTCCTTGAACACCGGGAGCACGGATTTGCGCGACACCGAGGTCCAGCAGCCGAACACCACGGCGACTTTCTCCTTGGTGATCAATTCGCGGGCTTTTTCGGCAAACAGCGGCCAGTTCGACGCGGGATCGACGACCACCGCTTCGAGCTTCTTGCCGAGTATTCCGCCTTTTTTGTTCTGCTCGTCGATCAGGAAGAGCATGGTGTCTTTCAGCGTTGTTTCGCTGATCGCCATGGTGCCGGACAGCGAGTGCAGGATGCCGACCTTGATCATCTCCTGCGCCTGGACAGACGAAATTCCGATTACAATTCCAAGACTTAGGCCGGTGGCAAGAAGCCAGCGGCGGGTGTGAATGGAGTGCGGCATCGAAGTGTTCCTCTGCGTTTGACGTGCGCAGCCCGGCCCGTTTTGGCCCCCGCGCAGGCACTTGATCGCAAGCCACATGCCAATCCACAGGCTGTTGTTTTCGCTTGGCTTTCCACCTGTGATGAAATCGCAGGCATAGCAGCATGATTAAAAAATGGGCTGATGCCTCAATTGAATCCAGGCTGCAAAACCCAGATGCCGCCTCACTTTTTCTGACCCGCATCCGCTAGAACAAGCCGAACAGCGCAACTTCGGGGTCTTTCGTGCACGTCCTCCGCCTTGTTCTGCCCTTGCTCGCGTTCTTCCTCTGGTGCGGCGGTGCGCCCGCGCAGACGACCGAGTCGCTGGGGGTGCTGCGGCTGCTCCCCGCCGACTCCGTCACCGAAAAAACCATCGCGCTCGCCGACAAGCGCACACTCGCCTACACCGCGACCGCGGGCACGCTCGCGCTGCACGACCAAGCCGGCGAGAAGATCGGCGCGGTGTTCTACACCGCCTATGTCGCGAAGAGCGCCGACCGCGCCACGCGCCCGGTCACCTTCGCGTTCAACGGCGGACCGGGCGCCGCGTCCGCGTATCTGCATCTCGGTCTCGCAGGCCCGCGCATCGTCGAGTTCGGCCCGCAAGGCAACAACGGCGCGGCCGCGAAGCTCATCGACAACCCGGACACCTGGCTCGCCTTCACCGACCTCGTCTTCATCGACCCGCTCGCCACCGGCTGGAGCCGCACCATCAAGCCGGAGGCGGCCAACGCCTTCTTCAACGTGCGCCGCGACGCCGAGATGATCGCCAAGGTGATCGCGCTCTATGCCGCCAACAACAGCCGCACGGCGTCGCCGAAATACCTGCTCGGCGAAAGCTACGGCGGCTTTCGCGCCGCCAAGGTGGCGCGTGCCATGCAGATCGAGCAGGGCCTGCCCGCGGCCGGCATCGTGATGGTGTCGCCGATGCTCGACACCGCGCTGCAATGGGCCGGCGCCTCGAACGCGCTCGGCGCCGCGCTGCACTTTCCTTCGCTCGCCGCGGCCGAGCTCGACCGCACCAAGACCTACAGCGACGCCGCGATGGCCGAGATCGAGCGCTTCGCGATCAACGACTATCTCACCACGCTGGCCGGCCCGCCGCCCGCGGGCGAGCGCGCCGCGCAGTTCTACGGCACACTCGCAAAGATGACCGGGCTGCCGGTCGAGGCGGTCGAGAAATCACGCGGCTACGTGCGCGCGCCCTACCTGGCGCAGCTCCGCGCCAGCGGCCAGGTGGCGAGCAGCTATGACGGCGCCTTCCTAATGCCGGACCCATACCCCGACAGCGACACGCGGCGCGGCGGCGACCCGGTGCTCGACGGCTTCACGCGCGCGCTGTCCGGCGCATTCGCGGGCTACGCGCGCGACGAGCTCGGCTTCAAGACCGAGATCACCTATGTGCTGCTCGCCGACACCGCCGGCAAGTGGGAGTGGGGCGACCGCCGCAACCCGCCCGGCGTCTCCGACGACATCCGCGCGCTGCTGGCGTTCGACCCGTCGTTCCGCCTGCTGGTGGCACACGGCCGCAGCGACCTCGTCACGCCGCACGGCGTGACGCGCTACGTGCTCGACAACATCCCGCCGATCGGCGGCGCCGGCCGCGTGCAGTTCAAGCTGCACCGCGGCGGGCACATGTTCTATTTCGACGCGGCGGCGCGAAAAGCGTTTACGCGGGAGACGGCGGAGTTTTTTGGGCGGGGCATGTAGGTTTGCGGCTTCAGGGCGGAGTCGCAATATCCGTTTTTATGGCAGCAGGCCGCTCTTCATTTCACTGAGACAACAGCGCGTCGACGATCTTTTTGGCCTGGTCGACGCAGACGTCCTTGCTGCATTGCTCAAGGATCGCCGGGCTGTCTGGCAAAGCCGTCAACGACGCATAGATCGCCACTCTCCAGCCCTTCCCCAAGGGGCAAGTCAAAAAGCGATTCCCTCGGTATTCGCTGTCTCCCGGCGCCGTCGCGCGGCTGATAATCTGCATCACGCGATCATCTTTTCGGCGCGGAGAACGCTGGTGACGCATCATGGGCCTTCCCCGATATGGGCCTTCCCCGATTTTTTCTTATCGTTAGTGGAGGCGGTCAGGCGACCATTCGCTCCGCCTCCTGATCGGTGGGGATGCGCCCTTGCGGTGTGAGCTTGTCGATGGCTTGCGGAAGCTCCTGGCTCAACCCTGCAAGCAACGCCTCGCGGGACATTCCGGTCTGCTGCATCAGCCACGCAATGCGTTCCTCACCGAGCACACGCTCCAACTCGCTGGGCTCAATGGGCTTGTTCGGCGCGGTCGAGACCCAGGAGTCCGCCTTGTCCCCTGCGCCGTTGGTTTGGAATTGCTTGAGTAGATCGCCGAGGCCGCCGCTGAGTATCCCACCCGCGGCGCCGCCGCCGAGCAAGCCTCCGAGACCGCCCTGCAGAAGACCGCCCAGCCCGCCTTGCTCACCCGGCTTGCCGCCGAACATATCGGACAGGTTCTTGCCCTTCAGCGTTTTGTAGGCAAGCAGCCCAAGCAAGGCCATCGTGATCGGGGACATGCCGCCGCCGCGCCGCATACCGCCGCCGAGAATTCCGTCAAGCAGACCCATTGCACTCTCCTCTTGAGTCTGATTCAGCCACTCTGAATCAGACTCGTGGTTTGTTGTTAAAGCGTGGTCGTTTCCGATCTGCCTTCGCCAAATAACGACCCTTGCCAGGGCTGGCGCAGGCGGGAAACCGGTTCCCACTTTTCGGCATCATGATCTAGTCGGCGAGTTCCGCGGGCACCTTGCCGCCATTGGCCGCGAGCTTCTGCATCACTTGCTTGTGCAGCCAAATGTTCATTTCCGCCGAGCCGTTAAGCTCGCCCTTGTAGCCGAGCTCCTTCGCCAGCTCCTTGCGCGCGGTCAGGCTGCTATCGAGATCGAGGAGCTTCATCAGGTCCACGATCGACTTCCGCCAGTCCAGCTTTTCCTGTTTTTGCTTGGCCTTCTCCGTCAGCACGGCCTCGACGTCCACGCTCTGGCCAGCGGACGGAACCGTGCTCGGGGAAGCCGTAGAGGTGCCAGGCGCGGTCTGGGCTTCAGCCTTCCGGCCGAAGATTGCTGACATGATGTTTCCGAAGATACTCATTGGTGGTTCTCCTTGGGACCCCTGGGGAAATGGGACCCCTTGGGGAAATGCCGCCCGCGACGAAAGGTTCAACAGGTCCAACGACTTTCCGAGTCATGCCCTATCGCCGGCAGGCCGGATCTGGCGTTCGGAAAAGCTCAAGCTTGCTCGCGGTTTGACGCTTTACGGGCCTGATCTCGTGGCCTTTGCAATCGCTCCCCCGATGCGTTCCTGGACCTTTCCGTCGAAGAACGGGTCGTCCAGATCGCGGGGTTTGGCCGCCTCCGGGTCATGGACGACCACTTCGGGGAGCGCTGGCGGCGCTTGTTCCCGGCCCAGAATGTGAGCCCAAAATTTTTGAAACGGTCCCATCGTCAGGTCCTGGTCATGCATCGGTGATGCCTCACCTAACGCTTCAAGTGCGCCCAAGACCCTTTCGTTCCGTGACGGTGCCGCCTCACCCGATCTCGGTGAACATCACCACGGCGCAGTGACGACACTCGAACACGCGCAGCTCCGCCGCGGCGTTGGGCGTGACGACGCGCAGCAGCGTCATCGGCGCAAAGCAGGTCGGGCACGAGGGCGCGCGCCGGCCTTCAGACGTCGTCGTGGCTGGAGCGAACATGCGTCTCTCCATCGTTGTCGCTGATCGCGCGCAGGCGGCGCAACGCCTGCGCCGCTCGGCGTTTGCTTGTGTTTGTGCTTTTTGACTTGAGCTTTTACTTGGGCACTTGTTAGGCGCTTATTTGGGCTCTTGCTTGGCTTGCGCCGCCGGGAGGCTGGCCGCCGGCGTACTCATGTCACGGTTGAAATCGTCGACGGCGCGGTTGAGCCGCTCCTTCGCCTGCGCGTAACCCTCCTGCCCCTTGGCAGCCGGCGCGCCCGCTGCGGCGCGCTCCCATACCACGCGGCTGGCGTCCAAATCTTCGGCCAGCCGGACCAGCTCGACGTAGCCCTTGCGGCAGTCGGCCGAGCGCGCGGCCGACAGGCAGCCGGTCATCAGGCCACGGTAGACGCCCGCGATGTTCTGCCCCGGCTGCGCGGCGGCCGGCGAAGGCACGAGAGTCAGCGCCAGCAAAGCGGCGATGCCGGGGAGCGCGCGAGGGCTTTTCATGGCGATCCGCCTTTCGGTTTGCGTGGTCATGCTTGTTGCGCGGTCATGCTGGCCTCGTCATGCGCGGCGCTGCGTCAGCAGCGTCTCGACGAAGCGGCACTTCGCGCATTCGTAGGTCCGCTCGTCGGTGCCGAGCGTATGCGGACGGATTCGCGCCACCATCATCTGCGCGCCGCACTGCGGACAGGGCGGCCGCTCGATCAGGACGGGTTGAACAGACGTGTGTTGCGACACGGGCGCCTCCTGCTTTGCAGGCGGGAGCACAAGTGTCTCTCAGTCACCGGCGCCCAGATTATGACCAGAACGCGTTCGGCCGGTGATCCCCCACCATCCGCCTTTTCGCGGCGGAAGTCGAGGATCGTGCGGCAATCGGGCGCGTCAGGCCGCGAAGCCGAGGCTCAGGCGCGCCGCCTCCGGCATGTCGGTGACGCGAATGGTGCGGCCCATGAAGGTGATCCACGGCTTTTCGGCCACCGGCTGGAGCTGCGCGAAGTTCCAGAATTGCTTCTCGCTCATGTCGATTTCGGTAACGGCGTTGTCGAGCACCCAGTTGCGCAGCAACGACAGGCGGGCCTGATCGTCGAGAAACATCTTGTCTGGCAGGGCTTTTCTCATCGGCCGCCTCCTCAAGGATGAAGCAAGAGCGTCAGGCGGAGCGCGCCTCGCGGAACGACACCAGGCGGCGCCGCGCCTCGTCCCACAGCACCAGCCGCACGCTGCGCAGGCTCTGCAGCAGCGTCAGGCGGTTCATGCGGGACAGGTCGGGATGATCTCGCAACACGCGCGGCAAGCGATAGTACGGAATGCCGCTGCACAGGTGATGCACATGGTGCACCCCGATGTTGGCTGTGAACCAGCGCAGCACCCCGGGCAGCACGTAGTGCGAACTGCCTTGCAGCGCGGCCTCGTGCCGGTCCCATTCCTCGCCGCGCGCCCAGAACGTCTCCTCGAACTGGTGCTGCACGTAGAACAGCCAAACGCCGGCGGAGGCAGCCAACAGCGTGATCGGCAGGTGCACCAAAAGGAACGTGCCGATGCCGACGAACCAGATCAGCACACCGGCGATCACCGCGATCGCCAGGTTTGTCAGCATGGCGCTCGCCCAGCTTTGCCAGCCGTCTTGGAGGAGCCGCGACGGGACACGGTTCTGCAGGAAAAAGAGATACGCCGGGCCGATGCCGAACATCACCAGCGGGTGGCGGTAGGCGCGATAGCGCAAGCGCCCCCATGCGGGCAACGCGTTGAACTCGCGCACCGTCAGCGTGTCGATGTCGCCGATGCCGCGCCGGTCGAGGTGGCCGGAGGTGGCGTGGTGGCTGGCGTGCGCGCGGCGCCACGCGTCGTATGGCGTCAGAGTCAGCACGCCGATAACGCGGCCGACGCCGTCGTTGGCGCGGCGGTTGCGGAAGAACGAGCCGTGTCCGCAATCGTGCTGGATCATGAACAGCCGCACCAGGAACGCGGCGCCCGGAACGGCGAGCAGCAGCGACAACTCCCAGTAGCCGAAATGCACCGCGGCCCAGCTCAGCAGCCACAGCCCGGCGAACGGCAGGAACGTGATGGTGATTTCAAAGGCGCTGCGGGCGTGATTCGGTTGACGATAACGTGCCAGCAGGCGAGTCCAGGCGCGGCCCTGATCGGGCTCCGGATTGATGACCGATTGCAACGGTGCGAAGCCTCTTTGTTCAAATCTTGGAGACAAGCGAAGGGGCCGGCTTCTTCTTCAGGCGGAAGAGCTGGTAGCCCTGATCGGCGATGGCCTTCTCGATCGCGGCGCGCTTGAAGTTGTGCGGCGGATCGGCGTCCGGCCGGACCACGCCGATCGGATGCCAGGGGCCATGTTGTGTGGGCAGCACGCGCGCATCCGAATCGCCAGCGAACGCGGAGAGCGCACCGGATTCCGATTTGAAGATGAAGAGCCGCATGTGATCCCGATCTGTTTAAAAACCGCCGCCATGACGGCGGCGGTCTCGTGCGTCGGATTGTCAGGCCATCTCGATCGTGGAGACGGCGATCTTGCCGCTGCGCGGATCGTTCTGAGTCTCGAACTTCACCTTCTGGCCTTCGCGCAGGCCATTGATGCCGGCGCGCTCCAGAGCGGTGGCGTGAACGAAAACGTCCTTGTCGCCGCCGTCCGGCTGGATGAAGCCGAAGCCTTTTTGGTCGTTGTAGAACTTCACGGTGCCCGTGTTCATTGAAATAGTCCTTTCACTAACGGTGTGCACGAGGGAGATGGCGCACGAGCATCGTGGCCACGTCCCAGTTCGTCGATTTGGTAAGAAGTCTGAAACGTGCGCGCCGTCAGTGACGAGGCGAAGCGGCCCAGTTGTCCGGCCTAAATCGATGCCACTACATAGCCTCTATGTGGATCAATTACAAGGTAAAGCGCGAATTCGCACGTAATGAGTGGGCTTTTAACCGTCTCGTCGCTCAATACACCCGATGCAAATCGACCGGCGCCGACGCCGGGCCGCGCGTCTCCGGCTGTGGCCCTGCCGACGCCATCGCGTTCATCGCTTCCTGTTTCAACTTGAGCGGCCGCTGAGTGACGCTCGATTGAGCGACGCGCGATCCCGGCTTGAGGTGCCCATAGGCGAGTTTTTCCGTTATCGGAGGCAACGGGGCCAGCGGCGGATGAGGCTTGGCCAAAGCGTCGCGAATCTCGCGCGCGTTAGCGACCACAACGCTCAGTCGCGTCGGCATGCGCATGGTTTCGAGGGAAGATCCCGTCTCGGCAAATGCGGAGTTTACAATCTCGGCAACCGCCGGGTTTACGATCGCGCGCTCAGCAACAAACGCACCGCCCAGCACGACCCCAGCAGCCAGGACGGCGCTGGCAACAAGATGATAAAGTCCCGCGTTGCGCAGGTCGCGCGCGTCCTGTGACATTCCAAACCCGCCAAATTCGCATTGCCGCCTCTCACACCTGCAACGCTGAACGCGCGTTAATCGTTCCGCTGCCGAATTGAAATTGCCGCGGGTCATTCGCGCGCCGTGAGCGCGGCAACGACGGGATACTCCACCGCGCAGACGATGCACTTGAACACGTTGAATTGGCGCGCCAGTTCGCGATGCACTTGCTTGAGCACGGTGTCGCCCGCGCAAAGCGGACACGGTGGCGTGATTTTCGAACTCTGCGATGCGTCGGACATGCGTGATATCTCCTGCTTGCGCAGAACGGCGTCTCCGGCTTGTTCGGGGCGGGTGAGGTGTTGAGGTGTGGAAATAACGCCCCGCCGGGTTGCGGTGCCGCAAATTTTTCTTAAAAATTTCGGGAACCCGGTGAGCGCGCACTAAACGATTGAGAATACGGAGACATTCGGGCCGACGGGGCAATCCGCTTTTTTGTGATGCAGGTCACAGCGGCCAAGGCGGCCCGAGGGCACATTCACTCACGACTTCCTTCCTCCTGTTCCCTTCCCTGGCCCCGGCATTCCCATGCTGGGGTTTTTTTTGTGTTTGGGACCGGAAGGTTGACGTGCCGGCGGGCGCCTAGTCCTGCGAATACGCCAGCGTCGTCATCAGCGCGATCTCGGCCTTGCGGGAGTCGAGCCGCGTGTGCTGCACCACGACCGGCTCGTCGGACACGAACAGCGACGCATAGTCGGTGCCACGCGGCACCGGCGGATCGGTGAGATCGTCGAAGCGGACGTGCCTGGTGCGGCGCGCCGGGACGGTGAGCGCATAGTGCACCGGCTCGCGGTCGGCGAAGAAGATCGTCAGATCGATGTGCGCGTCGCTCTCGCCGGCGTTGAGGATGCAGGCGGTTTCGTGCGAGGCGAGCGCACGGTCGGTAAAGCCGTCGCCCTGCGGAATCCAGCCTTCGGCGATGGCCCAGACCCGCTTGCCGATGGCCGCCATCGTTAACCCTCTACAACGCTGAATGAATTCGCCCAATCCCGGTAGGCACACCGTCGGAAATGGAACGCAAAACCGCCCCGCTGTGTTACCTTCGATGCAGTAACAGACACGTGTTGGGGTGAGTTCCATGGCGCCGCGTCCGAACTGGAAGGGTTACCTGAAGCTATCGTTGGTTTCGTGCTCGGTCGCGCTCTATTCGGCGACCACCACCAGCGAGCGCATCCGCTTCAACATCCTCAATAAGAAAACCGGCAACCGGGTTCGCAACCTGGTGATCGACAGCGAGACCGAGGAGCCGGTCGAGCAGGAGGATCGCGTCAAGGGCTACCAGTTCGAGAAGGGACAATACGTCCGGGTCGAGGACGACGAACTGGACGAGGTGGCGCTGGAGAGCACCCACACCATCGACATCGAGTCGTTCGTGCCGCGCAAGGAGGTCGACGAGATCTATCTCGACGAGTCCTACTACATCGCGCCGACCGACAAGGTTGCCTACGAAGCCTTCGCAGTGATCCGCGACGCCATGGCGAAAGAGGATCTGGTCGGGCTCGCCCGGGTGGTGCTGTACCGCCGCGAGCGCATTCTCATGCTGACGCCGCGCGGCAAGGGATTGATGGCGACCGCGCTGCGCTACAATTCCGAGGTCCGCGCCGAGGACAGCTACTTCGACGAGATTCCGTCGGTGAAGGTGCCGGCCGACATGCTCGAGCTTGCGACGCACATCCTCAAGAGTAAAAAGGCGAAGTTCGATCCGGACAAGTTCGAAGACCGCTACGAGAGTGCGCTGTCCGCGCTGATCCGCGCCAAGCAGGCCGGCAAGCCGGCGCCGAAGGCCTCCGAGCCGAAACCGAGCAACGTCGTCAACCTGATGGACGCGCTGCGCAAGAGCGTCAGCGCCGAGAAGGGCGGCAAGAGCGCGTCGTCCCGCTCGACCCGCGCGGGCCACGGCCGCACCACGCACGCGCGCAAGCGCGCCGCCTCGTCGCGCTCGAAGGTGAAGCGCGCCGGCTGATCGTTAAGGATCGACGCTTGTGGCGAAGCTGAAGACCTACCGCGCCAAGCGCGACTTCAAAAAAACCTCGGAGCCGCGCGGCGCGGCAGGCCGCAATAAAAGCGGCAAGTCCGGCGGTCAATACGTCATCCAGAAGCACGACGCGACTCGGCTGCACTACGACCTGCGGCTCGAGCTTGGCGGCGTCATGCTGAGCTGGGCGGTCACGCGGGGCCCGAGCCTGGTGCCGGACGACAAGCGGCTCGCCATCCACGTCGAGGACCACCCGATCGAATACAACACCTTCGAGGGCACCATCCCGAAGGGCCAGTACGGCGGCGGCACCGTGATGATCTGGGATCGCGGCACCTGGACCCCGGAGATCGAACCCGAATTCGGCATGAAGAAGGGCCATCTCGAATTCACCCTGCACGGCAAGAAGCTGAAAGGCCGCTGGCATCTGGTGCGTATGAACAAGCGGCCCGGCGAGCGGCAGCAGCCGTGGCTGCTGATCAAGGGCGAGGACGAATACGCGCGCACCAAATCCCAACCCGATATTCTGGAAGAGATGGCGGACTCGGCGGCGTCGCGCCGGTCGATGGATCAGATCGCCGAAGGCCGCAGCCGGGTGTGGCATTCCAACAAGCCGGCCAGCGAGCAATCGCCGAAACGCGTCGCGCCGAAGAAGAAGCCGGCGCGAGTGGCTGCGCGTGAGAAGCGGGCGAAGGCCACGACCGCGGGCGACAAGACCGCAAAGAAGGAGACATCCTCCGGCTCGCTGCGCCAAGTCGGACGCCTGTCCGGCGCGCGGCGCTCCGCGCTGCCGACCTTTGTGAGCCCCAGCCTCGCCACGCTCGCCACCAGCGCGCCACGCTCGCCGGACTTCGTCCACGAAATCAAGTTCGACGGCTACCGCATTCAGGCGCGGATCGGCGGCGGCAAAGTCGAGCTGCGCACCCGCACCGGGCTCGACTGGACTAAAAAATTTACGACGATTGAGCAAGCGCTGATGGCGCTGAAACGCCATGACGCGGTGCTTGACGGCGAGATTGTATCGGGCGACGCGCATGGCGTGTCCGATTTCTCGGCGCTGCAGGACGATCTCAAGAGCGGCCGGCGCGATCGGCTGGTGTATTACGCGTTCGACCTGCTGCATCTCGACGGCTACGACCTGACCCGGGCAACGCTGCTCGACCGCAAGGCCACGCTGCAGGAACTGCTCGCCAAGCTGCCGAAGGACGGCCTCGTGCGGCTTTCCGAGCATTTCGAGACCGAAGGCTCGACGATGCTTGAGTCGGCTCGCAACATGAAGCTCGAAGGCATCATTTCGAAGCGCCGGGAGTCGCATTATCGCGCCGGCCGCGTCGGCGACTGGCTCAAGATCAAAGTCTCGAACAGCCAGGAGCTGGTGGTGGCGGGCTATGCGCCGTCTGACGTCAGCCCGAAGCGGATGGCCGCGCTGGTGCTCGGCTATTACGACAAGCTCGGCTTCACCTACGCGGGCCGCGTCGGCACCGGCTTCACCGACAAGATGCGCGACGACTTCTGGAAGCGCCTGCAGCCGCTGCGCATCGACCGCTGCCCGTTCGGCCCCGTGCCGGAGGAAGAGCGGACCCGAGCCGTGCATTGGGTCAAGCCGCAGATGGTGGTCGAGGTGGATTTCCGCGGCTGGACCGGCTCGGGCTACGTGCGGCAGGCGTCGTTCAAGGGCATCCGCGAGGACAAGCCGGCGAAGCAAGTGACCCGCGAGGTCGAGATTGCGACCACGAAAATCAAGCAAGCGGCGGCCCGTCAGCCGGTCGCGAAGAAGACGACGGCGGCGAAGGGCAAGAAGGCGGTGACGGTCGCCGGCGTGCCGCTCACGCATCCGGACAGGGTTTACTGGGAGGACGCCGGCGTCACCAAGGAAATGCTGGCCGAATATTACGAGACGGTCTGGGACAGCATGAAACCGCACGTCGCCGGCCGTGTGCTTTCGCTGGTGCGGGCGCCTGACGGCGTCGGCGGGCAGACGTTTTATCAGAAGCATGCTTCGGCCGGCATGGATCGCAAGCGGCTGCATCTCGTGAAGGAGCCGGACGGCGAGGAATCGATCTCGATCGACGACCTGACCGGGCTGGTGTCGCTGGCGCAGGCCGGCGTGCTGGAAGTCCACGTCCGCGGCTCGACCATCGAGCATCTCGAAGCGGCGAACCGCCTGGTATTCGATCTCGATCCCGGCCCCGGCGTCGAATGGAGGGACGTCATTGCCGGGGCGCGCGAGGTGAAGCAGCGCCTGGAGGCGTTGAAGCTCAAGAGCTTCGTCAAGACGACGGGGGGCAAAGGCCTGCACGTCGTGCTGCCGATCCGCCCGGCCCCGTGGGACGACGTCAAGGAGTTCTGCCGCGGCGTCGCCGAGGGCATGGCCGCCGACAACCGCGCGCGCTACACCGCGACGATAAAAAAATCGGCGCGCGACAGGAAAATTTTTGTCGACTACCTGCGCAACAGCCGCGAGGCGACCGCGATCGCGCCCTACTCGACCCGCGCGCGGCCGGGCGCCACCGTTGCCGTGCCGCTTTCGTGGGAAGAGCTTGGAACCCAGAAGGCACCGAACTTGTTCACCGTGCTGAATCTGTCGAGACGGCTTTCCAGGCAACGCAAGGATCCTTGGGCCGAGATGGCCCGCGTCAAGCAATCGCTGCCGGGCAAGCGCAAATGACCCAGGTGAGCCATGCCGCAGCCCCCGCAGAAACAAACCCGGCAACCGGGTCGCGAATACAAGATGCATCCGTTGCCGGAGTACCTCCCGAAATCGCAGGGCGCGGGACGGCTTGAGGGAAAGGTCGCACTGATCACTGGAGGCGACAGCGGTATCGGCCGCGCCACCGCGATCGCCATGGCGCGCGAGGGCGCGGACATTGCGATCGTCTACCTTGAAGAGCACAAGGACGCCGACGAGACGATCGAGTTGATCGAAAACGAAGGCCGCGACGCCATCAAGATCGCGGGCGATGTGGGTGACGAGGCGTTCTGCAAGCGCTGCGTCGGGCAGACAGTGAAAGAGTTCGGGCGGCTCGACGTTCTGGTGAACAACGCGGCCGAGCAGCACGAGGTAGAGAGCCTCACCGAGCTCACCGAAAAGCAGCTCACCAAAACATTCCGCACCAACATCTTCAGCTTCTTTTTCATGGCCAAGCACGCGCTCAAGCACATGAAAAAGGGCGCCTCGATCATCAACACCGCCTCGATCACCGCCTATCGGGGCCACAAGACGCTGCTGGATTATTCGGCGACCAAGGGCGCAATCGTAACCTTCACCCGTTCGCTGTCGGAATCGCTGGTCAAGAAGGGCATTCGCGTCAACGCGGTGGCGCCGGGACCAATCTGGACGCCGCTCATTCCTGCATCGTTCAAGCCAAAGAAAGTGGCGAAGCACGGCTCCAGCGCGCCAATGGAGCGCGCGGGGCAGCCGAACGAGGTGGCGCCCTGCTACGTATTCCTGGCGAGCGACGATGCGTCCTACATGACCGGGCAGGTGCTACACCCGAATGGCGGCACGGTGGTTAACGGCTAGGGAGAAAGCGGCGTCGGATTCTCCGCCGGCGGATCGATGCCGAACGTCTTGGCCGTCATGCATGTCATCGAGAAATTGCCGACCGTTGCGATGGCGGCCACCAGGTGCTCCTCGCCCAGCGCCTTTTCCGCCGCGGCGTAGCTGGCGTCGTCGAGGCCCTTGTTGGCGAGCAGCTCGCGCGCCAGCGTAAAACAGGCGCGCTCGCGCGCGTCCGCGATGTTTGGCTCTTTGCGTGCATTGATCGCGTCGATCGCCGCCTGATCGATACCGACGCCGAGCGAAGCGCGCACCTGCGCGAACCACGGATACTTGGCGCCCCAGTGGCGCGCCACCGCAAGGTGGATCATCTGCTGCTCGCGGCGAGACAGCGGCCCTGCCGCCAGGGTGCCGCGGAGATTCTGCGACGCCTCGAACAACTTCGGCAGCCGGATGTAGGCGTAGTACGGCCCGCCCACCGGGCCGTTGGCGGCCTTGGCGGCGTCGTAGACGCGACCCTGTTCGGCGTTCATGTCGGCGCGATCGATCAGCTTGATGCGGGCCATATGTTTCTCTCCACCCCGTTGTTTCAGGGGCGTGAGGCTAGCATCGGCACGGCGGTGGCGCGAGCCGGAGTTGACCCGCTAGATCTTCAAAGCCGCGAGGATCTTTTCCAGGTCGTCCTTGGCGAACGGCTTCTGCAGGATCGGCCGTTTGCGATACTGCTCGGGCAAGCCGCGCTCGCCGTAGCCGGTCGCGAACACGAACGGGATGCCGCGCTCGATCAGCGCGTCGGCGACCGGAAAGACCGCCTGGCCGTTGAGATGCACATCGAGGATAGCGAGGTCGAACTCTTCGCGCTGCGCGGCGGCGAGCGCCTCGTTGACGCGCGGCACGATCGCCACCACCGTGTGGCCCATGTCGGTCAGCATGTCTTCCAGCAGCATGCCGATCAGCATCTCGTCCTCGACGACGAGAACGCGGCGGGATGATGCTGCGTCCGGGGTAGGCCCGCTCATTATAGGTCGCTCTTCTGTGGGGGCGCTCGATTGGGCGCATGGCAATCTTGCCGATCCGGCGGCACCGGACAAGCGGCTGTCTATTGCATTCACGATGATGAACGTAGGCTGAAAACGCGGGGTCGTCCCGAAAGCATGGCTGGGGCAGCGGGAATCGGTAGCGGCTGACGTCGGGGAAGGCTACGGGCCGAAACCGACCCTTAGTTGTGTCAAATGACACAATTACTCGGAGCGAGGGCCGCCGGGCTCAATATTTCAAGGCTCGTCCCGCGCGGTCCGCTCGCCGCGTGCAGGCTGCTCCATGCTGTCGGGCTGCCGCGACAATTCGCTGCGGGCGTCGTCGCCGCTGCCGCGGCGTGGCGGCTGCTCATAAGTTTCGAGCGCGGCTTCTTCTTTCGTATTCGAGCGCGTGGCCCCGCGGCGGTCGACCGGCGCACGAGGGGCCGGCGTTGTTGCGCTGTCTTCGATGACGGCATCTTTGGCAGGCTTTCGGCTTTTGGGTTCCATACAACGCAACGCGCCGCCAAGCATTGCCGTTCCGCGGATTCAGGAACCTTCCGCAATAAGAAACGTTGACAGGTACCCCATCCAAACCAAGGGAGATTCCGCATGGACTGGAACCGCGTTGAAGGCAATTGGAAGCAGGTCAAGGGCAAGGTCAAGGAAAAGTGGGGCCAACTCACGGACGACGATCTCGACACGGTCGCCGGCAAGCGCGACCAGCTCGAGGGCAAGATCCAGGAGCGCTACGGCATTGCGCGGGATCAGGTCCGCAAGGACATCGACGACTGGTACGGCAGCCAGAAGTGGTAATGCTGTTTCTGCGCTGAGTTGCGAACGGGCTCCTTCGGGGGCCCGTTTTGCTATATTCATTCGGCGCATGGCCGACACCAAAGACCCAAAAGATTCCCACTCGCTGGCGGATCACAAGCTTGGCGCCGACCTTGCCCATATTCATGACGGCGATGCTGATCACGATCATGACGACTTCGACGATGGGCCCCTCGAAGACAATCCGCTCTGGCTGCAGGACCACGTCTCACTGACGAGTGTCGGCATCGACATCGGCTCGGCGGGCACGCAAGTGATTTTCTCCAGGGTCGAGCTGCGCCGGATGGGCGAAGACCTCTCCAGCCGCTATTTCGTCGTCAACCGCGAGACGCTGTATCGCTCGCCTGTGGCGCTGACGCCCTACCAGAGCGAAGAGCGCATCGACGACGCCGCGCTGCGCGCCATCATCGAGCAGGCCTACGGCAGCGCCGGCATCACGCCGGACGACATTGACACCGGCGTGGTGATCCTGACCGGCGAAGCACTGCGACGCGACAACGCGCAGGCGATCGCCGGAATGCTGGCGGAGCAAGGCGGCGAGTTCGTCTGCGCCACCGCCGGCCATCACATGGAGGCGATGCTGGCGGCCTATGGCTCCGGCGCAGCGCGCGTCTCGTCCGACCAGAGCAAGCGCATCCTCAATATCGACATCGGCGGCGGCACCACCAAGCTGGCGCTGCTGGAGCAGGGCCGCGTGGTGGCGACAGCGGCCATCCATATTGGCGGGCGATTGCAGGTGGTGGATGAGAGCGGCATCATCACCCGGCTCGATCCGGCCGGGAAGCACCACGCCGCGCAAGCCGGGTTCAACTGGGATAAGGGCGACCGCGCCGACGCCGCGGCACTCGACAAGGTCGCGCTCTACATGGCCGACGCACTGCTCGCGGCGATCAAGATGCGGCCCCTGCCCGCGCCGCTTGCCAAGCTCTATCTCACCGAGCCGATCGCCGAGCTTGGCCGCGTCGACGGCATCATGGTGTCCGGCGGCGTCGCCGAATACGTCTATAGCCGCGAGGATCGCGATTTCGGCGACATGGGCCGCCGCTTCGGCCAGGCGTTGCGCAAACGGCTCGACGCCGGCGCGCTGCAGTGGCCGCTGCTTCCCGCCGGCGAGTGCATCCGTGCGACCGCTCTCGGTGCTTCCGAATACAGCGTGCAGCTCTCCGGGAACACCAGCACCATCACCAATCCGGGCGCGCTGCTGCCGCGGCGCAATCTGCAGGTGCTGCAGCCGCCCTATGTCTGCGAAGAGACGATCGATCCCGACAAGCTCGCGGCCGCTATCCGCGCGCACCTCACCGCGTTTGACCTGGTCGATGGCGAAGCCGACATCGCGCTTGCCTTGCGCTGGCGTGGCGCGCCCTCGCACCAGCGCATCTTCGCCTTCGCGCAGGGCATCGTGCGCGGCATGCCACGGGCGGTGGCGACGAAAAAGCCGCTGTACATCATGCTCGACGGCGATGTGGCGCAGACGCTGGGCGCGATCCTGCGCGAGGAACTCGGCGTCGAGGGCGAAATCCTGGCGATCGACGGCGTGGTGCTGTGGGACTTCGACTACATCGACCTCGGCAAGATACGGCTGCCGTCGATGACGGTGCCGGTGACGATCAAGTCACTGGTGTTCAGCGAGGACCCGCGCCTGCCGCGCGGAGAGAAGCATTTGCATCATCACGGGCACACGCACGGTCATGGGCATCATCACCACGGCCACGAGCATCGTTAGCCCAGCAACGCAACCGCCTTTCGCACGCGATCCTTGATCACCACTCCGTCCTTCTCCGGCAAAAATCGCGGCGCATCCTCCCGCGAAATCCGCACCCGTGCGAACAGCATGCGATTGGACTTGCGAAGCATGCCGGCCAGCACCGTCAAGCCCTCTGGGTCGTACACATCGAGCACGCGCTCGAAGCCGCAGGCGCGCGCCACGTTGCACAGATCGACGCCGTTCTGGGTATGGCTCGCTTGCATGCCGGTCTCGCCGTAGAGGCCGTTGTCGAAAACGATCAGGAACAGATTGGGCGGCTGCTTGACGCCGATGGTGGCAAGGCTGCCGAGCCCCATCAGCATCTCGCCGTCGCCGGTGATGACGGCGACGCGCGCCTTCGGCTGCGCCAGCGCGAGGCCAAGCCCGATCATCGCCGCGCCGCCCATCGCGCCCCAGAGATAAAAGTCGCGGTCGTCGTTGCCGCCGGCTGCCGCCGCCGCGTCCCAGGCGGTGGAGCCGAGGCCGGGCACGACGAACAGGTTCTGCGGCCGATCGGCCAGTAGCGTCGCCATCGCGGCGCGGCGCTCGAGCGTCTTCTCGGTCATTTCCACACCTTGCGGCCGATCAGCTTCTGCGACAGCAACACCGCCGCGGCGCGGTCGCCGCCGAACGCGATCTGCGCGGCCGATTGCGCCAGCGGAACGACCTGATCGGGCGATTCCGCCATCGTGACGTGAGTGTCGCAAAGTTCGAGCGTCGGCTTGACGATCGCGCCCATCGGCACCTGCCACGGGTTGAACTCCTCCCACTCGCCGCGCATCGTCACCAGCATCAGCATCGGGAAGCGGCAGGCGCGCACCAGCGACAGCATGTTCACGCAGTTGCCGACACCGCTCGACTGCATCAGCAGCACAGCGCGCTGTCCGCCGAGCCACGCGCCGGCGGCGAGCGCGATGCCCTCCTCCTCGGTGGTGAGCGACACGTCATGGACGTCGGGATCGGCCTTGCAGAGCGCGATCAAGCGCGAATGGCCGGCGTCCGGCACGTAGCCGACCTGGCGGATGTCGGCGCGCTTGAGCACGTCGAACAGTTCATCGGGCCACGTCACCGCGGATTTGACGAGCGTGAGATGCGGGGCGTCGGTCAATGAAAGCTCCTTGCCCTGTCCATAGCGTTCCTGCTCAGGCGCGCCAAGGGAGGTCTGCGGCGTTTTCAGCGAAGAACCATGCGCCGGCGCCGAGTTCCGGTGAGAACGGCACGACCAGCGCCTTGCCGGTGCGGCGCGGGCTGAGCATCGCGGTGTCCATCAGCTCTTCGGTGTCGCGCAGCGACGCCACCCGGATCGCATAGGCAGCAAGGAACGGCAGGCGCGGCGCCGCCACCTCCGGCACAAGCGCCATCCATGCGGTCTCGGTCACGATCTCGACGCGGCCGCGATCGAGCTGGATCGATTGGCCGAACGTCATGGGCCGGGCGGGACGGCCGGTTAGACGCGTGAAGCGCGCCGTTGCCTCCGCGACGTCGGCCGACACCAGAAGCAGATCCATCAGCGCCAGGGCGCCGTTGGGATGCGACAGCCAGCGCTTCTGCCACACGGTGTCCTCGGTGCGGTGCGTGAGCAACTGGATGCGGCCCTCGGCCATCGCGCCGCGCTCCAACCGCACCACCGTGAAGGCAGCAACGCCCGGCCCGCCCGCCGTATCGACCGGACGCTGGAACTGCACCAGCGGGCGCATCGCAAAGCCGGCATCGGCGATCCGCTGGTGGGTCGCCGGCGCGTCGGCAATCGAGAACGCAGCAAGATGCACGCCGGAATGGCCCGCCAGCGCGGCGTCGAATTCGCGTCCGAGCGGCGTGTCGGCGGTCTTGAACAGCACCTCGATGTAACCGCGCGTGAACATCGCGGTGACGTTGCCGGTGCCGGTCGGCCTGCCGTCGCGGTTGGACTGCACCGACATCGGCGTCGGCGCAAAACCGGCGCGCGCCAGCGCGGCGCTCGCCGCCTGCGGGTCGGCGACGAAATGGCCGACGTGATCGAGGAAAATTTCGCCGCCGATCGGAAGCTGGCGGTCGGCCTCGTGCGGCATCTTGGCAGCGGTCATGCGGAAGGCTCAGTTCTCACCGGTGTTCTGTTAGCATATTGATGGCCGGAACCGCAGCCGCTGCAAAGGATCCACGATGAATCGCCGCGAATTGATCAAATTTGGAATTGCTTCGGCCGCCGCCGCGCTGCCAACCCCCGCCTTCGCCTATCCGGATCGGCCGATCCGGCTGATCGTGCCCTTTTCGCCGGGCGGCGCCACCGACGTTGCGGCGCGGCTGTGGGCGGAGCGCATGAAAGGTCCGCTCGGCACCGTGGTGATCGAAAACAAGGGCGGCGGCGGCGGGGTGATCGGCGCCACCGAAGTGGCGCGCTCGACGCCGGACGGCCACACGCTGCTGTTCGGCAACACCAGCACGCAGGTGCTGATCCCGGCGATCGCGGAGAAGCCGCCCTACGATCCGGTCAAGGATTTCCAGGCGGTGTACCTGATGTGCAATTCGCCGACCTCGATCGTGGTCCACGAGTCGGTACCGGCGAAGACGCTGCTTGAGTTCATTGCCTACGCCAAGGCCAATCCCACCAAGCTGTCTTACGGCACGGCGGGCACAGGCACACTGACCCATCTGGCGGGCGAGCTGTTCAAGCAGCTGATCGGCGTGCCTGGCATCACGCACGTGCCGTACAAGGGCGCGGCGCCCGGCGTCGCCGATCTCGCCTCGGGCCACATTCCGATGATGACGCCGAACGTCGGCGGGCCGCTGCTGCAGTTCCACACCACCGGAAAGGTCCGCATCCTGGCGATCAACGCCGAAACGCGGCTCGCTGCAGCGCCGGACATCCCGACTGCGATCGAGGCCGGCCTGCCCGGCATGATCGCCGCGAACTTCAACGGCCTGTTCGCGCCGGCCGGCGTGCCGAAGCCGGTCATCGACCGGCTGGCGCAGCTCACCAAGGCGGCGCTCGCCGAAAAAGAGGTGCAGAACGCGTTGATCAACTCGGGCTTCGAGCCGATTGCGAACTCCGGCCCGGAGGAAGGTCAACAGATGGTAGCGAGCGAGCTCAAGCGCTGGGCGCCCGTTATCAAAGCGACGAATTTCAAATCATGAGCGGCGTCACAATCAACCGGCGTGCGTTTTCCTTCGCGAGTCTTGCCTCGCTGTCGGTGCTGCCGACATTTGCGTTCGCACAGGCAAAATTTCCAGAGCGTCCGATCAAGCTTGTGGTGCCATTCTCCGCAGGCGGCGTGAACGACGTGGTCGGCCGCCAGTGGGGCGAGAAGATGAAAGGGCCGCTCGGCGCGGTCTATGTCGAGAACCAGGGCGGCGGCGGCGGCACGATCGGCGCAATGGACGTGGTGCGCTCGGCGCCAGACGGCCACACGCTGTTCCTCGGCAGCACCAGTACGATGGTGCTCAACGCCATGACCAATCCGAAGCTGCCGTATGATCCGGCGAGCTTCGAGCCGATCACGATCCTCTGTGTCAGCGCGACATCGATCGCCGTGCACCCGTCGGTGCCGGCGCAGACCATCAAGGAATTCCTCGCCTACGCCAAGGCAAACGCGGGTAAGCTGTCCTATGGCTCGGCCGGCACCGGTACGATGAGTCATCTGTCCGGCGAGCTGTTCAAGCAGCTCACCGGCGTCAACGACATGACGCACATCCCCTACAAGGGCGCCGGACCCGGCATCACCGACCTGGTCAGTGGCCATATCGGCGTGATGTCGCCGAACATCACCGGACAATTGCTGCAGCTTCATCAAACCGGAAAGATCCGAATCCTGGCGGTCAACGCGCCGCGGCGTCTCTCGGCGGCGCCGAAGATCCCGACCGCGATCGAGGAAGGCGTACCAAACATGGTCGGCCAGCTCTTCCTCGGCATCTTCGCGCCGAAGGGAACGCCGCAGGCGGTCGTCGAGCAGATCGCCAAGGCGACGCGGGAGGCGCTGGCCGATGCTGCCTACCAGAAGGCGTTAAGCGATTCCGGATTCGAGTCGGTGCCAAATTCCGGCCCGGCCGAGGCGCGCCGCACCATGGCCGAGGAAAAGGACCGCTGGGCGCCGGTCGTCAAGGCGATCGACCTCAAGATGCAGTAGCCGCGCCCGCCACCCGCTCCTGCGCGATCCTTTTCAGCGCGGCGCGGTCCATCTTGTTGGTCGAGGCGAGCGGCAGATCGTCGACAAACCAGACAAAGCGCGGGTGCTGGTAGGCCGGCGCGTTGGCGAGCGCGAATTGCTTGATGTCGTCCTCGCTCGGATGCTGTCCGGCCCTGGGAACGACGAACGCCACCGGCTTGGTCCCCTTGATGTCGTCGTCAACCGGGATCACCACCGCCTGCCCGACGCCCGGGTGGCGCTCCAGCATGCGCTCGACGTCGGCCGGATAGATGTTCTCGCCGCCGGAGACGAACATGTCGTCGGTGCGGCCGATGAAATAGTAGAAGCCGTCCTTGTCGCGGCGAAGCACGTCGCCGGTGATGTAGAAGCCGTCCGGCGTGAGCGGCGGCGCGACATCCGGCCGGTTGTGATAGCCGTTCATGATCGCCGGCGCCTTCATCTCCAGCACACCCTGCTCGGCGTCGCGATTGCCGCCGTCGACCAGACGGAGTTCAATCTTGGGATGCTTCGCGCCGACCGACGCCTCAGGCTGCGGCAAGCCGTTCGGATGCGGGCCGAACACGATCATGCCGGCCTCGGTGGTGCCGTACGCATTCGTCACGGCCGCCGCGGGAAACGCTGCACGAGTCGCCGCCATCAGGCTGGCGCTGACCGGCGCCGAGCCCATGCGGATGAATTCGACGCTGGAAAGATCGGCCTTGGCGAGCGCATCCTGCTCGCGCAGCATCATCGCGATCATCGGTGGCACCGCGGTTAGCCACGTCGGGCGATAGCGCGAGATCGCGTCGACATAGGCGCGCGCCTCGAAGCGCGGCAGCAGCACGATGGTGGCGTGCGCGGCGCAGGCGAGCTTGGCCAAAGCGAGCGCGTTCATATGGTAGAGTGGAGCCGCGATCAGGTAGCGGTGCCGGTCGAGCCCTGGCGCGAGGCGCGTCTCCACCACCCAGATGTGGCTCTGGTGCGAGAGCACGACGCCTTTCGGCGTGCCGGTCGATCCCGAGGTGTAAAGGAACATCGCCGGCTCGGCTGGCCCCGGCACGACCGTTTCGAACGGTCCCGGATCGAGGAAATTCTCGAAGCAATCGTCGCCGCCGCTACCGAACACCACCGCCGGGATTCCGGGAGGACAATCGGCGTGGCGCGGCCGGTCGCAGAACACGAACTTTGCGCCGCTGTCCTGGATGATGAAATGGATGGTCTTACGCGGAAAGCGGTAGTTCACCGGCACCGCGACGAAGCCCGCGCGCATGATGCCGTAGTAGGCGGCGAGATACTCGGCGCGGTTCATCGACAGGATCGCGACACGGTCGCCACGCTTGAGGCCACGCTTGGTCAGCGCGCGCGCGACGCCCATGCACATCACATCGAGCTCGGCGTAGGTGTATTCGCAAGGCGTTTCCTCGCCGCCGAGGTCGATCACCGCGACCTTGGAAAGGTCGCGGTCGCGGACGATCAGATCGCCGAGATTTTGGAACTGAGCCATCGGCCCGCCGGGTTATGCCTTCGGCGGCGGCGGAGGTGCGGTGAGATAGGTGCCCCGCCCGCTTGCCAGCAGCTTGCCCTGCGCGTCGAGGATGCGCGCCTCGGCAACCGAGAACTGCGACCCCATCCGCACGATCTTGCCCTTGATCGTGAGATCGCCCGGCAGGGCGACCGAATGATAGTCGACCCGCATGTCGATGGTCGGCACGCCGCGGCCGGTCTTGCGGACCATCGCCCAGTCGGCACCGAGGTCGATCAGCGCGGCGAGAACGCCGCCATGGGTGAAGCGCCGTTCCAGGTTCACCACCCACTCCTCGCGCCAGGTGGCTTTCAGCTCGATGGCGTCGTCTTCGACCGCGATCACCTTGAGACCAAGCCATTGGTGGTACGGGGCGCGGGTGACCAGCGCCTGGACTTGTTCAAGCGTCAGATCGGCTCCATCGCTCATGGCGTCACCACGACTTTGCCAATCACTTCACGGTCCTGAATGAGCCGCAAGCCTTCGGCTGCCTGCTCCAGCGGCAGCACCTTGTCGATCACCGGCTTGATGCGGCCCTGCTGGATCATGGTCATCAGCCCGGCGAGGTCGTCGTCGTAGAAGCTGTTCGAGCCCTTGATCTCGATCTCGAAGCTCCAGACGTAGCGCAGGTCTTCCTTCGGGTCATAACCGGCGGTCGCGCCACACACCAAGAGCTTGCCGCCGCGCTTGAGGCAACGCAGCGACGGCACCCAGGTGTCGCCGCCGGTGAAGTTCACCACCACGTCGACGCCACCCTCGTAGGAGCGCCGCTGCGGCTTGCCGTATTTCTCCACCGCCCATTTCGACCAGTCGGTCTTGGTGTAGTCGACCGCCTCGTCGGCGCCCATCTCCTTCAGGCGGCGCAGCTTCTCATCGCTCGACGCACACGCGATCACCTCGCAGCCGAGCATCTTGCCGAGCAGCACGCAGCCGGTGCCGACGCCGCCCGAGGCGCCGAGCACGATCATGCGGTCGCCCCTCTTCACGGTGTTATGGGTGATCAGCATACGGTGCGCGGTGCCGTAGGCGACCGGGAGCGACGCCGCGTCCTCGAACGACACGCCGTTGGGCATCGCGACGAGCTGGTCGGCCGCGACGAGGCAGAATTCCGCCATGCCGCCGTCGAGCATCTCGCCCATCAGGCCCTTCTTCTTGTTGACAGGATTGACCAGCACGCGGTCGCCGGCCTTCCACTTCGACACGCCGGCGCCGACCTCGGAGATCTCGCCGGCCATGTCGAGCCCGATGACCACCGGCAGCGGCACCTTGATGCCGGGCATCCCCTTCACCGTGAACACGTCGTGATAGTTGAACGACGAGGCGCGCACGCGAATCACCACATGGCCTTCGGTGGCCTGCGGCATCGGGTAGTCACCAACCACCTGCAGTTCATCCAGCCCGCCGTGCTTCTTCAACACCAGCGCCTTCATCGTCTTGTCAGCCACGTGCTCCTCCGCACTCGTTCGTCTCTTGCTTAGCCCAGTGTGACACGTCTAGCCAACGCTCCGCCCGCCAGTTGTTTAGAGACGTTCGGCGCCCGTCTGTCCCTTTTTCCGTTTCCCCGATGAGGGATGGAGCGCCGGGAGGCGCCAGGGGTTTGCGAGGCCCCTCAGGCAGCAGGCTGACGAGGCCTGCCGGGCGAACCTTGCGGTCCACCAAGCGCATCCACAGCGAACTCCCCGTTGCCGGGGGGGCCGCTTTCGGGATTCGCGCGGCCAGTGACGTAAGCCGCTGCGCCTCCCGGCGCTCCATTCGGCATCCGATATGAGGGATGCGGGCCCCGCTCCGTCATCCAGCATCGCGATCGACGACGCCCTCGATTGAACGGGACGCGACCAATATGGGGCCGAATTCAAGACCGGGGATAAGTTTTTTTCGGGCCGGAAACGCGCGGTTTTTTGCCACCAGACGCACCGCCGTCGTCCTCGCGAGAATTGAAAGAGCTTCGCGGAGCGACAATCGGGAGAGCCGCTACTGCAAGAAGTCCGCCAAGTGCTGCTTCCACAGTGCGGCGCGCATCGCGTTGTAGTGTCCTTGGCTCTGCGGCGAAGCCGGGACCAGCACGTGCCGCGCACCGGGAATGCGCGCCATGCCCGCCTCCATCACGCCAAGCGCGGGCGGGTTGATCTCATCGTCGGCGAAGCTGATGGCCAGCAGCCGCGCCTTGATGTTGCCGAGCAGCGGCGTCGGATCGTAGTCCATCACCGCTTCGATCTGATAGAGCCGATCGTTGGCGTCGCCCTTCTGAGCGCGTTCGACGAATTGGCGGTAGAGCGCATCCGCTTTTTCCCGCGTGGGGGCCATGTTCTGGATGCGCACCACGCTCTGCGTCATCAGCGCCGAGATCGGCGCGCTGACCGTCCATTGCGCCGGCTGCTTGACGTAGTCGCCATTGTTCCAGCCGGGATCGTTGCGGATCGCATCGACGCTGATGCGGCGCTGGATCCAGTTTCGTCCGCTCATCGGGCCGGGCTGGCTCGCGACCGGCACGAGGCGCTCCGCAAAACCCGGATACATGCCGCCGATCAGCCAGGTCAGCATGCCGCCGAGTGAAAGCCCCATCATCAGTTTGACGCGCGGCACGCCGAGTCCCTCGGTGACAAGCCGATGCTGTGCCACAGCGACGTCGTGCAGGCGGAAATTCGGAAACCGCGCGCGCAACCCGTCGCTCGGCTTGCTCGATTGGCCGAAGCCGACCACGTCGGGGATGATCAGATAATGCATCGTCGCATCCAGCGGCGCACCGGGCGCATAAAGTTCATCCGCCAGCGTGGCCTCAAGCCATGTCTTCGCGGTGCCGGACGTATTGTGAATGAGGAGCACCGCGTTCTCGATCTCGCCGGCGGCATCCCTTCTCGGCGTGCCAAGCGTGATGAAATGCTGGCGCAGCTCAGGCAGCGTCTGGCCGTTGAGGAAACGGAAGTCCTTGAGGATGAAATCGCTCTCGCGAAGGTTCGGCCAGCTCACGTCGCTCATGCTGCGGACATATCCGAATGCTGCGGCGATGGGAAGAACGCCGCCGGCTTGACCCGGTGCTACCGGGCGCATTGCCGCGCGGCCCTGCTCCCAGTACGTTAGCCGGCCTGCCCTTCGTCCGCTGGAGTGCCCCAAATGAAAGAGAATTTTCGCCAGTTCCTGGACCGGCTGCGGCAGGCGGGCGAACTCGTCGACCTGCACCAGGCAGTGGACATCCGCCATATCGCTACCCTGGTCGATCAGGCCAAAACCGCGCTCTTCTTCCATAAGGTGATCGGCTACGACATGCCGGTCGTCTCCGGCATCATCCGCTCGCGCGAGCGCGCCACCATGGCGATGGGCTGCGAGAATTTCGGCGAGATCGAGCACAAGCTCGCGCAGGCGATCGCCAAGCCGATTCCGCCGCGGCGCGTCAACGGGTCGCCGACCCGCGAGGTCACACTCGTCGGTGACGACGTCGACCTCTACAAGCTGCCGATCCCGATGTCATCGATCTACGACGGCGGACCCATGATCACCGCCGGCGTGGTGATCACGCGCGATCCGGAGCTTGGCATGAACAGCGGCATCTACCGCTTCATCGTCAAGGAGAAGGCGCTTACCGGCATCGACATCGTGACGCCGAACAACATGCGGCTCTTTGCTCAACGTGCGTTTGAACGCAAGGAGCCGCTGCCGATCTCGATCTCGATCGGCACACACCCGTTCGAGATCACCGGCTCGGGCTATCGCGCGCCGCTTGGCGTCGACGAAATGGCGATCGCCGGCGGCCTGCGCGGCGAGGCGGTCGAGCTTGCGCCCTGCTCCACCATTGACATGCCCTACATCGCGGACGCCGAGATCGTGCTGGAGGCGGAGATTCTGCCGACCGGCTGGACCTGGCCGGAGGGCCGGTTCGGCGAGTTCACCCGGCTGATGGGCGGGCTGCACTGGAATCCGCTGGTCCGCATCAAGGCGATCTCGATGCGCAAGGACGCGATCTACTACAACCTGCACATGCCCTGGGAGAACACTTGGCTCGCGGCGCCGACGCGCTACGCCGCAATCCGGCAGGCGCTGCGCACCGCGAACGTGCAGGTGAAGGACATCAACGTCACGCTCGGCGGCTGCGCGTTCTGGCATGCCGTCATTTCGATCAGGAAGGGCGCCGGCGAGGGCAAGAACGCGCTGCTGGCGGCGCTGTCGGTGATGGATCTCAAGCACGTCGTGGTCGTGGACGAGGACATCGACGTCAACGATCCGACCGACGTGGAATGGGCCATCGCCACGCGCGTGCAGGGCGACAAGGACGTGATCGTCATCCCGGGCGCGCGGGCGAAGCCGCTCGATCCGTCGCTGCCGCAAGGCGCGGGCGTGGTGCCGGTCGGCGCAAAAGTGGGCATCGACGCGACCATCCCCGAGGGCATTCCGCTCGAGCATTACGAGCGCATCACCTATGCCTACGCCGATACGGCGAAGGTCGATGAGTACGTCAAGGGCAAGAAGGACCCGGTCGGCGAAGCCGGCGACAATCGCATGGTCGAAAAGCTGGCGAAGGACATCCTCGCCGCAATCGAGAAGGAGCCGCTCTATTACACCGACGTCGCGGAGCGCTTCAAAGCCTACGACTTCCGCACCGTGGCCAGCGCGCTTGGATTTCTGCACGAGACCGAGAAGCTGTGGCAGGACCCGCGCGGCAAGATGTGCGTGCGGGGAAGCAAGTTTGCCGCCGTGCTACCGGTGAAGAAGTAGACTATCGCGATTGACTATGAAGACGAACTATCTAGTCGTGTATGGCTCTGGTGGAGTTAGGGGCAGTGTTCGCGCTCGAACTAAGAAGGAAATTTTAGAGAAATATCCAGATTTGACTGTCAGTGACAGTCGACCGAGTTGGATGACTGATCAAGACTTCAGCGGTCTTCCCGCGGCCGACATCGATGATCCTCCTTCTGGTTGGTTAAAGGAGATGAAGTGATCATCGACACCCACACCCACGTCATCGCCACCGACACCCAAAAATATCCGTTGGCGCCGCTGTTCGGCCGGCAGTCGGCGTGGTCGGCGGAGCATCCGCTCGACTATCCGGACATGATCGAGGCGATCGACGCCGCCGGCGTCGACAAGGCCGTCCTGGTGCAGGCCTCGTCGGCCTATGCGTTCGACAACACGTACGTGAGTAAGGCTGTCGCGGCCCATCCCGACCGTTTCACTGGCGTGTTCTCCGTCGACGTCGTCGCGCCGGATGCCGTTGCGAAGATGAAGCACTGGATGAGCAAGGGTCTCACCGGCATGCGCATCTTCACCGCCGGCTCGACGCAGCCTGAGCAGCAGACGTTCTTTGCGGAGCCTGCATCGTTCCCGCATGGCAGTTCGCTGCCGACAACGACCTGTCGGTCTGCATGCAGATGCAGATCAAGGGCGCCCCGCTGCTCGCCACCGTAATGGACCGTTTCCCCAAGGTCCGCATCATCCTCGACCATTTCGCCCGCGTCGAGGCCGCAGACGGCCCGCCATACGCGGCGGCCGCGCCGCTGTTCGCGCTGGCAAAATATCCCAATCTCTATCTCAAGCTGACGCACCGGCCGCTGGAACAATCAGTGAAGGGCAAGGCCACGCCGGAGACGTTCTTCGGCGAGGCGGTCCAGCAATTCGGCGCCAACCGCATCGTTTGGGGCTCGAATTTCCCCGCCGCGCCGCAACCGCTACCCGAACTGATCGCAATGGCGCGCAACGCGCTTTCCTTCCTGCCGCAACAGGATCAGGATTGGAT
>JBEVIJ010000076.1:0-12461 GCA_040510745.1 Xanthobacteraceae bacterium
GACGAAGCGGCCGTCGAGCTGCTCGCGGTCGGAGAATGCGATGGCGTGCACCATGAAGTCGATGCTGCCCCAGGCGCTCTGTACGGCAGCGAACACGGCGTCCACGGAGGGCGGGTCGGTAACGTCGCAGTGGCCGAAAACCTGCGCGCCGATCTCGGCGGCGAGGGGCTCGACGCGCTTGCGCAGCGCGTCGCCCTGGTAGGTCAGGCCGACCTCGGCGCCCTGGCCGCGGCAGGCCTTGGCGATGCCCCAGGCGAGCGAGCGGCTGTTGGCGACGCCAAACACGAGGCCGCGCTTGCCGCGCATCAGACCCGAAGCTTCCGGCATGGCGCTCCTGACCCGGCGACCGTGGGGGCCGGAAGCCCCGTATGACATAGGCATTTCGGGGCGACAAGGCAGCCAAATCCGGCGCGCACAGCGCGCGCAACGGCCCGGATTTGCGTGCCGGAATGCGCGTGCAGGGACGCCGCCCACGCATGGAATACGCGGCAAATGCCGGTGTTTCTGGTGCTGAAGCACTTGCAATCGAGGTATTGTCGTGACGCCGATTGGATTCGGTACCATCGAGAGCGCACCGTGACTGCGCACACGGATGGATCAGATCGGGAGCCCGGCGTGAACGCGTTTCAGCAAAGTATCGAGGCTGCGATTCCGGCGCTGCGGCGCTATGCACGGGCGCTCACGCGCGACGCCGAGACGGCGGACGATCTGGTGCAGGACACGCTGGTGCGCGCGTTGCGCTCCGAGCATCTGTTTCACGGCGGCGCGGTGAGAAGCTGGCTCTATACGATCCTCACCAACCTGAATCGCAATCGCCTGCGCTCGATGGCGCGCCGGCCGATCGTCACGCAGCTCCAGGACGATGACGCCGCCGACGCCGCGGGCCCCGAGGCGGGCGGACGCGACATCGAGCGCGCGCTCGCCCTGCTAGTCGAAGAACAGCGCACCGCGCTGCTGCTGGTGGTTTTGGAGGGCCTCACCTACCGCGAGATCGCGGAGGTGCAGGGCGTGCCGATCGGCACGGTGATGTCGCGGCTCGCGCGAGCCCGCATGCAGATCAAGGCTTATCTCGACGGCGAGCGCCCCGCGCTCCGCCGCGTGAAGTGATGAACGAGGTGGAACGATGATCGACAACAACTCACCCATGACGGAAGACGAGCTCCACGCCTACGTGGACGGCGAGCTTCCTGCCGAGCGGCGAGAGGCGGTCGAGACCTGGCTCGCGAAGCATCCCGACGACGCGGCGCTGATCGGCATCTGGCGCGCGCATGCGGACGCCGTCCGCGCGCGCTACGGCAACATCGTCAACGAGCCGGTGCCGGCGCGGCTGGCGCTTGAGCGCATCACGCGCAGCCGGCGGTCGTGGGTCGCGATCGCGGCGGCGGCAACGATCGCCGCCTTCGTGATCGGTGGCGCGGCCGGCTGGCTGGCGCGCGGCGCGTCCGCCGCGGCGCCAAGCGAGATGGAGATGTTTGCCAACGAGGCGATCGGCGCGCACCGGCTCTATATCGGCGAAGTGCGGCACCCGATCGAGGTCAAGGCGGAGGAGAACCACCTGTTGCCGTGGCTGTCGCGGCGCGTCGGCACCACGCTGCGTGCGCCCGATCTCGCCGCCTTCGACCTCAGGCTGCTGGGCGGCCGTCTGCTACCGGGCGTGGTCGGCCCTGCCGCGCTGTTCATGTACGAAAGCGGCAACGGCGAGCGCGTCACGATCTACGTATCCAAGACCAATGAGGCGCGCACGTCGTTCCGCTACAAGATCGACGGCAAGTTCGGCGCGCTGCGCTGGAGCGAAGGCGGCTACGGCTGGGTGGTGAGCGGACCTGACGACAAGCCGCGACTGAAGGGCATTGCCAGCGCGCTCTACGAACAGCTCGACCCGCGCACGCCGCCGGTGCCTGCGCCCGGACGCAGCACCGAAAATCAGCTGATGTCGCGGCGCGGATCGTAAGGCTTCTGGTCGACCCAGCGCTTCATCAGCCCTTCGAGGTCGGCATCGCCGCCCTCGGGAAGCACGATGCGCGCGGTGACGTAGAGATCGCCGGCGCCATCCTTGCCCGGCAAGCCCTTGCCCTTGATGCGAAGCGTTCGCCCGCTCGACGTGCCGGCCGGGATCGCAAGCTCGATCGCGCCATCGAGGGTCGGCACCCGCACCTTGGCACCGAGCACCGCCTCGTAAAGCGTGACCGGCAGGTCGAGCCGCAGATCGGCGCCGGCGCGCTGGAACACCGGATGCGGTGCGATCGACACGGTGATCAGCGCGTCGCCCATCGGGCCGCGCGGGCCGGGCATGCCCTGACCTTTCAAGCGGATGGTCTGCCCGTCGGCGAGACCCGCCGGAATCTTGACGTCGATTTCCTTGCCGGTCGGCAATTGCACGCGGCGCGACGTGCCTGTCGCCGCTTCGGGGAGCGTGATGGTCACGCTGCCGGTGACGTCGCGGCCCGTCGCCGCCGGCTCGGCGAAATCCTCCGGCTCGAATTGCCCGCCGCGCCGGCCGCCGAACATGCCTTTGAGGATTTCGTCGATGCCGCCGCCGCCGAAGCCTCCGGGCCCGCGGCCGCCGGAGCGATGGACGCCGCCGTCCGGACCCCAGGTAAAGGTTTCGAAATGGCTGTCGCGGCCGAAGCCGCCGGCGCCCGGACCGCCCTGCCCCGCGCCCTCGAAGCCGCGGAAGCGCGGCTTACCTTCGGCATCGATCTCGCCGCGGTCGAACGCCTTGCGCTTGTCCTCGTCGCCGACGATTTCGTAGGCGGCGTTGAGTTCGGCGAACTTCGACGCCGCGTTCTTGTCCGCCTTGTTGGCGTCGGGGTGCAGCTTTTTGGCGAGCTTGCGGTAGGCGCTTTTGATCGCCGCCTCGCTCGCGTTGTTGGGCACCCCCAGGACGCCGTAGGGGTCGCGCATCGAAACCACTCCGATGAAATCCGTGCAGCCGGGCGAATGCCAAGCCGTTTCCTCAGTCAGCCATAATGTGGTGGGAGTCGCCACCAATCGCAACGCGGCCGCCGCGAAGGTGCAAGAGAAACGGCCCAAGAAAAGGCTTGAGAAACGGCTCAGAAAACGGCTCAAGAAATAGCCTAGGTTCGCTTCCAGGGCCGCAGGACTTTGACCTCCCACTTGCCCTGAGGTTGCTGGCAGGCCTCGCCCCGCATCCAGGTCTCGGCGCGGCCGTTGATGTAGCTCGCCAGGAAGTCGTGGCAGCGGGCGCCGTCGAGGTCGTACGGGGCGGCGATCGGCGTCACCGTGCCGCGCGCGCCGCTCCTGGTGTTCTCCCAGGACGTGCTGAAATCCCGGCGGCCCATGCTGAGCACTTCGGTGATGGCGGACCGCGCGTGGATCAGGTCCTCTTCCGGCGGCAGCCCGGTCGACAGCTTGCCGGTCGGGATCGAGCCGGTGGTTTCGGCCTTCGCCATCGCGTCGTCCCTGCCGAAGCCGAACATGCCGGAGACCGCGCAGCCGCCGGTCAGCAGCCCAAGCGAAAGCGCAGCCGCCAAAGCAGGCAGCCGGCGAACGTTGCGCCGTAGGATTGCTGGAGACGTTCCACTATAAGTGGGCGGCCGTGACGCGATACTGGCCGGGCCGGCCATCTGAATACCCCGGATACAATGCCCGATACGCCCCCGATAGAACATCCAAGCTGGTTAACGACTGGTGATTTCACCGTGGCCGACGAGCCTTTCAGGCTTTTCGCCGCATGGATGGAGGACGCCGCCGCCCGGGAACCCAGCGATGCCAACGCCATGGCGCTCGCCACCGTCGATGCCGACGGCCTGCCCAACGTGCGGATGGTGCTGCTCAAGGGTTTCGACGTGCAGGGCGCGGTGTTCTACACCAACACCGAAAGCCCGAAGGGCCGCGAGCTCGACGCCAACCCGAAGGCGGCGCTGGTTTTTCACTGGAAGTCGAGGAACCGGCAGGTGCGGCTGCGCGGGCCGGTCGAGCGGGTGCCGGACGCCGAGGCTGACGCCTATTTCGCCAGCCGCTCGCGGCTTTCCCAGATCGGCGCGTGGGCCAGCAAGCAATCGACGCCACTGGAAAGCCGGCTCGCGTTCGAGAAGGCGGTGGCGCTCTACACCGCCAAGTTCGCGGTCGGCAGCGTGCCGCGGCCGCCACACTGGACCGGCTATAGAATTATTCCAATGACAATCGAGTTCTGGGAAGACCGGCCGTTCCGGCTGCACGAGCGCATCCAGTTCAGCCGCGCCGGGCGCGGCGCGCCGTGGCACAAGACGCGGCTCTACCCGTAGGGTAGAATCAAGCCATGGCGACACCGCCGACCGCAACCAACCTCCCGCGCCGCACGCTGCTCCTCACCGGGGCAAGCCGTGGCATCGGTCATGCCACGGTGAAGCGGTTTTCCGCCGCGGGCTGGCGCGTCATCACCTGCTCGCGCCATCCATTCCCGGAGAACTGTCCGTGGGAGATGGGGCCGGAGGACCACATTCAGGTCGACCTGTCCGATCCGTCCAGCACCGGACATGCGATCGACGAGATCAAGCAACGCCTCAGCGACGGCGAACTTCATGCGCTGGTCAACAACGCCGCGATCTCACCCAAGGCCGACGGCGGCAAGCGCATGAGCTCGCTTGAGACCGCGCACGCGGTCTGGCAGCAGGTGTTCCAGGTCAACTTCTTCGCGCCGATCATGCTGGCGCGCGGCCTAGTGGAAGAGCTCAAGAAGGCGAAGGGCTCGGTGGTGAACGTGACCTCAATCGCGGGATCGCGGGTGCACCCGTTCGCGGGCACGGCCTATTCGACCTCCAAGGCGGCGCTCGCGGCGCTCACCCGCGAGATGGCGGCGGACTTCGGGCCTCTCGGCATCCGCGTCAACGCCATCGCGCCCGGCGAGATCGACACCGCGATGCTGTCGCCCGGCACCGAGACGATTATCCCGCAGATTCCGCTGCACCGGCTCGGCACCACCGACGAGGTAGCCAAGATCATCTATGTACTGTGCACCGATACCGGGTCGTACGTGAACGGCGCCGAAATCCACATCAACGGCGGCCAGCACGTGTGAGGCGCACGAGTGCCATCGCGGTTGTCGCGATTGTCCGGATCACCACAGAAATCGCGGTGGTCCGGGACAATGGAGGAATGCCAATTATCCTGGCCGGATTGGAGAACGGCGCGGCGGTGGCGGTCCGGAAAACGCCGAAGCGTTAGCGCTCCGGCCGCCACGCGCCGGCTACTCACATGTGGATGACGTTGAAGGTATTCAGCAGCCCGAAGGCGATTGCTGCGATCATCAATGCGCCTGCCGCCAGCATGAAAACACGCGAACCAGGGTCCGGCTTGTCTTCAACGCGCCGGTGCTCGATCTTGTCTTGATCCTTGGACATCTGTTCCGTCTCGCCGTGAGCGCGCCCCGGCGCACTATGGCAGCGGCCGCAATCCCCGACTCGTTACAAATCGGCAATGTAAGGGACGACTAAAGTCGCAGTAGAACCCGAGGCGAGCGAATCGTGGCGCGTCTTGTTGCGCGCAACTTCCGCTTTTCGCGATCACGCTCAGAGCCACTTCTTCCACTTGAAAACGTAGTACGGCACGACCGCTGCGATCAGCATCATGCCAAGCGCGAGCGGATAGCCGTATTGCCACTCGAGCTCCGGCATGTTCTTGAAATTCATGCCGTAGATCGTGGCCACCAGCGTGGGCGGAAGCAGCACCACCGCGGCGATCGAGAATATCTTGATGACGTTGTTCTGCTCGAGCGTCACCACACCGAGCAGCGCATCGAGCAGGAAGGTGATCTTGTTGCTGAGATAGGTGGCGTGGTCGGACAGCGACTGCGCATCGCGCTGCATGGTAATGAGTTGCTGGCGCACATCCTTGGGCCAGCGCATCCCTTCCGCCTCGTTGGCCAGGAACAGCAGCAGGCGTCCGAGCGAGACCAGGCTTTCCCGCACCTTCGACGTCAGGTCTCCCTTGCTGCCGATCGCCTTGAGCATGGTCTGGTAGGAATTTGACCGCGCCGGCCCCTTGCCGTGCTGATCGAAGATGTCGCGCGATACCCCGTCGACCTCGAGCCCAATACGCTCGAGCAGATCGGCTTCCCGGTCGATCACCGCATCGAGCAGGTCCATCAAGATCGTTTCGCCGGTGGCCGCCGCGGGGCAGCTTCGCGCCAGCCGGTGATCGACCATCTGGAATGGGCGCGGCTCGTCATAGCGCACGGTGACGAGCTTGTGGCCGGCCAGAATGAACGTGACCGGCGTGGTCTTCGGCTCGGCCGTGTCGGAATTGCACATCAGCGTCGCGGTCATGAACCTCGCGTGATGCTCCACGTAGAGGCGGCTGGAAACCTCGATCTCCTGCATTTCCTCGCGAGTCGGCACGGCGATGCCGAGCCGCCGCTCGATCAGCTTGTCTTCGCCGGGTGCCGGGTTGACGAGATCGAACCAAATCGCGTTCTGCGGCACCTCGCCGTCCGGCGGAACCGTATGACGCACGAGCGATGAGCCGTTCGGGACGTAGGCGTTCAACATGGGGCGGGCGCGCTGTGGACCGGGCGCAGTCTTGGCCCGATCCCGGCGATCCCGCAAGAAGCTTTTGCCTGACAAAACGAAAACGGCCGCGCGTGAACGCGGCCGTCGAAACTGTCACTTGAGTATCGTCTCAGGAAGCCGCTCGCGGCTCCGCAGCGACGGCCTGTCAGGCCGCCCTCTCCATCAGTCGGTGATTGGCGAGCGGCACGACCGGCGCGTAGGCCGGGTTCTTACCGGCGTCGCAGTAGCGCAGCGCCGCGGCGACCGCCGGAATCCCGATCTTGCCGTAACGGACCGTCAGGTTGCTGGTCTCATTGCCTGTCTCACGACGCCCTTCGGCAGTGCTCTGACGCTCTTCTTGGCTGGGCCATGCGCCCACAGTCTTAGGCATGTGTTCCTCCACTGGCTTCATTGGTCTTGGCGTCCTCGGGGTTCTGTCTGACGGCGGATCGCGGCAGAAATGCGCGGCAAATCGTGTCTCATCGGGGCAATTGGCTGCCCTGGGGGCCATATTTCCCTGCAATCCGTGCCAGAACTGGGATTGGGCAAGCAATTGCGAAACCGCATTAAATGTTTGGTATGGTAAACCCTTGCTTAACGCCTTCGCGGCAAGCTGTTGGGAGACAGGCGAACCCGCCCCATTCACGCGTCTGAGGCATTCCTGCAACAGTTTCACAGCAGGATGCGCTGGGCGGTGTAGTGACTGGATAAACTCGCGGTTTTACGGTTACTTGCTGGATTCGAACGGGACTCTAGGGTGCGGCATGGTAATTCTTCGTAGGGCGGCCAGAAGGAACGCGATGACGGTGCTCCTTCTGGGCCTCGGTGTTGCGTTGTCAGGCTGCATGGTTTCGCAGACCGCGGAGCCGTCGTCGGACGCCAACCTGACGCCGCGCGACCGCAAGCTGCTGGCCAATCCGCCCTACGCGCAGGCGCAAATTCCTGAACCGTATCTGCGCCACATCGTCGACTATCACCGCAGAGAAGCGCCCGGCACGATCGTCGTCGATTCCGATGCGCGCTATCTCTATTACGTGCTCGATAAGGGCAAGGCGATCCGCTACGGCGTGACCGTCGGCGAAGAAGCTCTGGCTTTCTCCGGGATCGCGAAGGTACAGCGCAAGGAAGAATGGCCGGCTTGGGTGCCGACCGCCGATATCAAGAAGCGCCTCGGCAACATTCCGAACCACGTCGCACCGGGCCCGCACAATCCGCTCGGCGCGCGCGGCCTTTATCTCTTCACCGGCAACAAGGACACGCTGTACCGCATTCACGGCACCAACCAGCCGGAATTCATCGGTTCGGCGATTTCCTCGGGCTGCATCCGGATGACCAACGAGGACGTGATAGACCTCTACAACCGGACCAAGGTCGGCGCGACAGTGGTGGTGCTGGCGCCCGGCCAGGGCGACTCGCCGTACAATCCGCGCATGGCGCGGGGCGGCGGATCCGGCCTGACCAACTGATCTAGAGGTTTCAAGAGCAACGGCGCCGGAGCAATCCGGCGCCGTTTTCTTTTGCGAGATTGCAGGCGCTACTTCTCGGCCGGCTGGTCGGCCAGCGTGCTGGGCCGCGGCAACGGCAGCGGAACCGTCATGGCGACCGGCGGCTCGCGCACGTCCCACTGGCACATCTTGTAGCCGCCTCTGCGTTCGGCGAGGTCGAGATGAACGTGGCTCTCGTGATAGCCGTCCGATCCCGGCCCCAGCACGGTGCTGAACCGGCCGCAGGCGGCGGCGCGCACGCGCTCGCGAAAGTCCTTCGCCACGATCGGGCTGGTAAAATCGACAACCGTGCCGCTGGCCAGCTTGATCGCCCGGATGTCGATGGCGTTGCCCTTGCCGTGCTCCGAGATTTTCGCGCCGGCGACCCGGTTGCGGCCACGGCAATCGTAGGAATCGTAATTGACGAGGGAGGCCAGCGGCGAGCCGAGCTCGGCCACGGCGGGCGCCACGTCGTTGCGCATGAAATGCGCCAGCGCTTCGGCCATCGGGCAGCGCAGCACCGCGGGCGGGTTGAGCACCACGCGGATGCGGTCGCGTAGGATGACGGCTTCGAGCCGCACCACATCGGCGGCGCCACATTCGCCGGGACCGACCAGACCGGGGAGCGGGGTGAAGTCGGCAAGCTCCTTGAGGCGAAGGTCGCAGGCCGACGGGTTGGGCGTGGGATCGCCAAATGGCACGTCGTGCAATTCACGGGCAGGCGCGGGTGACATTGAGGTGGATGGAGCGCCGTTGGCAGCCGGGGCTTTGCCGGATCGCTCGGAGACGCCCGCCGGACGCTGCTTCGGCAGTCGAGTATCCTCCGCGCCAGCGCGATCGGCAGACCACTGGCTCACAACCAGAAGAGTCACAGCGATGGCGAACAGCGGTCGCATTGGAGACTCCTGGGGCGAGGTTTGCGGCTTTTGTGGGAATGGCCGGCACGCCGCGAACACTAACGCCCGGTTGGCGTGAGGCGTTCCTTAACGCCGGCGGCTTTCGAATCGCCGGGAACGTAGCCGAGCGCGCGGGCGCGCTGCGCGAGGTCGCAGCCCTCGCAATAACGGTGGTCCTTGTAGTCGATCCAGTTGTGGGCATAGACGCGCTCGACCGGGATGCCGTAGCGCTCCTGCAAAAACGTCACCAACACCAGCCAGGCCGCCACCTGCTGCTCGGACGCGGGCTTTCGCACGTCGGGGAAATTGCCGACGAACTCGACCCCGATCGAGTTGGTGTGAATGACGTTGCGGTAGGTGGTCAGATTAGGGATGTACTTGTTGTCGTTGCGGTTGGCGCCGTCGCCGTGCAGTGGGATCGCGGTCTCCGGCACCGACCAGTACACCGTGCCGTCGGTCTCGACCCAGAGCGTCACGCCGCGCACCTTCGGATTGGCGGCCTGGCGCTTGGCCATGGCGTGGGCCGAGCCGGGCGGCCCCTCGGTCTGGTGGACGATTATGTTCGTCCAGGGCGCGAGCTTCGGGTCGCCGAGCGGCGCGAGGTAAACTATGGTGAGGCCCGGCACCTGCGGCATGCCGGCGGCGCGGGCTAGCTCCGCGAACGACGACTGCGCTTGCGCCAAAACGCCAAGCGCAAGGTACAGACCGGCCGCAATCGCGAGGCGGCGCGTCATCCGCCGCGCACCACGTCCTTGTAGTCCGGCGTGCTGGCGAGAAAGCCACGGTCGAGCATCCAGTCGACCTTCGCCTTGAATTCAGCCGGCTGGTAGGTCTGCACGCCGGTCAGCTCAGGCATGAGACCGGTCTTGCGCTGCTCCGGCTCGAGGTCGCGCAGCAATTCTTCGCGCGAAAGCGCCTCGTTTTCGCACAGCCATTCGACGGCGCGGTTGAGCGCGCGGCGCAGCTTTGCCGCGGTCGCCTCGTCGACGTCGTTGCCGGCGACGATGCCGCCGCGCCAGCGCAGGTCCGCGATCTTGCGGCAACCAGCGTCGAGAGCGCGGCTGACCAGCGGCTCCATCAGCGCTGCCGCTTCGTTTCGGCCGCTGAGCAACGCATCGAGCCGGTCGTTGGCGTGTTCGAGCTTGATGTCGGTAAACGGGACGCCGGCCGCCTCCATGACCTCGACCGCCGCATAGAAGGTGCCGGCGTGCCAGGTCACGGCGATCGGCACGTTGCGCAGATCTTGAAGGCTCTGCACCTTCGAGTCCTTTCGCACCATCACGGCGCCGGTGCGCACGGTGGTGTCGAGGCCGATGATCTTGCCGCCGCCGAGCTGCTGGACGCGTTCGATCGCGCCCCATTCGCACACCGGATAGACCTCGAGCGCACCGTGCTGAAGCTGGCTCTCCTTCCAGCGCTGCGAGAAATCCTGCACGCGTCCGGCAACACCCTTCGGATTGTCCTCCTGGTATTCGACCTGAAGGCCCTCGGCCGCGAAGAACCCCCGCTCCAGCGCGACCCGCCAGGGCCGGTCATGGGCGTTGCTGTCGCCTTGCAGACGGAGGGTGCGCGGCATTTGCGAAATCCTTGGCAAAGATCCTGGCAAAATTCTCGGGCGAAAATCCTTGGCAGACCGGACGCCGCCACTCTAGACAGATGCGTTGCCCCGCTCAATTGGGTTGGTTCTGATGGCGGCATTCGACGTGGCGGTGATCGGGCTCGGCGCGATGGGCAGCGCGGCGCTGTTCAATCTGGCGCGGCACGGCGTGCGCGCGGTCGGCATCGAGCGCTTCACGCCGGCCCATGACAAGGGCTCCTCGCATGGCGAGACGCGCATCATCCGGCTCGGCTATTTCGAGCATCCATCCTACGTGCCGCTGTTGCGGCGGACCTTTCAGCTCTGGCGAGAGCTCGAAGCGCAATGCGGGCGTCCGCTGGTCCATATCACCGGGATCGCCGAGATCGGCCCGCCCGGCGGCGAGGTGGTAGCGGGGACGCTGCGGGCATCGCGAGAGCACGGGCTGCCGTATGAGATGCTGGACGCGAAGGAGGTGATGCGGCGGTTTCCGGCGTTCCGCATTCCGGACCACTACGCGGGCGTCGTGCAGCCCGACGGCGGCTTCCTCGAAGTCGAGCCGTCGATCGAGGCGATGGTCGCGCTGGCGGAGGCGGCAGGCGCGGAGGTGCGGACGGGGGAAACGGTACGCGCTATCAAGCCGGCGGCGGGCAGCGTGCGGATCGAAACCGAGCGCGGCGCGATCGAAGTCGGCACCTTAATCGTTGCCGCCGGAGCGTGGGTGTCGAAGCTGCTTCCCGAACTGCCGGTGAAACTGCGGGTCACGCGCCAGGTCCAGGCCTGGTTCCAGCCGCAGGACGCGGCGCCGTTCGAGGCCAATCGCTTTCCGGTGTTCCTTCTCGAAAGCCGGCACGGCGTGCACTACGGTTTTCCGCCGCATGGCGGCGCGGGCGTGAAGATCGCCAAGCATCACCACGCCGACGAAACCGTCGATCCCGATACGGTCAACCGCACGATCTCTGCCGCGGACGAAGCGTTGATGCGCGCCGCGGTCGCCGACCATATTCCGGCCGCGAACGGGCCAATGATCGCCGCCAAGACCTGCCTCTATACCGTTACGCCGGACCACGACTTCATCATCGACACCCTGCCCGGCGCGCCCAACGTGATCGTCGCGTCGCCCTGCTCCGGCCACGGCTTCAAGTTCGCGCCGGTGATCGGCGAAATCCTCGGCGACCTCGCGACCGAAGGCACGACAAGGCACGACATATCGCGCTTCCGGCTGGGACGCTTCGCTGGCTAGCGGTCGAATTTCTTCCGCAGGATCGCACCCAGCACGTCGGAATAGTCGTCCGTCCACGCCGGCACGTCGCGGCGTGGCGAAATCTTCTTCCAGCCGTACCGCTGCGGTAGATCGCCGAGCGCAGCAACCGACTGCGCCAGCACGACAACCTCCGCGTTGGCACGGTAGTCCTTGAGGAAGTTGTTGGCCTGATCGTCCTGCCGGAAGTACGCCACAAGGCCCTCCTCCGCACCGACCGCTGCGACGACGCTTGCCAGCTCCATGTGCCGGTTCGAGACGTGCATCGCGAGAACGCCGTTCGGCGACAAGCGGGCACGGTAGCCGGCGAATGCCTCGCGGGTCAGCAGATGGGTCGGAATTGCGTCCGACGAGAAGGCGTCGATCATGATCAGGTCGTAGCGGTGCGGCGACGCCAGCAGCGTCAGACGCGCGTCGCCGAGCACGATCTCGTCGCGCTGGCCGCAACTGGTCAGGTAGCGGAAGAAATTCGGATCGCGCGCGATACGGATCACTTCGGGATCGATCTCGAAGAAGGTCCAGCGCTCGCCGTCACGCTTGTGGCACGAGATGCTCCCGGTGCCGAGGCCAACCACCGCAACACGGTCGAAGTTGCCGCCGCGACCGATGCGGGCCGCGTCGACACTGTCGGCGATCGGACCGCCGATATAATAGTAGCTCAGCGAGGCTGGGCGACCGGCGACCGGATTGCCCGACTTGTCCCGATAATGCTCCACCCCATGGATTGTCGTACCGTGGAGCAGAATATGATGGGTC
>JBEVIJ010000077.1:0-6962 GCA_040510745.1 Xanthobacteraceae bacterium
TGCTGCGCTGCGCCCGGGACACGAGAGCGTGCCTTAGCCCGTGTATTCCAGAATATGCATTCCCGCGCCGGCGCGGTCGATCAGATACAGCCGGCCGTGCTCGTCGGTGCCGATGTCGTTCGACTGCACCGCCGGCCGGTCGCCTTCCAGCGCCGGCACGTAGCAGCCGACCTCCTTCGGGTGGAACGGATCGCTGACATTCACCGCGCGAAGGCCTGCGTTGAAGTAGGTCAGGAACACGATGTCCTTCCACGGTCCATCGGCCGGCATATGCTCCAGCACGTTGTGCGCGCCGTAGCGGCCGGGCCGGTTGTAGTACTTGTCGCGGTCCGGCATGAACGTCGCGATCGGGATGAGCTTGTCCTCCTTGCGCGCGTCGATCACCCACATGAACTGCGCGTCCCAGTACTTCTGCTTGGCGCGCGCCTCGTCGGTGACGATGAGGTAGGGCTTGTCGCCGATCGGCCAGCAGGTGTGGTTCGAGCCGGGGAAGGGCGGCGCCCAGGACAGGTGCCCGGCCAGCTTCATGTTGGACAGGTCGGAGCAGTCGATCACCGAGATGCCGCCGCCCCACCACGCCGCGTACATGCGGTTGCCGCGGATCATCGGCGGGCCGTGCAGCGTGACGGCTTCCTCGTGCGGCTGCGCGGAGCCGCCTTCGCCGATGCCGTCGGCGGCCTTCATCCACGGCAGGCCCCATTGGCTGATCACCTCGGGCTGCTCCGGGTTTTTGATGTCGAGTGTCCAGATCACGCGCTTGTTCCAGCCCGGCGCGTCGTTCGGCAGGAACGCCAGCTTGCGCTTGTTGTCGACGCCGAAACGGTGCGGGCCGGTGCCGGGCGTGTCGTAGAAGCCGATCTGCTTCGGCTCGCCACCCTTGCTGATGTCGAAGATGAAAAGCCCGGTGCGGGCGTTGAGGCCCTTCTCGCCGCCGAGTCGCTCCGAGTTCACATACAGAATGTCGCCGTCGACCACGCGCAGCTTGTGCGAGTGCACGCCGGGCGGCGATTTCACCTCGGCGACCTTCTTCGGATTGCGCGGGTCGCGCACGTCGTGGACGGTGAAGCCCTCCGGCCCGTTGAAGCTCGCGGACCCCACGCCGCCGACATAGGCGTAGCCCTTGTTGATCTCGACGATCGAGCCGCCGCCCCAGGCGGCGGACGGGTCGTGGCCGAGCAGCTTGAAGTTCTTGGCTTCCTCGGCAATGTGGTCGGGCATTTTGTTTCAACTCCCTGAATTTCAATCCGTCACCCTGCGGTGCGAGCGCAGCGAGCCTCGAAGGGTGAGCGGCCGGGCTGTTGCAACGTCCGGGCCGTCCATCCTTCGAGGCCCGCCTATGGCGGGCACCTCAGGATGACGGGTATGGGGTGTGCTTTGTAGCAAATTTCGCTACGGCTGATACCGCCCGCCGATCGTCGGCTTGCTGATGCCGGTGCCGGGCAGCTCCCAGACGCCGGCGCCGCCGGGGTTCAGGTCGCCGCCGATGTTGGCGTCGATCAGGAACGGCTTGTTGGCGGCGATCGCCATCTTCGCCGCGTCGTTGAGATCGCGCGGCTTGTCGACGCTGACGGCGTCGACGCCCGCCGAGCGCGCCATCGCCGCAAAGTCGGGGTTGTAGGGCGCGCCGGTCGCAGGGTGCTTGAAGTCGGTGGCCAGCTCGCGGCCGCCGAGATAGCCGCGCTGCAAGCCGCGGATCGAGCCGTAGGCGTAGTTGTTCCACACCACCCAGACGACCGGCAGATTGTATTCGACCGCGGTGCCTAGCACGTTGGCGTGCATGAAGAAAGCGCCGTCGCCCGACACCGACACGCACGGCCGGTCGGGCGCCGCAAACTTCGCACCCAGTACGCCGGCAACGCCAAAGCCCATCGCGCCGAAGCCCATGCAGCCGACCTGAGAATCCGGACGCCGCGGCTTGCAGTATTGCAGCAGCCAATTGTGGTGCACGCCGATGTCGCTGACGATGATCGAGTCGGCAGGCATCGCTTGGTCGATCTCGAAGGCGGCGCGCTGCGGATTGATCGGCGTCGAATCGTCCTTGAAGCCCGGTGCGATGTAGGCTTCCCATTCCTTGCGCCAGCCGTCGATCTGCTTGAGCCACCTGGCGCGTGCCGATGCGGCGGCATCGAGCGACTTGCGCCGGTCGAGCTCCGCCAGCACCTGCCGCAGGAAGGTTCGCACGTCCGCCATCAGGCCGAGCGCGACCGGATAGTTGCGCCCGATCTCCTCCGGATCGATGTCGACGTGAATCAGCCTGGTCGGCGGGATGGTGAACGAGTAACCGGGGATCCACGACGACGAGGTGCGGTCGTCAAAACTCACTCCCAGTGCAAGGAGCACATCGGCTTGGCGCGTCGCGCTGTTCGCCTGCAACGCGCCGGCGCGCGACACAAGGCCGAGCGACAGCGGGTGCAGCGTATCGATACCTCCTATGCCGCACATCGAATGCGCCACCGGAATCTGGAGCTTCTCGGCGAGCGCGAGCAGCTCGTCGGTCGCGCGCGCATACTTCACGCCCTGGCCGATCAGGATTACCGGCCGCTCGGCGTTCAGCAGCATGTCGACGGCCTTCACGACGCCTTCCGGATCGGCGCCGCAACGCGACGAGATGTTGTTGCTCCACTCCTGCGCCTTCGGCGGCTCTTCGGCGGCAGCCTCCTCGAACACGTCGAACGGCACGTCCAGCACGACCGGACCGGGACGTCCGGTGACCATCGTCTTCCAGGCCTGCCGCACCATCATCGGTACCTGCTCGCCACGGGTCGGCTGATAGACCCGTTTGCAGATGCTGCGGACCGTGGAGGGGAAGTCGGCCTGATAGTGGCGATGCAATTCCTGGAATGCGCCACGGCCGAACTGGCTGGTCGGCACGTTGCCGGTGACGGCCAGGAACGGCACCGCGTCGAGATAGGCGGTGGCGAGCGAAATCGGCAGGTTCACGGAACCGGGACCGCAGGACGTGAAGGTCGCAACCGGCTCCCCCTTCACGCGGTAATAAACGTCCGCCATGAAGCCGCAGACGCTTTCGTGGTGCGTCGAGATGGTCTTGATCTCGCTCTGGCGCTCGAACAGCGCGTCGATGAACTGTATGTTGCCGTGGCCGCACAGGCCGAACGCGTAGGGGACCTTCTGCTGGATCAGGTAATCGACGATGACCTGCGCGCCATCGAGCATGTTGTTGGGCATTGGGTTCCTGCATCTTACTCGGTGTCATCACCGGGCCGCCGCGAAGCGGCGTATCCCGGTGATCCCGATCATAGAGGCTACGACGTGCCCCACATAAGCGGGATCGCCGGGACAAGCCCGGCGATGACGGGTGAAGGTCAGCGCGACAATCGCTTCATCGCGCGCTCGTAGTACGACAGATCCAGATACTTCGCTGGGTTCGGCAGCGGGCCGCCTTCCACCTCTTGGCGGAGCTTGAGCACGTTGTCGAATCCTTCCGCGTTGAGCTTGGCGTCCGGATTGAAGCCGAAGCCTGGCTCGATCATCAGGTCGTAGCTGCGGGTGGCGAGCGAGCGCGAGAGATCGCGCTTTGCCATGAGAAGCGTGATGGCTTCGTCGCGGTTGTTCTTGTTCAGCACCCAGCGCAGCGACTCGACGTAGCCGGCAAGGTAGCGCTCCAGCGTGTCGCCGTTCGCCTGCGCCCAGGAGCGCAGCACGAACGCGCCGCCGGCCTGGTATGGCCCGAGCAGGTCGACGGTGCGGCCGAGGCTTTTCATGCCGGCCTCGATGGCCTGCGCCGAGAACGGCAGGTTCATGATCGCGGCGGCGTTGTCGCCGCCTTCGAGCATGGCCTTGAGGCGAAAGGGGCCGGCGCCGGCAGCATTGATGCGATAGTCGACGCCGTCCTTCAGGCCGTGGCGCGCCAGGATCTTCTTCGCCTGCACCGCGTAGGCGGTGTTCGGCGCGTCGGTCACCAGCGCCTTGCCACGGATCTCTTCGTATGAGTTGAGGCCCTTGCCGACGATAAATTCATTGGTGCCGCCGTCGCCGCCGGAGACAATCACCACATCCACCTTGGCGACCTCGATCATGGCGAGCGCGTTGTCGACCGCGGAATGCACGATCTCAAACTTGCCGCTGGCGAGGCCGGAGCGCTGGGCCTTCGAGTTTTCGGTGAATTCGAACTCCAGCTTGATGCCGTGCTTGGCGAAGATGCCTTTTTCCACGCCGACGAAGAACGGCAGTGACCGCGCGGTCGGGAAGGTGTTGAGCCGCACCAGGGTCAGCTCAGCGGCGTTTGCGGAATTGAAAATCAGGGCAAACGCAAAGGCCAGTGCTGGAAAGCGCATTGATTTCATGCCGGAAACGCTCTTGGGCGAAAGCCCACTGTAAGGTAGTAAAGGGTAACAGGTTGTTGGGTGCACTGTCATTCCGGGACGGCCGCAGGCCGGACCGGAATCCATACTCCCGGTGGTGGTTATGGATTCCGGGTTCGCTCGCTACGCTCGCGCCCCGGAATGACGGCTTAGAGAATCGGAGATCGAGAAATGAGACTGGGCTACTTCACCATGCCGGTGCACCCGCTGCACAAGGACTGGGCGCAATCGCTGCGTGAAGACCGCGAGGCGGTCATCCTCGCCGACCGGCTCGGCTTCTACGATGCGTTCGTGGGAGAGCATCTCACCGACGGCTGCGAGACCATCACCAACAGCATGATATTTCTCGGTACGCTGATCCCGGAGACCAAGACCATCAAGCTCGCCACCGGCACCTCGAACCTGTCGCACATGCATCCGGTGCTGGTGGCCCAGCATGCGGCGATGTTCGATCATATGTCGCAGGGCCGCTTCATCTTCGGCGTGAGCCCCGGCGCGCTGACTTCCGACGCCGAGGCGCTCGGCATCCTGGAGCAGGACCGCAACAAGATGTTCGCCGAGTCGATCGACGTCATCCTGGCGATCTGGGAGCGCGATCCGCCGTACGACATCGACTTCCCCGACAACCGGTACAAGGTGTCGACCAGCCGCACCATCGATAAGCCGCTCGGCATCGGCTACCTCGGCAAGCCGTTCCAGAAGCCTCGGCCGGAAATCGTCGGCACGGTGGTGGCGCCGTTTTCGCCGGGCGTCGTCCACATGGGCCGCCGCGACTTCCATCCGCTGTCGGCGAACTTCCTGCTGTCGGTGCACCTCAAGTCGCACTGGCAGAATTACAGCAAGGGCAAGGCCGAGGCCGGTGTCGAGCCGAAGGTTTCGGATTGGCGCATCGCACGCACCATTTGCGTCGCCGACGACGACAAGACCGCCGTGCGGTACGGCCGCGAGGATGAGAACAGCCCGTATCGCTTCTACTGGCACCAGATGTATTCCAAGATGAAGCGCGGCAAGCGGCTCTACGTGTTCAAGAGCCACAAGGATCAGCCGGACGACGAGATCACGCTCGATTACGTGCTCGACCACTGCATGATCACAGGCTCACCGAACAAGGTCGTCGACCGGATCCTGGCGCTGCGCGAGGAGGTCGGCGATTTCGGCGAGATGGTCTATGCGGGCGTGGACTGGGCCGATCCGGCTTTGGAGAAGCGCTCGATGACGCTGATGGCCGAGCAGGTGATGCCGCGCGTCAACGCGGCGATCGGCAAGTCGGCGGCGGCTTGAGCTGGGCGCGAACGCCCAGGACACGATGACCACGGCGACCAACGGATCGCGTGAACCCTTCGTCTCGGTCCGCAACCTGGCCAAGCGGTTCGGCGATCTCGTCGCCGTCGACGACATCTCGCTGTCGGTCGGCGAGGGACATACCCTTGCTTTGCTCGGGCCGTCGGGTTGCGGCAAGACCACGATCCTGCGCTGCATCGCCGGGCTCGAGACGCCCGACCGGGGCCATATCTCCATCGCCGGCCGCATGGCGTTCGACGCGGCGCAAGGCATCGACCTCAAGCCGGAGCAGCGCGAGCTCGGCGTGGTGTTCCAGTCCTATGCGGTGTGGCCGCACATGACGGTCGAGCAGAACGTCGGCTTCCCGCTGAAGGTTCGCAAGCGTCCGCTGAGCGAGCAGCGCGACCGCGTCGCCCGCATTCTCGAGATCGTCGGCCTTACGGCGTGGCACGACAAGCCGGCGGCGCAGCTTTCCGGCGGCCAGCAGCAGCGCGTCGCGCTTGCCCGCGCGTTGGTTTACGAGCCGCGGCTTGTGTTGTTCGACGAGCCGATGTCGAGCCTCGATTCCCAGTTGCGCGACCAGATGCGGATCGAGCTGAAAATCCTGCAGAACCGGCTTGGCTTCACGGCGATCTATGTGACCCACGACCAGGCTGAGGCGTTCGCGCTTGCCGAGAACGTGGTGCTGATGAATCGCGGCAAGGTCGAAACGGAGGGCGCTCCGCGCGACGTTTCGTTCCGGCCGCGCACGCCGTTCGTCGCGCGCTTCCTCGGGCTCAACGTGCGGGGCGGCCGGGCGATCCGCACCAGCGATCTGCAGACCGGGCTCTGCTACGCCGAGGTTGCGCTGTCCGACCGGCTGACGTTGCGCGGATTGATTGGAGACGAGCGCCCGATTGCGCCTGGGGCATCGGTGCTGGCCTGCATCCGCAAGGAGCATGTCTCGATCCGCAAGCTTGCGCCCGGAGGCACGGCGCGCCACGGCGCGATGATCGGCGAGGTGCGGGCGGCTTCTTTCCTTGGCGCCGAGGAAGAATACGTGCTCGATCTCGACGGGGTCGAGCTGCGCTCGCTTCAGGCGCCGATCGGCGTCCAGGCGGGGGACATGGTCGAAGTGACCATCAGGCCGGAGAACTGCACGGTGTTCGCGGAACCCAATTGAGCCGCTCGCCCGCGCGGATGCGGGGACCCAGGGCTACAAAGCAGAATCGAAGTTGTGACTCTGGATTCCCGCTTGCGCGGGAATGAGCGGAGAGATCGCGCTAAATCACCGTCACGCCGCCGTCGACCGGCAGCGTGTGGCCGGTCACCGCCGCCGCGCCGTCGCTTGCGAGATAGACCACGGCGGCGGCGATCTCC
>JBEVIJ010000078.1:0-4032 GCA_040510745.1 Xanthobacteraceae bacterium
CGCATCGCCGTTGTCGGCGCGGGCCTGATGGGTCACGGCATCGCGCAGGTGTTCGCGCTCGCCGGGCACGATGTCACCATCACGGATTCGCACACGCCGAACCTCGACACCGTGAAGCAGCGCGTCGCGGCGAACCTGCGCGATCTAGGGGATGACGAGAACGCCGTGGCGCGCATCACGCCGGTCGCCGCAATGGCCGATTGCGTGCGCGACGCCGATTATGTGGTCGAGGCCGTGCTCGAGGATATGCCGCTCAAGCAGAAATTGTTCGGCGAGATCGAGCGGCACGTGCGGCCGGACACCATCCTCGCCAGCAACACCTCGGTGATGCCGATCACCGAGATCATGCAGGGTCTCAGGAATCGCGCGCGCGCGCTCGGCACGCATTGGTGGAACCCGCCGTTCCTGGTGCCGCTGGTCGAGGTGATCGGCACGCAGTGGACGTCGCCGGGCGCGATCGACTTCACCATGAAGCTGCACGCCGACGCAGGGAAGAAGCCCGCGCATGTAAAGAAGGACGTGCCAGGCTTCATTGGGAACCGGTTGCAACATGCGCTGTGGCGCGAGGCGGTGTCGCTGGTCGAGAACGGCATCTGCGACGCCGAGACGGTCGATGCCGTGATCAAGGCGTCGTTCGGGCGTCGGCTGGCGGTGCTCGGCCCATTGGAGAATGCCGACCTGGTGGGCACCGATCTGTCGCTCGCCATTCACCAGACAGTGCTGCCGGCAATCGACAGCCGCCCCGGCGCGTCGCCCTATCTCGAAAAGCTGGTCAAGGACGGCAAGCTTGGCTTCAAGTCGGGTGAGGGCTTCCGCAAATGGAGCGCGGAGGAGCAGGCCGTGCTGCGGAAGAAGGTTTTCGAGCATTTGAAGAAGTCGCGCGATACCTGATTGGTGGGCAGAAAACGCAGGCGTGATAGCGTTGCGCTTCGCTCTCGTACCGCATATTTTCAGGCCAAAGACAGCGCGGTTCGCCCGCGCACCGCAATCCCAAGGAGCCCGCCATGACCCAGATCCGCTCGATGGCCCAGCCGGTGCAGAAGCGCCCCGGCGAGCTCGGCGTCCACTCGCTCGACGCCTTCAACTTCATGGTTCCCGATCTCGCCCAGGCCGAGAAGTTCTACGGCGACTTCGGCCTCAACCTGAAGGAAGAGAACGGCTCGATCTCGCTCTACACCCACGGCCACTGGCACAAATGGGGCTCAGTGTCGGAAGGCCCGCGCAAGAAGATGCAGTTCGTTTCGTTCGGCGCTTACGAAGAGGACATGCCGAAATTCCAGGCTCGCATCCAGGTGATGCGCCTCGATCGGCTTGATCCGCCGAAGGGCTTCGAGTCGAACGGCATCTGGCTGCGCGATCCGTCCGGCATGCTGGTCGAGATTCGCGTCGCCGAGAAAAGCTCGCCGAACGAGAAGTCGGCGGTCGACGCATTCGGCGGCAAGCCGAAGATCCAGAACGCGCCGAACCGCAGCAAAGCGCCCCGTGTCAGTCCGCGCCGGCTCGCGCACGTTTTGGTGTTCGCCACCGACATCCCGAAGACCATCGCGTGGTATCGCGACGTGCTCGGCATGCGGCTGTCGGATCGCTCCGGCGACATGATTGCCTTCATGCACGGCATCCACGGCAGCGACCATCACATGATCGCATTCGTGAAGTCGGACGGGCCGGGCCTGCATCACCTGAGCTGGGACGTCGCCTCGATCAACGACATCGGTCTCGGCGCCAGCCATATGGCGGACAAGGGCTTCGCCAAGGGCTGGGGCCTCGGCCGCCATGTGCTCGGCTCGAACTTCTTCCACTACGTGCGCGATCCGTGGGGCTCCTACGCGGAATATTCCTCCGACATCGACTATGTGCCGGTCGACTACGACTGGCAGGCCGCCGACCATCCGCCGGAAGATTCGTTCTACGTGTGGGGTCCGACTCCGCCGGAGGAATTCGCGATCAATCACGAGATTCTGACGAAGTAGCCGCGTTTCATCGGCTCTCACAGCCCGCTGCCGCAAGGCGGCGGGCTTTTTATTTCGTGCATTTCCCATTCCGCCGCCGCGATGCTGTAATGGCGGCAGCAAAGGGAGGAAGCGATGCGGCGACGCGATGTCCTGGGCCTTCCGTTGGGTCTATTCGGCGCGGCATCTGGGTTGCCGCATGTCGCGCGCGCCCAATTGCAGTCGTTTCCGAGCAAACCGGTGCGCTGGGTGCTCGGCTTCGCCGCCGGCGGCACCACCGACATCGTGTCGCGCATCGTGACGCAATGGTTGAGCGAGCAGCTCGGCCAGCCTTTCATCATCGATACGCGGCCAGGCGCCGGGACCAATCTTGGAACCGAAAGCGTCATCCGCTCGACACCGGACGGCTACACGGTGCTGCTCGCCGGCACGCCGAACGCGATCAACGCTTCCCTTTATCCGAAGCTGAGCTTCAACTTTATCCGGGACACCGCTCCCGTTGTGGGCATCGCCGCGGTTCCGAACGTGATGGTGGTTCATCCGTCCTTGCCCGTGAAGACGGTGCCTGAATTTCTGGCGTACGCGAAGGAGCACCCCGGCAAGGTCAACATGGCATCGTCCGGAGTTGGCTCGACGCCGCATCTCGCGGGCGAGCTGTTCAAGATGATGACGGGCGTCCACGTGCAGCACGTGCCCTATCGCGGTGCGGCGCAAGCGGTGACGGATCTGCTGGCCGGGCAGGTGCAGCTCTATTTCGTCACCACGCCAGTCTCGATCGAGTACATCAAGGCGGGCCGGCTGCGGCCGCTGGCGGCGACCACGGTGAGCCGGCTGCCGGAATTTCCGGATTTGCCGACCGTCGGCGAGTCCGTGCCGGGGTACGAGGCGAGTGCGTGGTACGGCGTTGCGGCGCCCAAGGACACGCCGCCGACGGTGGTCGACAAGCTCAACCGCGATATCAATGCCGCGCTCGCTGACACCAAGGTGAGATCGCGGCTTGTCGAACTCGGCTGTACGCCGCTTGGCGGTACGCCTGCCGCCTTTGGCAAGCTGATTGCGGACGAAACCGAGAAGTGGGGCAAGGTGGTTCAGTTCGCCGGTCTGAAGGCGGAGTGATCCGGTGCGGATCGAACGAGGTCAAGCATGGCTTTGAAATTCCGTGTCGAGCTGGTCTGGAAGGACGACAAAGACACCGCATCGTCGGTCTATCTCACGGGTGACGGGCGCGTCATCGTGCAGGGCCGTGCCGTTTCGGCAGCCGAGCGCGCGGAAATGAAGTTGCCCCAGGAGGGCGAGATGATCAGCGTCGACCGCAAGGTGATCCGCGCGATTAAGGAGATGTTGTAGCGGGCTCTCACTCCGCTCCTTAGGATGAGGCCGGGATGGGGCGAATTGACCCATGGTCCCGCGCCCCGTATTTTCGAACGACTCCAAACCGCGAGGCCGCCATGTTCTTGCGCAATTATTGGTACGTCGCAGCCTCCGCCAGCGAGATCGGCCGCAAGCCGTTCGGGCGCATCATCCTGGGCGAGCCGGTGGTATTCTTCCGCACCGACGACGGCACGCCAATTGCGCTGGAGGACCGCTGTCCGCATCGCCGCCTCCCGCTGTCGATGGGCAAGCTGGTCGGCGACGACGTGCTGCAATGCCACTATCATGGCTTGCGGTTCAACCGCACCGGCGCCTGCGTGCGCGTGCCAGGCCAGGACATGATCCCGCCGACGGCGAAGGTGAAAACCTATCCGGTGGTCGAGCGCTACAAGTGGCTCTGGATCTGGATGGGCGATCCCGCGCTCGCCGATCCTTCGAAGATCGTCGACTACCACTGGCTGGATGATCCGAGCTGGGGCGCCAAGACCGATTATCTGCACGCGGAGTGCAACTGGCAGCTCGTCAACGACAACCTCCTCGACCTCACGCATCTCGCGTTCGTGCACGAGACCACGATCGGCAACATGGCGCTGGTGGAGCACGCGGCGGTGCGGGTGCAGCGCACCCCGCATGGCGTGCAGGTGACGCGCTGGATCATCGATCAGCCGGCGCCGCCGACGTTCGTGAAGGTCGGCGGCTTCACCGGCAACGT
>JBEVIJ010000079.1:0-7441 GCA_040510745.1 Xanthobacteraceae bacterium
GAGCAGACCGCCGGCATGTTCCCGGAACTCGTGACCCGCCCGGACCTCCGCGTGTTCCTACCGCCGATCGGCGGCATCACCGTGTACCTGTTCGGCGACGTCGCGAAGCTGAACGATCCGCGCGCCAAGATCACCTGCCGCGTGCACGACGAGTGCAACGGCTCCGACGTGTTCGGCTCGGACATCTGCACCTGCCGGCCGTATCTGATCCACGGCATTGAGGAATGCGCTCGCGCTGCCCAGCAGGGAGAGTTCGGCATCATCATCTACAACCGCAAGGAAGGCCGCGCGCTCGGCGAGGTGACCAAGTTTCTGGTCTACAACGCGCGCAAGCGGCAGGAGGGTGGCGACGCGGCCGCGACCTATTTCGAGCGCACCGAGTGCGTCGCCGGTGTACAGGATGCGCGTTTCCAGCAGCTCATGCCGGACGTGCTGCATTGGCTTGGCGTTCGCCGGATCGACCGCTTCGTTTCGATGAGCGATATGAAGCACGACGCGCTGGTGGGCCAGGGCATCGAGATCGTCGAGCGCGTTCCCATTCCGGACGATCTGGTGCCGCCGGACGCACACGTCGAAATCGAGGCGAAAAAGGCTGCCGGCTATTACACGCCACAGCCGCAGAAGCCCGAGGATCTCAAGAACACATCCGGCCGGCCGCTCGAGAAGTATTGATCGTGGGCTATCAGGCTGCCGCGAAGTCGCTGCTGAATGCCGCTGCCGTCAGAGAGCGGGCTCACCGTTTGCTGTCGCTGGGAGATCGGCTACCGAATTTTCGGGTGAAGCTGCCGCGTCTCGATGATGCGGCCCGCCTCGTGATCGCAACCACGTGCGAGGCGTATCCTTCTCTCGACGTTCCGTTTCATTCGCGCTGGCGTCATTTCGAGATGGGCGGCGTTGATCGCTGGGCGGCCATCGCCCGCCAGCACAAGTGGTCCGATGCTGCGGCCCGTGCGCGCGCCGCTTTCGATCTGGCCATCGTCAGTGTGCTGCTCGACGCGGGCGCCGGACCGGGCTGGCGTTTCAACGATGCCGAAAGCGGCCGGGCCATCGGCCGCTCCGAAGGGCTTGCGCTGGCGAGTCTCGCCATGTTTTGCGACGGGGCGTTTTCGGCCTGTCCGACCGATGCCCTGAGGGCCGACAGCAGTGCGCTGGCTGAGCTTTCGGAGCAATCGCTGCTCGGCGGTTTTCAAGTCTCCGCCGAAAACCCGTTGCTGGGAGCTGAAGGCCGCCGCGCTTTGCTGCAGCGGCTCGGCAGAACGGTGATGAACGCGCCGGCGATCTTCGCGCGCGAAGACGAGCCGCGTCCCGGCGGATTCTTCGATCATCTCGCTTCACTCGCGCGGGGGAACAGCATTGCCGCTCCCACCATCCTGTCGGAATTGCTGACGCATTTGGGGCCGATCTGGCCGTCGCGACTGACGCTCGATGGGATCGCGCTCGGCGATTGCTGGCGTCATCCGGCGCTGATCGTGGGTGACGAAACCGACGGGCTGGTGCCGTTGCACAAGCTGTCGCAATGGCTCGCCTACTCGCTGATCGAGCCGTTGCAGGAGGCCGGCATCGATGTCACCGACATCGACGGGCTGACCGGCCTGGCGGAGTACCGCAACGGCGGGCTTTTCATCGACACAGGCGTTCTGACGCCGCGCGATGAGCGCGCAGTGGATCGCCAGCACGCCGTCGACTCCGAGCTCGTGGTGGAATGGCGGGCGCTCACGGTCGCGCTGCTGGACCGGCTGGCCGATGTGGTCCGCGCCGAGCTTGGCAAGGATCGCCGGTCGCTGCCGCTGGCGAAGGTGCTTCAAGGCGGGACCTGGACGGCCGGCCGGATCGCGGCCGCGCGGCTGCGTGCCGATGGCTCGCCGCCGCTGAAGATCGTCAGCGACGGCACGGTGTTTTGAGCGGGGAGGGTATGATGGAAGGCGTCACGGTCGTCGGGCATCCGCTGGTGCAGCACAAGCTGACGCTGCTGCGCGAGAAGGACCTTTCGACTAAATCGTTCCGCGAGCTGTGCCGCGAGCTCGGCATGCTGCTTTGCTACGAGGTCACGCGCGATCTGCCGCTCGACTTGGTGGAGATCGAGACGCCTCTGAAACGCATCAAGGCGCCCAAGATCGGCGGCAAAAAGCTGGTGTTTGCGCCGATCCTGCGCTCCGGCCTGGCCCTTGTGGACGGCATGCTGGAGCTGGTTCCGGCCGCGCGGGTCGCGCACATCGGGCTCTACCGCGATCCCGGCACGCTGGTCGCGGTCGAGTACTATCTCAAGACGCCGACCGATCTCGCCGAGCGTATGGCGATCGTCGTGTCGCCGGTGATTGCCACCGCCAACACCGCCGTGGCGGCGGTCGATCGCCTCAAGGAGCGCGGCGCGCGCAGCATCCGAATGGTGTGCATGATCGCTGCGCCCGAAGGACTCGAGCGTCTGCGCGGCATTCACCCCGACGTTCCGGTGTGGACCGCGGCGATCGACGATCATCTCAACGAGCAGGCGTTCATCGTCCCGGGTCTGGGAGACGCCGGAAACCGCGCCTACGGAACGGAATAGCGGCGCGGCCTTTCCCGGCGCACATGCCGCACTTCGTCGTATTGCCATTGAGTATGCGGGCAGTCAGGGTCTGCGGGCAATTGTTAGGGTGGGGGATGAGATGCTGCGGATGGTCGCGCCGGTCTGCGGGCTGGCGATTCTGGCAATGACGGGTGAGGCGTTGGCGGCCCCGGCGGCGTCACCGGTTCAGTTGCATTATATCCTCGGCATTCCCATCGACTTCATCCTGTTTGCTCTGACGCTGCTCGGCGTCGCGGTATTTCATAGCCGCACGCTGGAGGTGGCGCTCACGGGGCTTGCCGCGGTCACGCTCTATAAGGTCGTCTTCACCGGATTCAAGTTCGGTGCGGGACTCGGCGGCCTAGCGCTGCACATGCAGCATGAGTCGGTCATTCTCGCCAACCTGTTCCTGCTGCTGATGGGCTTCGCGCTGCTGTCGCGTCACTTCGAGAAAAGCCGGATCCCGGAGCAGATGCCCGGTTATTTGCCTGACGATTGGAAGGGCGCCTTCGCGCTGCTCGTCGTCGTCGCCGTCATCTCCAGCTTTCTCGACAACATCGCGGCGGCCTTGATCGGCGGCACGATGGCTCGGCACGTGTTTCGAGGCAAAGTGCACATCGGTTATCTCGCCGCGATCGTCGCGGCCTCGAACGCCGGCGGTTCCGGGAGCGTGGTCGGCGACACGACAACGACCATGATGTGGATCGACGGCGTCAGTCCGCTCAGCGTGATGGAAGCCTTCATCGCGGCGAGCGTCGCCATCGTCGTGTTTGGCATTCCGGCCGCCTTTCAACAGCATCGCTATTCGCCGATCATAAAGGATGCACCGCGAGGCTTGGATACCGATTGGTCGCGCGTGTTCATCGTCGCGGCGATACTGGTCGTCGCCATTTTGGCGAACGTCACTGCAAACCTGAAATTTCCCACCTTGCTCGATATTGTTCCGGTGATCGGGCTGGCGGTTTGGCTCGTCATCGTCGTCACCGCGCCGCTGCGCCGGCCCGATTGGGAGGTGATGCCGGAAACCTTCAAGGGCACGATCTTCCTGCTCGCGCTCGTGACCTGCGCTTCGATGATGCCGGTCGAGCAGCTACCGCTGGCGTCGTGGCAGACGGCGCTGGGTCTCGGCTTCGTGTCCGCGGTGTTCGACAACATTCCGCTCACCGCGCTCGCGCTGAAGCAGGGCGGCTACGACTGGGGCTTCCTCGCCTATGCGGTCGGCTTCGGGGGCTCGATGATCTGGTTCGGATCGTCGGCCGGCGTCGCGCTGTCGAATATGTATCCGGAGGCGAAGTCGGTCGGGCTCTGGCTGCGCCACGGCTGGCACGTGGCCGTCGCCTACGTGATTGGCTTCTTCGTCATGCTGGCTGTGATCGGCTGGCGCCCCGACGCGCCGCACAAGAAGCGCGTTGACGCGCCGCCCCCGGCGATCACGCGCGTGGCAGCAAGCTAGTACTCCGACTGCAGCGGCAGCCGCACCGACTGGCCGGTCGCCACCGCGCGCTCGATTGCGATCGTGGCTTCCAGATTGATGCGCGCCTGCTCCGGGGTGGTGTGCACGGTCGGCGCGCCGGTAACCAGATGGTCGAGCCAGGCGCGTGTCTCGTTGCCGAGTGGCCCCCAGAAGTCGCCGACCGCCCAGTCACCCGCTGTGTTGCTGCCGAGGAACGCCATGTTGACGCCGTGGTTGGGCACGTAGGCGTGCGGCACGCCTTTTTCCGAGTAGAGCAGGTGATCGAGATGATCGTCGTCGATGATCATGGTGCCTTCTTTGCCCAGCAGTTCGACACGATCGGATTGCCCCAGTGTCGGATAGTTGGCCGGCAGTGCGTAGCTGACGCCGAAGTTGATCACCGCGCCATCGGCGAAGGTGACGATCGCCCAGGTCACGTCGTGCGCGCCGTAGCCCGCCTCCTTGAAGATGCCGTGCTGGCCGCGCGCCACCACTTCGACCGGCCGGTTGCCTTCGAGGAACCAGCACATCAGGTCGACGTAGTAGGTCAGCACGTCGAGCACCGGCGTGGCGTGCGGATCGCGCTTCAGGATCGAGAACGCCTGGGCGCGTGAATTGTACACGCGCGCGGTGCCGCCGACGACCGTGCCGAGCCTGCCTTGCAGCATCTGCTCCTTGGCGCGCAGGAAGCATTCCTTGTACCGGCGGCTGTAGCCGACCCGCAGGTCGCCCTTGGTCTCGCGCAGGGTTTCGAGAATGGTGTCGGCCTCGGAGAGCGAAAATCCGATCGGCTTCTCCACCAGCACCGGCTTGCCGAGCTTGAGCGCCTGCAGGATCGGCGTGGTGTGTTCCTGCTCCGGCGTGGAGACGATCACCGCGGTCACGTCAGGGTGCGCGATGATTTCCTCGTTGCTGCCGGTGTGGAAATCGGCACCGGCCAGCTCCGCTAGCGCCTTGGCGCGCGCCGGATCCTTGTCGGAGATCGCCAGGAACCTCACGCTCGGATGCTTGGCGGCGAGCCGCGCACGCAGTGTCCCGATCCGCCCGGCGCCGACCACCGCAATGCCGATCTTTTCCCGCTTCATCGAACGCGCTCCAACGTCATGCGGTTCCGCCGCGATAATAGAGCACCACGACGTGCTCCGCTTCGGCGAAGAACAGCCAGCGTTCGGCGAGGACGCCGGCAGTAGCGCTCGCCAGCGCGATGACGGCGAGAATGATCTGCGCGAACGGGGGCAGCGGGGTGAGCAGCCAGAGCAGCAGCGCGATCGGCACCAGGAACAGCAGCGCGACGGACAGCCTGCGCAGCTTCTCCGCATGGCGCCGCGCCACCTGGTAGCCCATCTCGCGCATGACAAAATTCGGCTGCGTGTGCGGCGGATCGAGCGGGCGCACCGTGCCGAGATGGCCGAGGCCGGTGGCGGCCTGGGCGGTGTGTGTCCGCTCGGCACTGTCGATCGTGGTCCAATAGCGCGCCTTCAGAATCCATCCCGCCGCCAGCGCCAGCATTGTTACCGCCGCGGCAATACGAAGGTCGCGGCCGTACGCGGCGAGCAGGACACAGAGCAGGACGCCGCCGGTTGCCAGCGCCAGCACGATGTAGACCGGAGCGACAAGCGGATGGTGCCAGGCGCGGATGGTCGGCAGCGACGCATAGATCATTCCCGTGCAATAGAGCGTGACCAGCGCGCAACAGACCGCGAGCCATGCCGCGGCCGCAGTCTGATTCGCCGTGATCGCGCCCAGGATCCAGCCGGCGCCGAGTGCGCAGGCCGGAACATAGGTCGCGAGCGCCGCGATGCCCTCGCGCGACAGGTAGGACGTGCGCCACTGCGAGAAGGCGCGCCACGCCCGCTCCGGCCGGCCGAGGTGCGCCATGGACGAAAGTAATCCAGTGGTGATCAGCCCAAGCGCCAGGCCCAATCCGATGGCGCCGAATATCGGGGTACGGGGCAGCAGGCCGGACGCGACGCCGGCCGACAGCCAGATCAGCAGCCCATAGCCGGCGCCCGATGCCGTGGTGAAGACGATGACCGAATAGGCGGGATGCATCGTGCGCCTGAGTTCAGCGCGACAGCGTCTTGTCGACCCAGGCGAAGAACCGGTCGACGTTGGAGCCCGGCGCAGCACTGATCGGCAGCTCGCGTGCGGCGCTCGGCGCCGCGTGATCCTTGCGCGCACGCGGCGGCAGATATTTGTTGACCGGCTTGAATCCGAGCTCCGGCAGCAGATCGAAGCCTTCGCGCTCCGCGACCAGACGCGACACCGCGCTCGCCGGATCGCCGAGATCGCCGAAGTGCCGCGCGCCGGTCGGGCAGGCGCGCACGCAGGCCGGAACGCGGTCCTCCGGCGCCATCGTCTCGTTGTAGATACGGTCGACGCACAGCGTGCACTTCTTCATCACGCCGTCGTCGTAGTCGTATTCGCGCGCGCCGTACGGGCACGCCCAGGAGCACAGCTTGCAGCCGATGCAGGTGTCGGGGTTGACCAGCACAATGCCGTCGTCCGCGCGCTTGTAGGACGCGCCGGTCGGGCACACGGTCACGCAAGCCGGCGTCTCGCAATGCAGGCACGAGCGCGGGAAATGCACCGTGCGGCTCTGGCCGCCGTCGCCTACTTCGTAGGAATGGACGCGGTTGAGCCACGCGCCGTGCGGATCGCGGCCGTGGGCATCCTGGTCGGTCAGCGGCGCCGAATAGCCGGTGGAGTTCCACTCTTTGCAGCTTGTCGCGCAGGCGTGGCAGCCGACGCAGGTGTCGAGATCGATCACCAGGCCGAGTTTCTTTCCGGTTGCGGCGGGGAGCGAGGTCATGGCGCCAGTTCTTTCTCCGCCGGAACCGGTGGCTTGAGCGGTTCGAACCGCGGCGACGTTTCACGCGCTTCGCCCGCCGCGACTCTCTCGATGCTTACCCGCAGATCGTACCACGCGGCCTGGCCGGTGATTGGGTCGCTGTTGGAGAAGCGGTAGCCGCCCTCTCGTTCGGGAAGCAGCTCGGTGATCAGGTGATTGAGCAGGAAGCTGCGCGTCGCCTCTGGCGCATCCACATCGAGCGCGGCCGCGCCACCGCGGCGGCCGATCGCGTTCCAGGTCCATACCGTATCCGGATTGACGCCGTCCATCAGCCGCACGCGGCCTTTGACGCGCCCGATCGCGCTCTTGATCCAGACCCAGTCGCCATCGGCAATGCCGAGCTGCCGCGCCCGATCATGGTGCATGTAGAGGCAGTTTTCCGCCGTGATCTGGCGCAGCCAGCCGTTGTGCGAGCCCCACGAATGATAGAAGTGCATCGGCCGCTGCGTGACGGCCGAGAACGGGAACGCCCTGCCATCCGCGCCATCGAACGCCGGATACCAGAACGGAATTGGATCGAAATATTGCTCGATACGCCGGCGGTGGCCGGCGGGCGGCACGACCGTGCCGTGGCCTTGCGCGGCCAGCCGGA
>JBEVIJ010000080.1:0-4844 GCA_040510745.1 Xanthobacteraceae bacterium
GCCTGGGGCATCGCCAAGGCCTGCCGCGCCCAGGGCGCCGACGTCGGTCTGACCTATCAGGGCGATGCGTTGCGCAAACGCGTCGAGCCGCTCGCCGCCGAGATCGGCGCGCTGCTGCTTGGCCATTGCGACGTCAGCGAGCCCGCGACGATCGACGCCGCTTTCGCGGCGGCGCAGAAGTCGTGGGGCTCGATCGACTTCATGGTCCACGCCATCGCGTTTTCCGACCGCGGCCAGCTCGACGGCCGCTACGTCGACACCACGCAGGATAACTTCGTCAGCACCATGCTGGTGTCCTGCTATTCGTTCACCGCGCTGGCGCAGCGCGCCGAAAAGCTGATGCCGGGCGGCGGCTCGCTGCTCACGCTCACCTATTACGGGGCCGAGAAATGGGTGCCGCACTACAACGCGATGGGCGTCGCCAAGGCCGCGCTCGAGGCGTCGGTGCGTTACATGGCGGCTGACTTGGGCACCAAGAAAATCCGCGTCAACGCGCTGTCATCCGGACCAATGAAGACCTTGTCGGCGGCCGGCGTTGCCGACTTCCGTTACATGATGCGGTGGAGCGAGCACAATGCGCCGCTGCGGCGCAACGTGACCCTCGAAGAGGTGGGCGACGCGGCGATCTATCTGCTGTCCGATATGTCGCGCGCCGTGACCGGCGAAGTGCATCATGTCGATTCCGGCTACAACATCATCGGCATGAAGCATCCGGACGCGCCCGACATCGCCGTCAGCAAGGACGAAGGGTAGGGCTTAACTCGAGATCATGCCCCGGCCCATCATCTACTTTGCCCGTCACGGCCAGACCGATTGGAATGCGGAGCGCCGGCTGCAGGGGCAGCGCGACATCCCGCTCAATGCGCTTGGCCGCATCCAGGCCGCGCAATGCGGCACGATCCTGCGCGATCTGTTCGCACGCGACAACCTGCGCGCGGCGGACCTCGACTACGTGTCGAGCCCGCTGGGGCGCGCTCGCGATACCATGGAGCTGATGCGCACCGGCCTTGGCCTGCCGCCCAACGATTACCGCATCGATCCGCGGCTGATGGAAATGTCGTTCGGCCGCTGGGAGGGCTACACCTACGAGGAATTGCAGCTGCGCGAGGCGCAATCCCTGGCGGCGCGCGAAAAAGACAAGTGGGGCTTCGTGCTGCCCGAGGGCGAAAGCTACGAGCAGCTCGTCGTCCGGGTCCGCGACTGGTACGAGAGCATCGAGCGCGACACGGTGGTGGCCGCCCACGGCGGCGTCTGCCGCGCGCTGATCGCGCATCTCGGAATCGAGCCGAAGGAAACCGCGTCGCTGGGCGACATCGGGCAGGGCTGCCTCTACGTGTTCGCCGCCGGCGGCATGACGCAGCACCCGTAAGAGCGCCCACAAACGAGAACGTCCCACAAACGCAGAGCGGCCGGATTTTCATCCAGCCGCTCGGGCGAGATCCCGCGTGGGTGACTCGCAAAGAACTGCAAGTAAACAACGGGCTGCGAACGCAGCCGGCGTTGTTACTTCTTCGCAGCCTTCTTCTTCTTCTTCGCCTTGGCCATGACATCCATCCTTGAGGTTGGTGTTTCCATTTTCGGTAGGGTTCGGAGCTTCGGACTTTCGCCTGGGCCCATCTCGCCTGCCGTACAAACAAGATGGCATGGCGAGCGAATTGTCGCAAGCGAAAAATGGAAAAAACTGTGATATATCAGAAGCTTAATAGCCGTTCAGCTTCTCATTAACAAAAATTCAGGCGGCTGAATGGGCGTTCACTTCGTGTGCAATGCAGCGTCGGCTTCTTTGACCGGCGACCGCACGCGGGCTACCACACCACGCGAGCAGAACTTCCATGTCATTCAATACCTTCGGCCATATGTTCCGGGTCACGACCTTCGGCGAAAGTCACGGGGTCGCGATCGGCTGTGTCGTGGACGGTTGTCCACCGCGCATTCCGCTGACCGAGGCCGACATCCAGCCGTTTCTGGACAAGCGGCGTCCCGGCCAGTCGCGGTTCACCACCCAGCGGCAGGAACCGGACACGGTCAAAATCCTGTCCGGCGTTTTCCCAGACGAGGCAACAGGTGCGCAGGTCACCACCGGGACGCCGATCGCTCTGCTGATCGAGAACGTGGACCAGCGCTCCAAGGATTACTCCGCGATCAAGGACACCTATCGGCCCGGCCATGCCGGCTTCACCTATGACGCTAAATACGGCCTGCACGACTACCGCGGCGGCGGCCGCGCCTCGGCGCGGGAAACCGCTATGCGGGTTGCGGCCGGCGCCATCGCACGCAAGATCGTCCCGGGCCTGAGCGTGCGCGCCGCGCTGATCCAGATCGGGCCGCACAAGGTGGACCGCGCGCGCTGGGACTGGGCGCAGGTCGGCGAGAATCCGTTCTTCTGTCCGGACGCCAAGGCGGCCGAGACGTTCGCCACCTATCTTCATGAGGTGCGCAAGAAGGGCTCGTCGGCCGGTGCGGTGATAGAGGTCGTCGCCGAGGGCGTGCCGGTGGGGCTCGGCGCGCCCGTGTACGGCAAGCTCGACGGCGATCTAGCCGCCGCGCTGATGGGCATCAACGCGGTCAAGGGCGTCGAGATCGGCGCGGGCTTTGCGGCGGCGGAACTGTCCGGCGAGGCGAACGCCGACGAGATGCGCATGGGTAACGACGGCAAGCCGCGCTTTCTCTCCAACAACGCCGGCGGGATCCTTGGCGGAATCTCGACCGGTCAGCCGGTGGTGGCGCGCTTCGCGGTCAAGCCGACCTCGTCGATCCTCACCCCGCGCAAGACTGTGACCCGCCACGGCGAAGAAACCGACGTCGTCACCAAGGGACGCCACGATCCGTGCGTCGGGATTCGCGCGGTGCCGATCGGCGAAGCCATGATGGCGTGCGTGATCGCCGACCACTATTTGCGTCATCGCGGACAGGTCGGCGAAAGCCCGGCATGGCCGTTCAAGAAATGAGCGCGAAGGACAGTGCGTGATTGAAACTCACCAACGCGTCGATGCCGTTATTGCCGCCTTTGCGCGCGGCGAGCTTGTCGTCGTCACCGACGACGACGACCGCGAGAATGAGGGCGACCTTTTCATTGCGGCGTCGATGTGTACGCCCGAGAAGATGGCGTTCATCATCCGGCATACCTCCGGCATTGTCTGCGCGCCGATGTCGGCGGACGATGCGCGGCGCCTGCGCCTCGATCCGATGGTGGCGGCGAACGACGCGCCGCTCGGCACCGCCTTCACCGTCACGGTCGATGTGCGCCACGGACTAACCACCGGCATCTCGGCCGAGGAGCGTACCAATACCGTGCGCGCGCTCGCCAATGGCAACGCCGGGGCGGCGGACTTCGTGCGGCCGGGCCATGTCTTTCCACTGGTGGCCAAGGAGGGCGGCGTGCTGATGCGCTCGGGCCACACCGAGGCTTGCATCGACTTGTGCAATCTCGCCGGCGTGCCGCCCGTGGGCGTGCTCTCCGAGTTGATGAACGACGACGGCACGGTGATGCGCGGGCCCGCGGTGTCGGCCTTCGCGCAGAAGCACAATCTCAAGCAGGTTTCGATTGCCGACCTGATCGCCTATCGCCAGGCGCGCGAGAAGCTGGTCAAGCGGGTCGGCGAATTTCCGGTCAAGAGCGAGATCGGCATGCTCGCCGGCTACGCCTACGTGACGCCGTTCGATGCCGTGCAGCACATGGCCTTCGTCCATGGCAAGATCGGCGACGGCAAGAACGTGCCGGCGCGGCTGCATCGCGCCGACATCATCCGCGACGTGTTCGGCGGTGCTCATCCGATCCACGCCGCGCTGCAGCGCATCAAGCAGGAGGGGCGCGGCGTCATCGTGTTCCTGCGCGATGGCGCGGCCGGCGTGCCGACGCACGCCATCCCTTCGGGCGAGCAGGGTTCCGAGGCCTTGCGAACCCAGCAATGGCGAGAGGTCGGCCTCGGCGCGCAAATCCTCAAAGACCTCGGCATTTCCTCGATCAGGCTGCTCACCTCGGCCAAGCTGACCTACGTCGGCCTCGCCGGATTCGGAATCGAGATCACCGACACTGAGGCGGTGGACGGCTAGCCGCAGCCCGCTTTCCGGCGTCTTTGCGCCGTGTCACCATGTTGAGAATCTTCTGAGCGGGAGATTTCCAATGCGCGCGCGGGCTTGGATCATCGCCATCCTTACGGCTCTGGCCGGAGCGGTCGCCGCGGGGCTTGGCTTCGCTGCGCCTTATGCGCCGCAGCTCTTCGCGCAACGCACCGGCATTCCGGTCGATGTCGAGCTGGTGCTGGCGGTCGACGTCTCCTACTCGATGGATCCCGAAGAGCAGGAGCTGCAGCGCGAGGGTTACATCGCCGCGATCACCTCGCCGGAATTCATGCAGGCGCTGCGCCAGGGCATGCACGCCAAGATCACGATGACCTATTTCGAGTGGGCCGGCTCGCACCACACCCAGATCATCGTGCCGTGGCGCGTGATCGACGGACCGGAGACAGCCGACAGTTTCGCCGCCGACATCGCCCGCGCGCGCTACACCCGCGCTTCGCGCACCTCGGTCTCGACCGCGCTCTTGTTCGGCGCATCGTTGTTCGACGGCAGCGGCTATCGCGGCCTGCGCCGCGTGATCGACGTGTCCGGCGACGGCGTCAACAACAACGGCCCGCTGGTCACGGTGGCGCGTGACGAGGTGCTCGCCAAGGGCATCACCATCAACGGCCTGCCGATCATGCTGAAGCGTCCGATGTCCTCCACGATGGACGTCGACAACCTCGACGTCTACTTCGAGGACTGCGTGATCGGCGGACCGGGCGCCTTCGTCATCCCCATCAAGGAACGCAATCAGTTCAAGGAGGCGATCCGGACCAAGCTGG
>JBEVIJ010000081.1:0-10320 GCA_040510745.1 Xanthobacteraceae bacterium
CATGGTTCGCTACGACGTTCGTCCAGCGCCCGCCTGCAACGGCTAGGCTGCAGCCAGCGCCGCCTCTTCCTCGTCGGTGTGACGGTGCTTTTCCGGCAAGTAAGCGAGCAGCATCTCGCGCACCAGCGTGGGGCTCTTCGCCTCACGGATCATCAGCACGCCGTCGATGATGAGATCGCGGTTGATTTCCTCGTCGTGCAGCTTGAGCTGCAGCTTGTCGGCGATCGGCAGGCAGAACAGATTGGCGAGCGCTGCGCCGTAGAACGTGGCGAGCAGCGCGACCGCCATGTAGGGACCGAGTTTGGAAGGGTCGGTCATTTTGGCGAACATCTGCACCATGCCGATCAGCGTGCCGACCATACCGAACGCCGGAGCGCAGTCGCCGATGGCGCGGTAGAGCTTCTGGCCTTCGTCAAGGTGGGAGAGGAAATTGTCGCGATCGCGCTCCAGGTTGTCGCGGATGAAGCTCTGATCGTAGCCGTCGGCAATGAAGCGCATGCCCTTGGCCAGGAAGGGATCTTCGATCTCTTCCTTTTCGAGACCGATCGGCCCTGCCTTGCGCGCGACCTCGGCGAGACGCGCGATCTCGTCGACAAGCTCCCGCGGCGTCCAGCGGCGCATCGTGAAGGCGAACTTCATCCCCAGCGGCAGGCCATGAAAGATCGATGACAGCGGGAACCGGATAAGTGTCGCGGCGGTCGCGCCACCGAAGATCACGATTGCGGCGTGGGAGTCAGCGAACATTCCCAACTCGCCGCCCATCAGGATCAGCGCGACGAGCACCACGCCGCCGGCGATCAGCCCGAGGCCGGTTGCGATATCCATGGGAAACTCCAACAAACCGACGAAACGCGCCGCCGCGACGGCACCCGACAGGACCGCGCGCTTAAAGGACTGTAAAGGCTAACGTTCGGTGACCTGTTGGGCAGGCGGCGGCGTGGCCTTTGGCGCCCTTTCCGCAGGCCGCGGCCTGCGCTATCCACTGTTAAGGATTGTTGACGGCGTCGGGGCGCCAGGGAGACAGCAATGCGTGAGATCGGCCATTTCATTGGTGGCAAGCCCGTGAAGGGCACGTCCGGCCGGCATGGCGACGTGTTCAATCCCAACACCGGCGAGGTGCAGGCCAAAGTCGCCTACGCCAGCAAGTCCGAGGTCGAGAAGGCGATTGCCAACGCCGAGGCCGCCTTCCCCGGCTGGGCCGCGACCAACCCGCAACGCCGCGCCCGCGTCATGTTCAAGTTCCTGGAATTGATCCAGGCCGAATACGACGATCTTGCGCGGCTGCTCTCGTCCGAGCACGGCAAGACCTTCGCCGACTCCAAGGGCGACATCCAGCGCGGCCTCGAAGTCGTGGAGTTCGCCTGCGGCATCCCGCACCTGATGAAGGGCGAGTACACAGAAGGCGCTGGCCCTGGCATCGATCTCTATTCGGTGCGCCAGCCGCTTGGCGTCGTCACCGGCATCACGCCGTTCAACTTTCCAGCCATGATCCCGCTGTGGAAGGCGGCGCCCGCCATCGCCTGCGGCAACACCTTCATCCTCAAGCCATCAGAGCGCGACCCGTCGGTGCCGATCCGCATCGCCGAGCTGTTCATCAAGGCCGGACTGCCGGAAGGCGTGCTCAACGTCATCAACGGCGACAAGGAGGCGGTCGATACGCTGCTCACCGATCCTCGCGTCAAGGCGATCGGGTTCGTCGGTTCTTCCGACATCGCGCAATATATCTATTCGACCGGCACGTCGCATGGCAAACGGGTGCAGTGCTTTGGCGGCGCGAAGAACCACATGATCGTGATGCCGGACGCCGACATCGACCAGGCGGTCGATGCGCTGATCGGCGCGGGCTACGGCTCGGCCGGCGAGCGCTGCATGGCCATCTCGGTCGCGGTGCCGGTCGGCAAGAATACTGCCGACGCGCTGGTCGAGAAACTGGTGCCGCGCGTCGAGAGCCTCAAGGTCGGGCCTTCGACCGACACACAGGCCGACTATGGCCCGATGGTCACCAAGGCGCATCTCAACAAGGTGAAGGATTACGTCGCAGCCGGCGTCGAGGAAGGTGCCAAGCTGCTCGTCGATGGGCGCAACTTCAAGCTTCAGGGCTACGAGAACGGCAACTTCATGGGCGGCTGCCTGTTCGACGAAGTCACCCCGGACATGAAAATCTACAAGGAAGAGATTTTCGGGCCCGTGCTCTCGGTGGTGCGCGCCAAGGACTACGAGGACGCCGTGCGGCTCCCCTCCGACCACGAATATGGCAACGGTGTCTCGATCTTCACCCGCGACGGCGACACCGCACGCGATTTCACCAACCGGGTCCAGGTCGGCATGGTCGGCGTGAATTTCGCCATTCCCGTGCCGCTCGCCTATCACACCTTCGGCGGCTGGAAGCGCTCCGGTTTCGGCGACCTCAATCAACACGGTCCGGACTCAATACGCTTCTACACCAAGACCAAGACCGTGACCGCGCGCTGGCCTTCCGGCACCAAGGAAGGTGCGGAGTTCGTCATTCCAACCATGAGATAACGTGACGTAATGGCTTGGCTTCGGAACGTGCTGCAGGGCTCGCTCGTGACGATGTTCGCGATCGGCGTGGCGGGCTGCCGCACTGACGGTCTTCCCAGTCTGACCGGCGCGGGTGCAACGGGACCCGCGTCAGAGGCGCGGCCTGCTCCGCCGCCCTTGAACATGGCGGGGCGCTGGATGCTGGCGCAGCCCGGCCGCGGCCCGTGCAACATGAACTTCCGCGCCGCCTCGCCAACCGACGCCGAAGGCACCATCGCGCCGGAAGGCGGCTGCCCTGGCAAATTCTTCACCAGCAGGAAGTGGACGTTTGATTCCACCGGGCTGTCCATCCGCGACCATAACGGCCAGCCGCTGGCACAGCTTTCGTCGGCCGCTGGTGTGCGCTTCGATGGCAAGGCCACGACCGGCGATCCGGTCACGCTCACGCGATGATTTGAGGATGTGATGCCCGAATACCAGCTCTATTGTTTCGCCCAGTCCGGCAACGCCTACCGCGCCGCGCTGATGCTCAACCTGATCAAGGCGGACTGGAAGCCGGTCTACGTCGACTTCTTCAAGAGCGGCGAGACGCGAAGTGCAAAGTATCGCGCCGAAGTGAACGAGATGGGCGAGGTGCCGGTACTTGTGCACGGCGGCAAGAAACTAACCCAGTCCGGGGTCATCTTGACCTATCTCTCGGAGCACACCGGCAAATTCAAACCCGAAGGCGAGGATGAGTGCCTTGAAGCGCTGCGCTGGATCATCTTCGACAACCAGAAGGTCAACGGCTTCCTCGGCCCTTACCGCTTCCTGAAGAATTTTGCCCGTCCACCGGGCGATCCTGCGGTGATGAATTTTCTGAAGGGCCGGATCGACGGCAACCTCGCCATCGTTGACAAGCGGCTGGCCGAGCGCCCATTCATGTTGGGAGCGCGGCCGACCATCGCCGACATTTCGCTGTGCGCTTATCTCTACTATCCCGCCGACGAGTTCGGCTTCGACATCGCAGGCACCCACAAGAACATCGGCGCATGGCTCGATCGCATCAAAGCGATGCCGGAATGGGGACATCCGTACGACCTGATGCCCGGCCATCCGCCGACGTTCGCTTGATTTCGGAACCATACTGCCCGAAGCTCAGTTAGGTTATCGCATGTCCCGTTCCCGCAAGCGCAAAAAGTCCCTGTTCGCCACCGAGGTGGGGCTCGCCGGCATGCACACGTTCATGACGTTGTGGTACCGGCTGCCGATGTTCGCCGCCGGCATGGCGCCCTCCGAACTCGGCCGAATGGTAAGCGAAAAAGCCTCCGCGGCGTTCGAAGGCGCCTGGGACGCCCAAGTCGAGGCCCTGCGCATAGCCGGCGAAGCCGCAACCGGACGGCTTCAACTCAACGATCTCGCGGTCGCACCGGCGGACATCGTCGCGGCGGGGTTGCGGCCGGCATTTCGCCGCGTGAAGGCGAATTCGCGGCGCCTGCATCGCCGCGACTCACGCGCCTGACGATCAGCGCGCGGTCAATCCGCCGTCGATCACGAACTCAGCGCCAGTGACGAAGCGAGACTCGTCGGACAACAGATAGACACACATGTCCGCGACCTCGGCGGCGGTGCCGAACCGGCCGAGAGGAATGTCACGAGTCAATCGCGAGCGCGCGCCTTCCGGAAAGTCGGTCTGGGCAAGGATCGAGTCGATCATCGGCCCTTCAAGGAAGGCCGGATGGACGGAATTGCACCGGACCTGCGGGTCGAGCCGCGCGCCGTACAGCGCCACCGATTTGGTCAGCAACCGGACCCCGCCCTTCGATGCATTGTAGGCCGTGAAGTTATGACCGCCGATCAGGCCGGCCACCGACGAGACGTTGACGATCGACCCGCCGCGGCGCTTGAGCAGCGCCAGCGCGTGCTTGCAGCCCAGGAACGTGCCGTCGAGGTTGACCGACATGACCCGCCGCCAGGTCGCGAAGTCGGTCTCCTCGATGGTGCCGAGCACCGCCATACCGGCCGCATTGACCAGCCCGTCGAGCCGATCATGATGCTTGCCGACCTCGCCAAGCACATGGACCCAGTCACGCTCCGCCGTGACGTCGAGCACATGATCCGAGCTTAAGCCCGCAAGATCGCTGGTGATGGCAACGCCGCCCGCTGCCCTCACTGCTTCGGCCACTGCAACGCCGACGGAGCCCGCGGCTCCCGTGATCAGAACGACCTTGTCCTTGAGGCGCGACATCAGCTCTTGTCGTGATCGTGCTTGTGATCGTGGTGGTGACCATGATGGTCGTGACCGTGGCCGTGGTGAGGATGATCATGATCGTGACCGTGCGCCTGGGCGGCCTCGTAAGCGCCGCCTTCGGGCTCGAACGGCGCGTCGATCAACGCGATCTTGGCGCCCAGGCCTTGCAGCAGCGTTTCGATCGCCGGATCGCGCGCGAGCCGCAGCCGCCGCTCCAATATCTGCACCGGCACATGGCGGTCGCCAAGATGCCAGGCGAGACGCGAGAGCGCGGCAAGATCAGGGGCCCGAACCTCGATCAGCGGTTCGGCTTCGGCAACGACTTCGATTAGTTCGCCGCCATCGAGCACCAGCACGTCGTCGGTGCGCAGCCGCGCCGGCTCCGCGAGATCAATCTCAACACAGATGCCTTTGACCCCGAACACGAAACCTTGCTTCACCTGCCGCTGCGCGAAAGGCAGGATCAGGGTGTCGATGACATTGCCGCCCTTGCGTTGGGCAGCCTGCTGGACGCTGGTGGCGCGAGGCATGGGGTGATCCGGAAGCCGCCGTCGCTCAGTTGAGGCGCGGGGGCCGCTGGGGCGGCTGTGGCGGCTGTGGCGGCATGGGTTGGCCAATATCGACCGCCGGCGGACTTTGCGAGGCAGCCGCGTCCCGGCGTTGATACTCCTGATACGACATCCAGCCGAGCGGCAGCGCGCCGAGATAGAACAGCGTGCCAATTGAGAGCACCCACCACGGATAAGCGATCAGCAGAGCGACGAACAGCACGACAACGACGAAGACCGGCAGCACCATCTCGGGCGGAACACGCTTGCCGACCCGCTTGCCGGAAAACACCGGCAGCCGCGACACCATTAGCCCCGCGATCGCCAACGTATACACCAGCGTCAGCGTTGCCGGCGCCTTGAACAGCCCGAGCAGGCTCAGATAGATCGGCAGCAGCACCACCAGCGCGCCTGCCGGTGCCGGCACGCCGGTGAAGAAGTTGCCCGTCCAGATCGGCCGGTGGGGATCGTCGATCATGACATTGAACCGCGCGAGTCGCAGCGCCGCACAGATCGCGAACACCATGGCCGCGATCCAGCCCACGTTGCCGAGCTCGTACAATCCCCAGAGATAGAGGAACAGCGCCGGCGCGCAGCCGAAGTTCATGAAGTCGGCAAGGCTGTCGAGTTCGGCGCCGAACTTCGACTGGCCTTTCATCAACCGGGCAAGCCGACCGTCGATGCCGTCGAGCGCCGCGGCAAACACGATGGCCGCGAGCGCCATTTCGAGCTTGCCCTCGAAGGCGAGCCGGATGCCGGTGAGGCCTACGCAAAGCGCCAGCAGCGTGATCATGTTCGGCAGCAGCGAACGCACCGGAATGGCGCGCAGACGCTGGCGCTGGGCCTCCAAACGGTCTCGGCTCGGCGAAGAAAGTTTCATGCCGCCAATATAGCGCGTCCGCCATGGCACCGCCACGCCGCGGCTGCCTGGGCGTTAACCATCAGCCGACTTTGAAGGTGCGGCCTGGATTCTGGGCCGAAAAGTCGGCGATAACGGTTTCGCCGGCGGTGGCGGTCTGCCCTTCCGCCACCAGCGGCGTGACGTCCTCGGGCAGATAGACGTCAACCCGCGAGCCGAACCGGATCATGCCGATGCGCTCGCCCGCCGCCACGGTCTGGCCCTCGTTGACGAACGGGACGATCCGCCGCGCAATAAGCCCGGCGATCTGCACGACGGCAATCCGCCGGTTCGCGGCGACGATGAGAAAGGCATTGCGCTCGTTGTCCTCGCTCGCCTTGTCGAGATCGGCGTTGAGGAAAAGACCCTTGCGATAGACGATCTTCTCGATCCGCCCCGACACCGGACTGCGGTTCACGTGGCAGTCGAACACGCTCATGAAGATCGAGACGCGCGGCAGCGGCCGCGTTCCGAGACCCAGATCCTCCGGCGGCACAGCGCTGCCGATCAGGCTGACCCGGCCATCGGCCGGTGCCACAACCAGGCCGTCGCGCAGCGGTGTGACGCGCGGCGGATCACGGAAGAAATACCCGCACCACGCGGTCGCCACCACGCCGAGCCAGCCGAGCGGCGTCCACACCCAGAATAGGATCAGGCTGATCAGCGCGAACCCGCCGATGAACGGATAGCCTTCCGGATGGATCGGCGCGATCTGCGAGCGAATTGAATTGACGATGGACATTTCCGAATTACTCCGCCGCGGTGGCCGCCGGGAGCGGCGCGAGGGCTGCTGCATCGAGCAAAGGGTCCGCAACAGGCGGCGGGTTGCGGTTGGGCGCAAGCGCGTCGTCTTCGACCCGGGCGAGCCTCTCGCGGGCCTCCGCCGCTTCACGCTGCCGGTTCCACAAGCTGGCGTAGAGCCCGCCCTTGGCGAGCAATTGATGGTGTGCGCCGCGCTCGACGATGACCCCCTGGTCGAGCACGATGATCTCATCGGCGCCGACAATGGTGGAAAGCCGGTGCGCGATCACCAGCGTCGTCCGGTTGCGCGATACGCGTTCCAGCGCATCCTGGATTTCCTGCTCCGTGTGGCTGTCGAGTGCAGAGGTCGCCTCGTCGAGCACCAGGATCGGCGGCGCCTTGAGGATGGTGCGGGCGATCGCGACGCGCTGCTTCTCACCGCCGGATAGCTTCAAGCCTCGCTCGCCAACCTCGGTTTCATAGCCGTGCGGCGAAAGGCGGATGAAGCCGTCGATCTGCGCATGACGCGCAGCCTCTTCCACCTCTTCATCGGTCGCCTCCCAGCGGCCGTAGCGGATGTTGTAGCGGATGGTGTCGTTGAACAGCACGGTGTCCTGCGGAACCATCCCGAGCATGGCGCGCAGCGACACCTGGGTAACATCGCGCACGTCTTGCCCGTCGATCAGGATGCGGCCGCCGGTCACATCGTAGAAGCGGAACAGCAGCCGCGAGATGGTCGACTTGCCGGCGCCCGACGGACCGACGATCGCGACGGTGTGCCCGGCCGGCACCTCAAAGCTCACGCCCTTGAGGATCGGCCGGGCCGGCTCATAGGCGAACCTGACGTTGTCGAACCGGACCGCGCCCTGGCCAACCACGATCGGCTTGGCGTCTGGCCTGTCCACGATCTCAGACGGCCGGTTGAGAATGCCGAACATGGTCTCGATGTCGACGGTCGCCTGCTTGATCTCGCGATAGACCATGCCCATGAAATTCAGCGGCTGGTAGAGCTGGATCATCATGGCGTTGATCATCACGAAGTCGCCGACCGTGTTCTTTCCGCTCTGCACATCAAGCGCGCACATCACCATGACGGCGGCGAGCCCCACCGTGAAGACCGCGGCCTGTCCGGCATTGAGCACAGCAAGCGAGGTGTAGGATTTCACACTGGCGTTTTCGTAGCGCTCCATCGAGCGGTCATAACGCCGCGTCTCGCGCGCCTCGGCCGCAAAATACTTCACCGTCTCGTAGTTGAGTAGCGAATCGATCGCTTTGGTGTTGGCATCGCTGTCGCTTTCGTTCATGCGACGGCGGATGCCGATGCGCCATTCGGTGGCGAAATAGGTGAACCACATGTAGAGCGCGACGGTGGCGAGGATCACCGCCACGTAGCGCCAGTCGAACTGATAGAGCAGCACGCCGACGATGAAGGCGAGCTCGACCACCGTCGGCGCCGCCTGCAGGATCACCATGCGCACGATGGTCTCGATGCCGTTGCGGCCGCGCTCCAGCACGCGCGTCAGCCCACCGGTCTTGCGCTCCAGATGGAAGCGCAGCGAGAGCTTATGCATGTGCTCGAAGGTGATCAGCGCGAGGCGGCGCACCGCGTGCATCGCGACCTTGGCGAACATGCCGTCGCGCAACTGGGTGAAGCCGGCCATCAAGACGCGCATGCCGCCGTAGGCCAGCGTCATCGCGATCGGCGCAGCAATCGCCCAGGCAAGCCAGTTGTCGGCTGCTACCGGCGCGCTGCCCTGCCCGGCCAGCGCATCGACTGCCCACTTGAAGGTGAACGGCACCGCGACAGTGGCAAGCTTGGCGAACAGCAGGAGAACGGACGCCCAGATAACGCGCCGTTTGAGGTCGGCGCGGTCGGACGGCCAAATATAGGGCCACAGCCGCCGCAGCGTCTTCAACAACGCCCCGCCGTCGGCCGAAACCTCACGTCTCATCACATGCGGCGATCGCTGATGGGTGTCGCTCATCTCCAGCCCGGCAACTGGCGGGCCGCGGGGCGCGGGACCGTCAGACCGGCACTCATATAGGAGATTTCCGGGAGTAAAACACTGGCGGCCTTGAGATTTCCCGCCAAAGTTTCGATATAGCTGTCATGGCAACCATCAAAAAAATCTGCGTTTACTGCGGGTCGGGCCCCGGCAGCGATCCGGCGTTCGTCGTTGCCGCGCGCGCGCTCGGCAAGATCATGGGCAAGAACGGGATCGGCCTGGTGTTCGGCGGCGGCGCGGTCGGCCTGATGGGCGAGATCGCGAACTCCGTGCTGGACCACGGAGGCGAGGCGGTCGGCATCATTCCGAGATTCCTGGTCAATCGCGAGCACGCGATGCGGCGCGGCGAGGTCGTGGTCACGCACGACATGCACGAGCGTAAGCAACTGATGTTCGAGCACGCCGACGCCTTCGTGGCGCTCCCGGGCGGCGTCGGTACCCTCGAAGAGGTGGTCGAGCAGATGACGTGGGCGCAGCTCGGCCGCCACAAGAAACCGATCCTGCTCGCCAACATCAAAGGCTTCTGGAATCCGCTGTGCAAGCTGCTCGATCACATGGAGACGCTGCAGTTCATCCGACCCGGCCTTCATGTGAGCTATCTGGTGGCCGACAAGGCCGAGGACATCCTACCGAAGCTTCAGGCGGCCGCTGCCGCCACGAGCGAGGCTGAGAAGGAAATGAAGACGGCGGACGTCGAGCAGATGTGACCGCTACGCTGCAATCTCACCCCGTCCTGCCCGGCCTCGTGCCTGGCATCCACGTTTCGGCAACCGGCCATCCACGTTTCGGCAACAATGTAGGTGTGGCTGGCCGCGAGATTCGCGAGCGAAGCGACGCCAAGGTCAACGCGTCGCGTCAATGAACGTCACCGCTTCAATCCGATTGCCGTCCGGATCGACCACGAACGCGGCGTAATAGCCCGGCGTGTATTCCGGCCGCGGGCCCGGCGGTCCGTCGGACTTGCCGCCCGCCTTGAGCGCCGCGGCATGGAACGCATCGACCGCCGCCGCATTCTCCGCGCGCAGGCAAATGTGCGCGCCGCCGTCCGGGTCAGGCGTTGCCATGTTGGCGCGGGCGTTGATCCAGAAATCCGGATACTTCTTGCCGAAACCAATGGTGGTCGCGCGTGCGATCATCTTGTTGTATCCGAGCTTCGCGAGAACGGGCTCGTAGAACCGCTCGCCGGCTTCGAGGTTGCGCACCGCGATGGAGATGTGCCGCTGTTTCTTGTTTCCGCCTGTCACGGAAAGCGCCTCCTGACACACGCTGACACATTGGCTCCGGGGGCTGGTACACGGCGATACATTTCGTGCGTTGTCCGCGCAAAGCGCTGTCACCAGACTGCCTGCCTGCCCGCCGCATCCGCGGCCGTAACGTCGACGAGATTGGCCCCGA
>JBEVIJ010000082.1:0-31338 GCA_040510745.1 Xanthobacteraceae bacterium
TTCCTGGTGCTGCGGCGCATCGACTGGTCGACGCCCGCGCTGATCCTGGAAAAAATCATCCGCTACGAGGCGGTGCACCGCATCCGGAGCTGGGACGACCTGCGCCGCCGCATCGATCCGTCGGACCGGCGCTGCTACGCCTTCTTCCATCCGGCGCTGATCGACGAGCCATTGATCTTCGTCGAGATCGCGCTGACCCGCGAGATTCCCGACGCCGTCGCGCCGATCCTCTCGTCGCAGCGCGACGAACCGGCGCCCGACAAGGCGACGACGGCGGTGTTCTATTCGATCTCGAACTGCCAGCGCGGGCTGGCCGGCGTGTCGTTCGGCAGCTTCCTCATCAAGCAGGTGGTGCAGGAGATCTGCCGCGACAATCCGAAGATGCAGACCTTCGTCACGCTGTCGCCGGCGCCCGACTTCGCCCGGTGGCTCGACCGCGAGCGCAAGTCGGAGAATTCGATCGCGCTCTCGGCCGAGGACCGCGCCGCGCTCGCCGGCCTCGACAAGCAGGGCTGGTGGCAGTTGGCCGAAGTGCGTGAGCCGCTGCGCGAGCCGCTGCTGCGCGCCGCAGGCTGGTACTTCCTGCGCGCCAAGAACCGCCGCGGCATGCCCGCGGATTCGGTGGCGCGCTTCCATCTCGGCAACGGCGCGCGGCTGGAGCGCATCAACTGGCTCGGCGACGCGACCGAGAAGGGCATCGCCCAGTCCTACGGCGTGATGGTCAACTACCTCTACGACCTCGACGACATCGAGCAGAATCACGAGGCGTTTGCGGGCAACCGCGCGGTGGTGGCCTCCAATGCGGTGAAGCGGCTGCAGCGCCAGATCGAGCTCGTCCCGGTCGCGGGCTGATCGCCACGCTCCGCGGAAGCGGCTATCCTCGTTCCATTGCGGCGGAGGATGGCATGACAAGCAAGGTTTCCGACGAAGTGCTCAACGTGCTGCTGCGTGATGCGCGCAGCTACAGCGATTACAAGCCGCAGCCGGTCAGCGACGACACGCTGCGCCGGCTCTATGACTTGATGAAATGGGGGCCGACCACCGCCAACTCGCAGCCGCAGCGCATCGTGTTCATCCGCAGCGACGCGGCGAAAGAGCGGCTCAGGCCCGCCCTGTCATCCAGCAACGTGAAGAAGACCCTGAGCGCGCCGGTGGTTGCGCTGCTGGCGTATGACATCCGCTTCTATGAGCACCTGCCGCGGCTGTATTCCAACCCGCAGGCGCGCAGCTGGTACGAGACCACGCCGGAGGCGATCCGGACCACGGCGCTGCGCAACGCCACCCTGCAGGGCGCCTATTTCATGATCGCGGCGCGCGCGCTCGGTCTCGACTGCGGCCCGATGTCGGGCTTCAACAACGACAAGGTCGATGCCGAATTCTTCCCCGACGGCCGCTTCAAGTCGAACTTCCTGTGCTGCCTCGGACACGGCGACGGCTCCAACCTGGAGCCGCGGCTCTATCGGTTTGCATTCGATGAGGTGTGCACGGTGCTGTGAGGGCTCCTGGTCTGTATCCGTCAAGGTTGCACGATATGGTTCAGGATGACTTCGTCGGCTCGATGCAGTCGGTCTTCGGATTTCCGCCCCCAAAGCGTGCTATCTTTCGCCTTTAGAAATAACGTGACCGTGAGCGCCCGAGGCCAGCGATGAGACGGCGGGATTTCGTGGCCCTTGTTGTCGGCGGCACGTCGATGTGGCCGCTGCGCGTTCATGCGCAACAGCCCCAAAAAATACCGCGGATTGGCGTGCTCCTTCCCGGAACGCCGGCATCATTCTTGCCTCGCACGAGGGCATTCCTTGATGGCCTGAGAGACCTCGGCCATGTCGATGGAAAGACAATTGCGATCGAGTGGAAATGGGGACAGGACCGGGTGGAAACGTTGCCCGGTCTGGCCGCCGAATTGGCGCGAAGCAATGTCGACGTCATCGTCACGGGCGGGACGCCCGCCGCCAAGGCTCTCAAGGCCGCGACCCGGACAATTCCCATTGTCATGGCGATCATCGGGGATCCGGTTGCGGCCGGTCTGGTCGACAGTCTGGCGCGCCCGGGCGGGAATGCCACGGGGTTCAGCATCGTCGCGCCGGAATTAGGGAGCAAACGCCTCGAACTGCTGAAGGAGATCGTGCCCAAGCTGTCCTTGGTGGCAGTGCTGCTGAATAGCAACAATCCGCAATCCAAAATCGAACTGAAGGAACTGCAAACGGCGGCTCAGGCCATGGGGCTGCAGCTTCAGCCGACTGCAATTTCAACTGACGACGGGCTGGACGATGCGTTTGCCGCAATGACGAAGGCCGCAGCACAGGCGCTCATCGTTCTGACGGATCCGATCTTGTTTAGTCAGAGAAAGCGTATCGTCGATCTTGCCACTGCGAACCGGCTACCCGCCGTGTACTTTTTTCAAGGATTTGCGGAGATGGGCGGTTTGATGAGCTACGGTCCAAGCGATGCCGACTTGTTTCGCCGCGCGGCTTCCTATGTCGACCGGATATTGAAGGGCGCCAAGCCCGGCGATTTGCCGGTCGAGCAGCCCACCAAGTTCGAGCTGTTCATCAATCGCAACGCCGCCAACGCGCTGGGCGTCGTAATTCCGGAATCGTTTCTCCTGCGCGCCGATAAGGTGATTGAATAGGCGCGCCAGCCGCAAGCTGGCGCAATTCAGCCGGTGGCCGTCTGGAAAAAATTCCGCATCGACCTGCGCGAGAAGGCCACGCGCGCATCCCTTCCGACTGCCTCGCTGATCGGGAACCTCCAATCGGCTCGATTCGTTAGACCTACAGTGACAGACCTGCAGTGACCGCACTCCGCCGTGCAAACGAATGGGAGGTGGCAAGATGGCTTCGATCCGCCAGGAAATCTCGACCAAGGCCGGCCGTGAAGACGTATGGGCCGCGCTTCGCGATGTTGGCGCTCTGCACACCCGGCTGGTGCCTGGCTTCGTGGTCGACACACGCCTCGAATCCGGCACCCGGATCGTCACGTTCGGCAATGGCATGGTGGTGCGCGAGCAGATCGTGACCGTCGATGAGGCTGAGCGCCGCGTCGTCTGGTCGGCGGCGAGCGAACAGCTCACGCATCACAACGCGTCCGCGCAGGCCGTCGCGAATCCGAGGGGCGGAACCACCGTGATATGGATCGCAGACCTGCTCCCCGGCGAAGCGGCCGCCACGATTGCTTCCATGATGGAGCAGGGCGCGGCAATCATGAAGCAAACGCTGGATCGCCTCGCGGACCGCAAGAAAGCCGAAGCGCCACGCGTTGCATAGCCGCTGCGGAACTAATGCAGGCGCTCCTTTGGCGGCATCAGCTTATCGGTGAGTTCCGGCCACCTCTCCTCGACGAGCAGGCGCATGTCGTGGTCGACCACGACGACGTCGTTCACCATCAAACATTCGTGAAGAGCCTCGAGCTCCTCCGCATCGAGAACCAGGCTGCTGCGTGTGATCATTGTTCTTGTCCTTAGGTTTTTGAGGGGGCGGATTACGCTTCGTCGAGCTTCTCGAAGATCGCGGTGAATTGGACGAGCCCCGTAACGCGTTGCCAGCCGAACGGCGTCTGAGCGGCGAGGATCGTGATCTGCGTGATCTTCATCTGGCCGCCTGGGGCGGGCACCGCCGTGCCTTCCTTGCCGCGGACGAACGCGACCGCCCCGATCAGGCACGCGTTCGGATTCGCCGCCTCGGTGTTGACGAGCCGGATTGCTGCTTCCGCCGATTGATCTTTTTGATCTTTTCCATACAGCGCGAGGTAGCGCTGCACTTGCTGCTCCGAATTGCAGATCAGGCCGACGCCGACTTCGATGCTGTTCACCGGCTCGTCGGATTTGTTTTGCTCGAGCGAATTTGCTCCCACAGGAAAGCAAAACAACAGGCCCCACATCACCACGCGCGTCAGCAGTCTCATCGCCGTCTCCGTGCCGTTCAGGTCCCCAACTGCGACCTGGATTTTCGCGCCCCGCGTTCACCGCGGTGGCTTCGAATACGAACGGGGATGGAGCGAATGAGTTTCACTCACGAAAGGTGAGGGCGCGAAAAAAGGCGGCGCCGGAGATGGAACCGATGTGCCGTTCGAATGTTAGCGATCGGGGAACGGTGTGGGGCAGGCGAAGCGTGCCAGACGGCGCGCTTTTTGTTATCCGCGCCCGCGCTTCATGCGCGTCGGCAGCACCTGGTTCTCGATCCAGTTCGCGATCTCGCCGGTGCGCAGCGTCTTGTCGAGCACGTTCTTGTGGATGCCATAGCGCCAGGCGAGCCGCTTGTTGGCCGGATCGGCGTCGAGCACGTCGAGGTCGCCGGCGAAGATGTTGATGTCGGCTTCGTCGAGGAAGAAGCCTTCGTTGATCAGCCGCTTGCCGATGCGCCGCACGATGGTCGCGACCTCGCACAGCGGATACTCGGGATGATACTGCACGCCCCACGCGGTCGCGCCGTTGCAGCGGATCTCCGCGCTCTGCACGTCGGACACCGCATTGGTGGCAAGCACCGTCGTGCCGGGCGCCAGCGTCTCGACCTCATCGAGATGCACGGTCGGCGCGTTAAAGATGCCGTGCTTGCCGTTGTACATCGGATGCTTGCGGCCGGCCTCGGTGAGATTGATGCTGCGGCCGAAGCCGACCTCGCGGCCTTTTGGATTCCTGCGCACCACGCCGCCCGCGGCCACAGTGAGCACCTGTAACCCCCAGCAGCTTCCGAACACCGGCGTGCTGGCCTTGAGCACCGCCTTGGCGAGCTCGACCTGCTGCGTCACCGCCGGCCCGCCTTCGTAGACATGCAGCGATGAGCCGGTGATGGCGACGCCGTCATAACCTTCGAGCGCTTGGCCGTCCGGAAGATTGACGCCTGCATCCGCCGGAAAGCACACGTCGACCACCGCGCTGGGGAGAATCTCCTGAAGCAGCGTTGCGTAGCCCTCGCTCGACACCGTGCCGCCGTACGAGACGTGCTCGGCGCGCGCCTGTGGCGGATTGCCTTCGAGGACGAGGAGGCGAGGGGCGGGCATCGAATGAACTTCGCAGGTCTCTACTATGGTCGGGAGATAGTGCGATTTGTGGGCAAAGATAAGGCTCCGGGCCTGTCCTCTTCATGGTTCAGACGCGATAATAGGCCGCCAGTCGATCATAGGCCGCCTGAGTTAAGGAGCCCTTGGTGCGCATCCTTCGCCTGATTGCGGTTGCCTTTGCGGCGGTCTCGCTGGCCTTGACGCCGGCCACGCCCGCCGGCGCCCAGCCCGCGTCGATCGAGGACCTGGTCGGCGCGGTGGTCCGCATCAAGACTTTCATCAATCCCGACGGCCGTTCGGTGTCCAACCTGGGCCGCGAGCGGGACGGCAGCGGCATCCTGATCGACGAGAATGGGCTCGTTCTGACCATCGGCTACCTGATGGTCGAGGCGCATGCCGCCGAGGTGACGACCAGCACCGGACGCACGATGCCCGCCAGCGTCGTTGGCTACGACCACGACACCGGCCTTGGCTTGCTGCGCACCATCGAGCCGCTGAAGCTGAAGGCGCTGCCGATCGGCACGGCCGCTGATCTGAAGGAAGGCGATCCCGTTCTGGTGTCGAGCTTTGGCGGCGTCGGCATGGTCGCGGCGGTTCGCGTCGCGAGCCGCCGCGTGTTTGCCGGTAGCTGGGAGTATCTGATCGACCGGGCCATCTTCACCGCGCCGGCGCATCCGGCGTGGAGCGGCGCGGCGCTGATCAACCGGGGAGGCAAGCTGGTCGGCGTCGGATCGCTAATCGTCGGCGATGCGGCCGGCAACAAGGACAACACCCCCGGCAACATGTTCGTGCCGATCGACGTCCTGATGCCGATCTTCGGCGATCTGCTCGCCAACGGCCGCGTGTCTGGACCCGGCAAGCCCTGGATCGGCGTGAGTGCCGACGAGATGGCTGGACGTCTGACGGTGAGCCGCGTCACCCCGGAGAGCCCCGCCGAAAAGGCCGGCATCAAGCGGGGCGATGTCGTGGTCGGCATCGGTGGCGAGGTCACCACCACGCTGCCGGACTTCTACAAGAAGCTCTGGTCGCTGGGTTCCGCCGGGGTCAGCGTGCCGCTTGATGTCCTGCAGAGCGGCAGCAGCCGCAGGATCGACGTTCCTTCGGCCCATCGGCTTGACCATCTCAAACTAAAGTCGACCTTTTAGACTGCGATAAACATTCACCATTCGGCACTTTCCTGCCGATTTGGGCTGGTTTTGCCGTATTTCGACCCTATATCTTGGGGGCGCGATTTGGATGTTAAGTCATTCAAATTGCTTTCGAGAACGAATATGATGGAGGCCGTTTTATTGGAACGGCCTTTATTGCTGTTTCGGAGGATCTATGAGTTCCGCTTTCGACTACCGTGCCCCTGCCGAGCTGTTTCCGAGCCGCGGCCGCAAGACCAACCGCCAGATGGCCTACCGTCGCTTCCCGACCGCCGCGGAAGCGATCCGCTTCGCCATCGAGGAGCTGCCGGACTCGGCGTTGCTCGGCGCCTACATCCAGGTTGAAGACGCGCGCTTCGACAGCGCCGCGATCCGCCGCCTCTACGGCAGCGAGCAGTTTCCGCTCAAGCGCAAGGCCGCTTAGCGCGTGATCCCGAAAAGTGGGAACCGGTTTTCGGACAAGATCACGCGCAAAAGAGACTAGGCTTTCGCTTTCAAGGCGAGACGTTGATTGAATCGGCCGAGGTCGATCGCCATGCGGCGATGCGTGCCCCGGCCGATTTCTTCTTTTTCGTCGCGCGCCGACACCCGAAACTCGATCTGCCTGCCGTCGACCTTGGTGACTTCGGCTTCCGCCGTCACCTGGTGGCCGACCGGCGTCGCGGCCAGATGCTCCATGTCGATCGCGGTGCCGACCGCGCTCTCGCCCGGCTCCAGATAGGGACGGATCGCGTTGAGCGCAGCATTCTCCATCAAACGCACCATCATTGGAGTGGCGAACACCTGCGGCAGGATCGCGTCCTTGAACTGGCTCGCGGTGTGTTCTGACTTCACCAGAAGGGTGTCGCTGCCCTTCGTGCCGATCGGAACGTCGCGCATGTTTGATCCTCGTGCCTGCCACTCCACTTGAGCCTTCCCGCCATCTGGCGCAATCCTCTTTTGGAGAGAATCATCCGGGGGCTCATGGCTGACTACGACCTCGCCATCATCGGCGGCGGCATCAACGGGGTCGGCATCGCCCGCGATGCCGCCGGGCGCGGCCTGCGCGTGCTGCTGGTCGAGCAGAACGATCTCGCGTCGGGAACGTCGTCGGCTTCGACCAAGCTGATCCACGGCGGGCTGCGTTACCTCGAACACGGCGCGTTCATGCTGGTGCGCGAGGCGCTTGCCGAGCGCGAGCGGCTGCTCAAGCTCGCGCCGCACATCATCCGCCCGATGCGCTTCGTGCTCCCCGCCACGCCGGAGCTTCGTTCGCCGCTGCTGTTGCGGCTCGGGCTCTTTCTCTATGACCGGCTCGGCGGCCGCGAGATCCTGCCGGGGACCGAGACCGTCGACCTCTCGCACCACGTTGCCGGTCAGCCGCTGAAGCGGCGCTATCGCTCGGGCTTCGAATATTCCGATTGCTGGGTCGACGATGCGCGCCTGGTCGTGCTCAACGCGGTTGACGCGGCCGAGCGCGGCGCTGCCATTCGAACCCGCACGCGGCTTGCGCGCGCCGAGCGCGAGGAGGAGGAGTGGCGGCTGATCCTCAACGCCGGCGGCCGCCGCGAGGTCGCGACCGCGCGGGTTCTCGTCAACGCCGCCGGTCCGTGGGTCGGCATCGTCGCCGAAACCGTGTTGCGGACGCAGGGCAGGCCGCCGGTTCGCCTGGTGAAGGGCAGTCATGTGGTGGTGCCCCAATTGTTCGACCACGGCCGCGGCTACATTTTCCAGAATCCCGACCGCCGCATCGTGTTCGCGTTGCCGTTCGCCCAATACTCCAAGGATGGCGGCTCCAAGGATGGCGGCTCCAGGGACAGCGGCTTCACGCTGATCGGCACCACCGATGAAAATTTCGCGGGCGATCTCGGTGCCGTGGCGCCGAGCGCGGCGGAGGTGGTCTATCTCTGCAAGAGCGTCAGCGAATACTTCCGCGAGCCGGTCGGGCCGCAGGACGTTGTGTGGGGCTTCGCCGGCGTTCGCTCGCTCTACGACGACGGCGCCGGCAAGCCGGAGGACGTCACGCGGGACTATCATCTCACCCTGGACGAGCAGTCCGGCGTCGCGCCGCTGCTCACCGTCTACGGCGGCAAGATCACGACCTATCGCCGGCTCGCCGAAGCGGCGATGGCGCGGCTGTCGCATTTCTTTCATGGCCGCGCCCCGTGGACCGCGAAGGCGCCGCTGCCGGGCGGCGACATGCTGTGGGACGGCGTCGAGACCCTTGTTGCCCGCGCGCAACGCACTTGGCCTTTTTTGAGCGAGGGCGAAGCGCGCCGGCTGGTCGGCGGCTACGGCACGCGGCTCGAACGCGTGCTTGGGGCGGCCAAGGCCCGGGACGAGCTGGGCCCCTGGTTCGGCGCGCTTTCCGCCGCTGAAGTGCGTTATCTCAAGGCAAACGAGTGGGCTCAGACCCCCGACGACGTGCTGTGGCGGCGGACCAAGCTCGGGCTGCGCCTCAATCAGACCGAGAAGACCGCGCTCGCGCAATTCATGGCGGGCTAGTCCCGCTGTTGACCGCCGCAACTGAAAACTTGTGCCGTGCGGCCGGTCCCGTAAAATCCGGGGTTGCACGATTTTAGCGGCGGCGAAGCCGCTTGTTTTTATTTGTTGGTTGTGGGGTTGGGCGTGCCTGGGACAGCGTGTGTCACGCGAACAAGCCGGCGTTCGGCCCGGGCGCGATTCCGCGCCGCGCTGATCGAAACCACCGCTCTCGTCGCCATCGCCACGGGCATGATCGCGTGGCCGGGCCTGTCCCACGCCCAGGTCTTCACCTGGCAGACCGGCCCGATCGACCCGACTGACTACAACGACAGCACGAACTGGACGCCGGCCGGCGGCGCGCCGTCGTTTCCCGGTCAATCGGCGCTGTTCGGCGCCGGCGGCAGCCCGAACGTCGTGGTCAACACCGCCGTCGCTCCCGATAGCTGGACGTTCAACGCCGCATCGCAGAATTACATCATCTTCGGCGACACCGTGACATTCAGCCGGCCGGCTTCGGCGGGCGGCGGCATCGTCAATCTCGCCAACAACGGCGCCAGCCTCATCGTCGCCAACGACCTCAATGGCGTGGGCGGCGTTCTGCAGAACGGCAACAGCACGCTCACGCTCTTCGGCGCCGCCAACAGCTTCACCGGCGCGACCGTCGTGCTGGCGGGAACGCTGGCCGCGGGGAACGTCAACGCGTTTTCGTTTCAGTCCGCGCATTTCGTCAACGCCGGCGCGACGCTGCGGATCGACAACAACGTCTTCACGGACATCGCCTCGCTTTCTGACGGGCCCGCCGGCGGCGGCGTCGTGCTTTTGAACGGCGTGGCGACATTGCTGAGGATCAATGGCAGCACGACCGGTGCCACGTTCTCCGGTCTGATCACCGGCCAGGGCAATCTCGAGTTCAGCGATGTCGGCTCGCAGACGCTGACCTGCGTCGGCAGCAGCATCGGCGGCAGCCTGATCGTGTGCGGCTGCGCGACCGGCGTGATCGAGTTTCGCGGCGGTACGTTTCAGGTCGGCGCGGTCACCTCGGTGATGGCCGGAACGCTCCTGGTCAGCAACGGCGGAACGCTGACCAGTCTCGGCTAGGCCGAGGTGATTGGGCTCGGCGCCGTGCCGGCGGCGGCTGTGGTGACGGGACCGGGCTCGACCTGGAACGCCGGCGGCGACCTCAACATCGGGCTTCCGTTCGGCACCGGCACCGTGACGATCGCCGACGGCGGCGTCCTCAACGTCGCCGGGACCGCCAATATCGGCGCCGGCAACACGCTCAACGTCGGCACCGGCGGACTCGCCGGCACGCTCAACGCGCCGACCATCGTCAACGACGGCCAGATCGTCGCGAACTTCACCAACGCATCCACGCTGGCGGCCGCCATCGCCGGCGCCGGCACCTTGACCAAGCTCGGCCCCGGCACGCTGACGCTGACCGGCACGAGCACCTACACCGGCGCCACCAAAGTCAACGGCGGCACGCTGGCGGTGAACGGCTCGATCGCCGGTTCCGCGTTGCTCACCGTGAATGGCGGCGGCACGCTCGGCGGCACCGGCACCGTGGGAGCCACCAACATCAACGGCGGCACGCTGGCGCCGGGCAACTCGGTCGGCACCATCACCGTGCAGGGCAACCTGACGTTTGGCGCAGGCGCGACCTACGCGGTCGAAGTGTCCGGCACCGCCGACCGCACCAACGTCACCGGCACCGCGGCGCTGGCCGGCACCGTCGCGCCGATTGCAGCCGGCGCGGCGACGCCCGGCACCTACACCATCCTGTCGGCGGCCGGCGGGCGCACGGGCGCCTTCACGGCGCTCGACGAGACCCGGATCCCGGCCTTCAACGCCAGCCTGGGCTACACCGCGACCGACGTGCTGCTGACCCTGACGTCCGGCATCGCCCAGGTGCCCGGCCTCAATCCCGCGCAGTCCGGCATCGGCACCATCCTCGACGGCTACATCAATTCGGGCGCGGCGCTCAGCCCCGGCCTGATCACCTTGCTCAATCTGTCCCAGCCTGCCTTGTCCGGCGCGCTGACCCAGCTCTCGGGCCAGGCCGCGACCGGCGCCACGCCCGCCGCCACGCAGCTGATGAGCTCGTTTCTCTCACTGCTGCTCAACCCGTTCACCGACGGGCGCGGCGGCTTCGGCCCGGCGACCGGCTATGCCCCGCAGAGCGAGCCGCTGCCGCGCGAGATCGCCGACGCCTACGCCGCCGCGATGCCGGTGAAGGCGCAGCCCGCGGCGTTCGCGCAGCGCTGGTCGGTGTGGGGCGCGGCCTACGGCGGCGTCAACAAGACCGACGGCAACCTGGTGACCGGCGCGCAGGATCTGACCGCGCGCGCCTACGGCTTTGCGGCCGGCGCCGACTACCGCGTCGCGCCGGACACCCGGGTCGGCTTTGCGCTCGCTGGCGGCGGCACCAACTGGCACCTGCCGGGCGGCCTCGGCACCGGCAAGAGCGACGCCGGCGTCTGTGCCATCCGGCAATTCGGCGCGGCCTACGTGTCCGGCGCGCTGGCCTACGCCTGGCACGACGTCACCACCGAGCGCACGATCACGTTCTCCGGCGATCACCTGAAGGCAAACTTCGACGCCAACAATTTCGGCGGGCGCATCGAGGGCGGCACCCGCTTCGCCGCCGGCGCCGCCGGCTTCACGCCCTATGCGGCGCTGCAGGCGCAGAGCATCCGCCTGCCGGCCTACGCCGAGACCGCCTTCGGCAGCCCGCTGTTCGCGCTCGGCTACGCCGGCAAGTCGGTGACGGCGACCCGCACCGAGCTGGGCTCGTGGTTCCACACCCAGTTTGCGCTGCGCGACGGAACGATCATGGCGCTGCGCGGCCGCGCCGCCTGGGCTAACGACCATTCCAGCGACCGCACGGTCAACGCGGCGTTCCAGGCGATCCCCGGCGGCAGCTTCACCGTGACCGGCGCCAACGCCCCGACCAACCTCGCGCTGGTCACCGCCGGCGCGGAATGGCGCTTCGCCAACCGCGTGTCGATCGGGGCCAAGTACGACGGCGAGTTCGCAAGCGGCGGCCACACCTCCAGCGGGACGGCGTACGCACGGGTTGTGTGGTAGGCGGCGTTCGCTCGGGAGGCTGCGCGAATGACCATGTCCGAGATCGACGATTTGAAGGTTGGTATTCGCCGCACCATTTTTGGTCGCGGGAACGGTTCTGCTCGGCATGTGGCTGACGAGTTGGTTGGAACGGCGCGAAGATCGCCGCCGCCCGCCCCGCATCGTCCACCTCGACAGCACGGTCGGCTGAACTCCACGCGGCTCGCTCCTTTGCGATCATCATGGCCGGGCTTGTCCCGGCCATCCACGCCTTTAGTGTTGCGGCATCCATAAACGTGGATGCCCGGTACAAGGCCGGGCATGACGGAATTCATGCCCACTCACCTCATCGCCATCGACCAGGGCACCACCTCGACGCGGGCGATCGTGTTCGATGCGCGGCTTGCGCCCGTCGCCAGCGCCAGCGAGGAGCTGCGCCAGATCTATCCGGCGCCGGGCGAGGTCGAACACGATCCGGAGGAGATCTGGTCGGCGGTGGTGTCGACCGTGCGCGCGGCGATGGCGAAGGCTCAGGTCGCCGCGAAGGACGTCGCCGGCATCGGCATCACCAATCAGCGCGAGACCACGATCCTGTGGGACCGCGCCACCGGCAAGCCGATCCACAACGCCATCGTGTGGCAGGACCGGCGCACCGCGGACATCTGCGCGCGGCTCAAGCGCGACGGCCACGAGGCGGCGATCGCGGCGAAGACCGGGCTGCTGTGCGACCCGTATTTCTCCGGCACCAAGATCGCGTGGCTGCTCGACCGGGTCGAGGGCGCGCGGGCGGCGGCGCGCGCGGGGCGGCTGGCGTTCGGCACGGTCGACACGTTCCTGCTGTGGCGGCTCACCGGCGGCACGGTGCACGCCACCGACGTCACCAATGCGTCGCGCACCTTGCTGTTCGACATCCGCAAGGGGGCCTGGGACGAGGAGCTTGGAAGACTGCTGGAGGTGCCCCAGGGAATGCTCGGACGAGCGGGCGAGAATGCGGAGGACTACGGTTCCTCCGATCCTCTTCTGTTCGGCGGCGCGATCCGCATCCTCGGCATGGCGGGCGACCAGCAGGCCGCAACCATCGGGCAGGGCTGCTTTTTTCCCGGAATGATGAAGGCGACCTACGGCACCGGGTGCTTTGCGCTGCTGAACACGGGGGCGCAGGCCGTGGCGTCGCGCCACCGGCTGCTCACGACCATCGCCTATCAGATTGACGGGAAACGGATTTTCGCCCTGGAGGGGGCGATCTTCGTGGCTGGCGCGGCGGTGCAATGGCTGCGCGACGGCTTGGGTCTGATTGGGCAGGCGGCGGAGGTCAATGCCTTGGCGGCCAAGGCCAATCCGGCGGAGCGGGTCTACATGGTGCCGGCCTTTGTCGGCCTGGGCGCGCCGCACTGGGACGCTCACGCCAAGGGCGCGATTTACGGCCTCACGCGCAATTCCGGCGCCGCCGAGATCGCCAATGCGGCTTTGGAATCCGTGGGTTACCAGACGCGCGAACTGCTCGAGGCGATGCGCGCCGACTGGCCGGGCGCGCATGTCCCGGAAAAGTGGGAACCGGTTTTCCGACAAGGACATGCGCAAAACGAAACGGCCGAGACCGTGCTGCGGGTGGACGGCGGGATGACCGGAAGCGACCTGACCATGCAGTTCCTCGCCGATATCCTGGGCGCGCCGGTCGATCGTCCGGCGTTTCTCGAAACCACCGCGCTGGGCGCCGCCTACCTGGCCGGCTACCAGGCCGGGATCTGCCCCGATCCGCAAGGTTTTGCAAAGACTTGGGCGCGCGAGCGGCGCTTTACGCCGCGCCTCGACCATGACCGAAGGTCAGAAAAGTGGCAGGGCTGGCTCGACGCCGTCCGCCGCACCCGTTCGGCGTGAACCATTCATCAAGGATGTTGAGAAAGTCCGGCATTTGAGCCGCTGGATTCAGCCGTCCGCAAGGCGGCGATGCTTTGGTTAGTTGTTTGATTGCGAAGGCGTCATGCAAATCAGTGTGCCGAGGCACCTCGAATCTCGTCTTCCGACGATCAAGGTCCTGATCGTCGACGACGACCATTACATGCGCAAGGTCGTGCGCACGATGCTGGCTGCGGTCGGCGTCGTGCGCGTTCACGAAGCGAGCAATGGCGCCGCGGGACTTCACGCCATCAAGGAAATCAACCCCGACATCGTGTTCGTCGATTGGGAAATGCCGATGATGGACGGGCTGCAGTTCATCAAGATGGTGCGCTCGCCGGCAACGTTCCCGACACCGGACGTGCCGATCATTCTGCTGACCGGCCATGGCGACCGCTGGCGCGTCATCGAGGCGGCACGGCTCGGCGTCCACGAGTATCTGCTCAAGCCGGTCTCGACCAAGGCGCTGTTGGAGCGCATCGCGGCCGTGCTGATCAAACCGCGCAAGATGGTGCAGCTCGACAGGTACTACGGTCCGACGCCCCGCAAGCTCGTCGTGCTTTCGGATGAGCCCGACGACGCGTTGCTGCTGAAATAACCCTGCAAAAACCCGTTGAACCGCTGCGGTGGTGCCTTTTCGTTTGGGCTTGCGGAAAACCGGAATTCCACTTTTCTGAATCATGCCCTAGCGTGGGGCCATGACGGATTCGCTTCACGGCCATCGCGGCCGGACCTTTGCGCCCTGGAAAGATTGCGCATCGCATCCGCTGGTTCGCTTCGACGGCGTCAGCAAGCGGTTCGGCGACGTGCCGGCCGTCGAGCGGCTCAGCCTCGACATTTATGAAGGCGAATTTTTCGCGCTGCTCGGGCCGTCAGGTTCCGGAAAGTCCACGCTGCTGCGCACGCTCGCCGGCTTCGAACAGCCGAGCGAAGGGCGCATTCTGCTCGATGGTCAGAACATTTCCCACGTGCCGCCGCACCGCCGGCCGGTGAACATGATGTTCCAGAGCTATGCGCTATTTCCGCATCTCAGTGTCGCCGGCAACATCGCGTTCGGCCTCAAGCAGGAGAATCTGTCCAAAGCCGAGATCGGCGAGCGCGTGCGGGACATGCTGGCGCTCGTCCAGCTTCAGGATTTCGACGAACGCAAGCCCGGTCAACTGTCCGGCGGCCAGCGCCAACGTGTGGCGCTCGCGCGCGCGTTGGTCAAGCGACCGCGCGTGCTGCTGCTGGACGAGCCACTCTCCGCACTCGATCGCAAGCTGCGTGAGGAAACGCGCTTCGAATTGATCGAGCTGCAACGCCGGCTTGGTCTGACCTTCATCATGGTCACCCACGATCAGGACGAAGCGATGGCTCTGTCCGATCGCATCGGCATCATGAACGAGGGCCGTCTGGTTCAGGTCGCGACGCCCTCGGAGATCTACGAGCAGCCCAGCTCGCGTTGGGTCGCGGGCTTCGTCGGCGATGTCAACTTGATCGAAGGCCAACTCGCCGAAACCGGTCCAGCAGGAAGCATGGTGGAATGCGCGGCGGGCGGGCGTTTGCGTGTGGCGCAGAAGGTCGATGTACCGCCTGGCACATCGCTTTGGGTGGCGGTGAGGCCGGAGAAAATCGAGATGGTGAAGGAGGCGGCCGCGGCGGGCGAAAACTCGTTCGCTGGCGCCGTCACCGACATCGGATATCTCGGCGACAGCTCGGTATTCAAGGTCAAGCTCGACAACGGCCTGGTGCTTAGAGCCGCGGCGGCGAACCGCACGCGCGCGCTCGAACAGCCGCTCCGTCGCGGCGATCGCGTCTGTTTGCGCTGGCCGCACGACGCTGGCGTGTTGCTCGTCCAATGACCACAGCCAACAAAACGAACGAACCCGCCACGCGGCAGCAACGGCCTTGGGGACCGCGGCTGGTGATTCTGATCCCGGCGCTGTGGCTCACTGCGCTCTTTCTGGGGCCGTTCCTGATCGTCTTGAAGATCAGCCTGTCGCAGACCGTGATCGCTCAACCGCCTTACACGCCTGTGCTCGATCTCGCGGCCGGCTGGCAGGGCATTCGCGACTTCGTCGCCGGTCTATCGTTCGGCAACTACGTGCTGCTGGCGTCGGACTCGCTCTATGTAACGTCGTATTTGCGCAGCCTGCTGATCGCCGCCACCTCGACGCTGATCCTGCTGTTGATCGGCTATCCAATCGCCTACGGCATTGCGCGCGCTCCGCGCCGGGCTCAGCCGATACTCGTGGCCGCGATCGTGTTGCCGTTTCTCACCGCGTTCCTGATCCGCATCTACGCTTGGGTAAACATCCTGCAGCGCGAGGGTTTGCTCAACGATGTGCTGCTCGCGATCGGTCTGATCCGCGAGCCGCTGGTCTGGCTCTCGACAGACACTGCGATTTACATCGGTATCGTCTATTCGTACCTGCCGTTCATGGTGCTGCCGCTCTACGCCAGTCTTGAGAAGATGAACGAGACGTTGCTTGAGGCGGCCACCGATCTCGGCTGTCCCTGGTGGAAGGCGTTCTGGCTCGTCACGGTGCCGCTGTCGCTTCCCGGCATCGTCGCCGGTGCACTGCTCTGCTTTATCCCGATAGCCGGCGAATTCGTCATACCCGATCTGCTGGGCGGCTCAGGGGCCACGATGATCGGACAGACGCTGTGGACCGAATTCTTCTCCAACAAGGATTGGCCGGTGGCTTCGGCATTGGCTGTGGTGCTGTTGGCCGTTCTGCTCGCGCCGATCCTGATCTACCAACACTTGCAAATCCGGGAACTGGACAAACGCTGATGCGCAGGGGCCTGTCAGCTTTCAACGTCACTGCGGTCGCGCTCGGCCTGGCGTTTCTCTACCTGCCGATCGTTATTCTGGTGATCTATTCGTTCAACGGCTCGCGTCTGGTTACGATCTGGGGCGGCTGGTCGACGCGCTGGTACGTCGAGTTGCTCAACGACAGCGCCATGCTGCAGGCTGCCTGGACCAGCCTGCGCATCGCATTTCTCTCGGCGACGGCGGCAACCGTACTGGGCACGCTCGCGGCGGTGGCGCTGGTGCGCGGCGGGCGCTTTCGTGGCCGCGTTGCCTTCTCCGGGTTGGTCTACGCGCCACTGGTGATGCCGGAGATCATCACCGGCCTTGCGTTACTGCTGCTGTTCGTCGCTATCAATGTCGATCGCGGGTTCTGGACCGTGACGCTGGCGCACACCACAGTGACGATGTGTTTCGTCACTGTGGTGGTTCAATCGCGGCTCCTGAGCTTCGACGTGAGTCTGGAGGAGGCGGCGAGGGACCTGGGTTGCCCGCCGCTCAAGGCGTTTATGACCGTCACACTGCCGCTGATTCTTCCCGCGATCGCGGCCGGCTGGATACTGGCCTTTGTGTTATCACTCGACGATCTGGTGATCGCGAGCTTCACCACCGGGCCCGGCTCGATTACGCTGCCGATTCGAATCTATTCCGAGGTGCGCATGGGCGTGAAGCCCGAGATCAACGCCATTAGCACGATCATGATCGCGCTGGTCGCCGTCGGCGTCATCGCGGCGACATGGCTGGCGAAGCGAGGCCGCAAATCCGGGCTGCTGCTTCGGCCGGGCGGCCGGAACAGATAGATCACGAACCACGCCAGCAGGATAAGCATCACGAGGATAATAGGAATCGAACGCTTGCCGCCCGCGAGGCTGGGGGCTGGCGGCTACTGTGCCGGCTTGGCGGCGCCCGTGGGAGCTGCGGCGGGCGTGGAAGGGGCCGCGCCGGTCAGCCGCTCGATCGCGGAACGCACCGTGTCGCGGGTGTTGCGGTTCTTGACCGCCTCAAGCAGCGGCGAGGCGACCGGGGAGCGCAGGATCAGCATCTGCGTGTCTGGCAGCATGATCGGGTCGTCCCAAGGGCCCTGGACCACGAACGGCAGCTCGAACGCAGGCGGAGCTTCGCCCGATGTGGTCGAGACGAGGGCTGCGACGCCCCGCAGATCGAACTCCCGGCTCGGGATCGACGCGGTGCCCACCACGCCGAGCCGGACCTTGGGTCCGTCGATGCGCATCTCCTCGACCACGGCTTCCCCCTGGGTGACCTTGAAGATGGCGGTCAGCTTCTCGAATGGCGTGCGGCCGGTGCGGAAATCGCCGGCGCCGGATAGCGGCCGCCGCTCTAGGCGGCGCAGCAACTGCTCGACATTGAGACCGGTGAGGGCGCCTTGCAGGCCAATGAGGCTGGCGGTGCCGTTCATGCCGCGGGTCAGCGCCAAAACGCTGGCGCCCGACGCATCCATGTTGAGCGCGAGATTGCCGCGGCCCTCGATCCGCTTGAAGTTGAACAACTCGGTCAGGCAGTTTTCCAGATCGACATCGGTGAAATTCAACTGCGATTTGAAATCGGCGCCGCGCTCCGAGGCGGCGAGGCCGAACGAGCCTTGGAGGATGCCGCCGAACGCCTGAGCCTCGCCGATGGTCACGGTGAACTTGCCGCCGCGCAGATTGGCCGCGATGGCGGTGCGACCGATCTTGGCGCGGGCGATCACCATGCGCGCCGCCGACAGTCGCAGATCCAGGTCGAAGCCGTTGAGGCCGTCGAGCGAGATCGGCACCCGGTTCCAGTCGCGCTCGTTGCTGGTGAGCAGCCGCACGGTGGAAATGTAGGGCGTGAGATTGAGCTCGTTAGCCGCGAGTGTGCCTTGCAGCGTCTGCCGTCCGTCGGTGGCGAAGGTGAGCACCCCCTCGGCGGTGTTGCCGTCGAGTTCCACGTTGACCGTCGAGAGCGAGATCGTTCCGCCCGACACGTTGGTCTTGGCCTTCAGCGCGAAGGGGCCGAAGCCGCCGCCGGTGAGCGGCTTGAGGCCCGCCCAGCGCAGCGTGTCGCGCAGCGAAGGCGCGTCGGCCGCCAGCGTGCCGTCGATCTTCAGCGTGGGGCGCATGCTCAGCGAACCGTCGAAGGCGGCTTTGACCGGCGCGCCGCTCAGGCGAATCTTTATGCCGGTGCGGTCGCCGACCAGCGCCGCTGCGAAATCCGTGAGGCTGATGGAAGCGTCGATCGCCTCGCCGTTCCACGCGAAACGGCCGGTCGCCGCGAAGCTCTTGGAGATCGACGGCCAGGCCAGCGCCATCTCGACGTCGGTCAGCGTCTCGGTGACGCCGCGCGAGGCGTCCTTCACCACAATCGTGCCACCGCCGACCCGGATCTCTGAAAACGAGGCCACGTGATCCGGGCGCTTGGTGGTCTTTGGATCGAGCGTGCGCGCCAGGGATTCGATCAGGCCCAGCCAGTTCGAACGGCCGTCCTGGCCGATCACGACGTTGATGCGCGGGCGCGTCAACGCAACGTCGGCGATTTCGATGCGGCCGGCAAACAGCGGGAAGAAACGAAGCTGAGCGGTCAGGCGATCGGCTGTTAGCGCCGGCTCGTTGCCGTCGCCGAGCGCGACATTGGCGAAGCTGATCGAGCCCTTGGGGAACAGAGAAACGTCGGCGTCACCGCGCAGCAAAACATCGAGCCCGGTGATGGTGCGCAGCTCGGCTTTGACCGCTTCGCGCACGCTGTCGGCCGGGATCAGGAGCGTCAACGTGCCAAGCGCTGCGATGACGGCCAGCACCACCGCCGTGATCGCAATGCCCAAACGTTTGAAGCCGGTGGCCGCGGTCACGAGGTTTCCATCACGAGGTCGGCCGAAAGCCGGGGGGACTATAGCCGCCGGCGCCATCTGCGCAATGCGACGGGTTCTACCTGGACGCCTTCTGTGACGCTTTCGTGGCCGCTTCCAAGGCGAAATCCACGCTGTTCAGGCGTTCTTCAGCGCGATCCGATAGCCGGCCTCGGTCTTGGCCTTGATTTCGTCGAGGCTTGAGCCCGACGCGACCTCGATTAGCGTCATTCCCCCGCCTTTGCGGTCGATGTTGAAAACGCCGAGGTCGGTGATGACCATGTCGACCACACCGGCTCCGGTCAGCGGCAGCGTGCACTTCTTGAGGAGCTTGGCCTCGTTTTTGGCCGAGTGCTCCATGATCACGACGACCTTCTTCACGCCGGCCACCAGGTCCATGGCGCCCCCCATGCCCTTCACCATCTTGCCGGGGATCATCCAGTTGGCGAGATCGCCGTTCTCCGCGACCTGCATGGCGCCAAGCAACGCGATGTCGATGTGGCCGCCGCGGATCATGGCGAACGAGTCGGCCGACGAGAAATAGCTGGTGGTCGGCAGCTCGGTTACGGTCTGCTTGCCGGCGTTGATCAGGTCGGGGTCCTCATCGCCCTCGTAGGGGAACGGCCCAAAGCCGAGCATGCCGTTCTCGCTCTGAAGCTGCACGCTCATCCCGGTCGGGATGTAGTTCGACACCAGCGTCGGAATGCCGATGCCGAGGTTGACGTAGAAGCCGTCGCGCAGTTCCTGGGCGGCGCGTTCGGCCATCTGCTCTCGGGTCCAGGCCATGGCGGTTCTCCTTAAGCGATACGTTACGCCAGCACGCGCTTGCGCACGGTGCGTTGCTCGATGTGTTTCACGGCGTTCGGCACGTGAATGATCCGCTTCACGTAGACGCCTGGCGTGATGATGTGGTCGGGGTTGATCTCGCCGGGCGCAACCAGATTTTCGACCTGGGCGACGGTGACGTGGCCGGCGGTCGCCATCATCGGATTGAAGTTGCGCGCCGATTTCCGGTACACGAGGTTGCCCTCGTGATCGCCCTTCCAGGCGTGGACGATGGAAAGGTCGGCGACGATGCCGCGTTCCATGATGTACCGCTCGCCGTCGAACTCGCGCTCTTCCTTGCCTTTGGCAATGTCAGTGCCGGCTCCGGTGCGGGTGAAGAACGCCGGGATGCCGGCGCCGCCGGCGCGGATGCGCTCGGCCAGCGTGCCCTGCGGATTGAATTCAATCTCGAGCTCTCCGGCGAGGTACTGTTGTGCGAACAGTTTGTTCTCGCCGACGTAGGACGAGATCATCTTCTTGACCTGCTTGGTTTCGAGCAGCAGCCCGAGGCCCGCGCCGTCGACGCCGGCGTTGTTGGATACAACGGTGAGGTTTTTGACGCCGGAATCACGGATCGCCATGATTAGAGTTTCCGGGATGCCGCACAGTCCGAAGCCGCCGGCATGGATCAGCATGCCGTCCTTGAGAAGCCCTGCCAGCGCCGCCTTGGCGTCGGGATAGACCTTTTTCATGAGTTTCCGCCTGTTACCGAAACACCTGTGACGGAAAGAGCAAATTCCGTACCCGAAACCTGTACCTGAGGTATCGAACCGCGATCAAGCGCCTGCTTCAGGCGCTCCAGGCCCTCGCCGGGGTGGCGGCGCCCAGCAGCGCCTCGTCGGCATGCCTCACCATGCGGATCACCGGGAATATGCCCACGAGCACGATGATCAGGGCAGCCAGCGCGCCCTCCTCGAAGCTGCCGCGGGTTGCGAACTGATAGATATAGGTCGACAGCGTCTCGACGTTGAGCGGGCGCAGCAGCAGGGTTGCCGGCAGTTCCTTGAGGCAATCGACGAATATGAGAAGCGCCGCTCCCCATAGCGCGGGACGCATCAGCGGGAGCTGGATCGACCAGACAACGGCGCTGGGCCGCGACCCGGCCGTGCGCGCGGCGTCATCCAGCTCGCTCGAAATCCGTGCAAGCCCGGACTGCGCGAAGCCCGTCGCGATGGCGAGGAAGCGCACCGCGTAGGCGATCATCACCGCCGCGCTGGAGCCGGCCAGCACTAAGCCGACATTGATGCCGGCCGCCGCGCGGGTCATCCAGTTAAACGCCTCGTCGATTGCGACCAGCGGCGAGAGCAGGCCGAGCGCCAGCACCGTGCCGGGCACCGCGTAACCCAGTCCTGCAATGAATACGCAGGCCTGCGCGTACCTGCGCCGCACCAGACGCAACGCGAATGCCACGCCAAAGCCGAGCGCGAGCGTGAGCACGGTGGCGCAGGCCGCGATCAGCACGGTGTTCGTGGTGTGCAGCAGCAATTGCGGATCGAAGCCCCTGACCATGCTCCGCAGGATTGCCTGATGGGCCAGAAACGCCAGCGGGATGAGAAAGCCGAGCGCGACCGGCGTGATGCAGGCCGCCGCTGCGAGCCATCGCTTCGGGCCATGCAGCGCGATGCGCCGCGCGATTCCCGGATGACGGTCGATGCCGGTGAAGGCCTGGCGGCGGCGGCCATAGCGCTCCAGCGCGATCAGGCCGGCGATCGCGATCAACATCACGCAGGCGATCTGCGCCGCACCCGGCAGGCTCGAACGGTTGAGCCAGGTCGAGAAGATCGACAGCGTCAGTGTTTGTACGCCAAGATATTCGCTGGCGCCGATGTCGTTGAGCGCCTCGAGCAGCGCCAGCGCAAGACCCGCGGCGATGGCAGGGCGCGCCAGCGGCAGCGTGATGTCGCGGGCCAGCGGCCAGCGACTCGCCCCGAGCGAGCGCGCCATTTCGATCAACGTCGCGCTCTGGGTCTGGAACATCGCGCGGGTGGCGAGATAGACGTAAGGATAGAGCACGAAGCCCATCACCAGGATCGCGCCACCGAGCGAGCGGACGTTCGGAAACCAGTAGTCGGCGGCCGATTGGAAGCCGAACAGCGCGCGTAGCGCCGTCTGCACCGGTCCGAAGCCGTCGAGGATGTCGACGTACACGTAAGCGACGATATACGTCGGGAACGCAAGCGGCAGCGGCAGCAGCCAGACGAATACGCTGCGGCCGGGAAATTCGTAAGCCGTGACGATCCAGGCGGTGCCCACGCCGGCTACGGCGGCGATTGACGCTACTCCGCCGAGCAGAGCGAGCGTGTTGAATGCGGCGTTCGGCAACACGTATCTTGCGAGATGCGGCCAAAGCTCCGTATCGCCGATCAAGGCAATCAGCAGGAGGCTTACCAGCGGCGCGACGACCAGGGCGGCGACGCCGAACAGAATGGCGATCGCGACCGGGTGCGAGACGCGTCGCAGGCGGCCACCGCGGGGTGCACTGGGCAGCGCCGCGGCTGTCATCGGGAAAAGCAACGTCCCCGCCGTCTGGCGGGGACGTTGGCTGAATTAAAACGCACGGACGGGCTTCTCAGTTGTCGAAACCGACCTTGTCGACCATGGCCGACGCCTTCTTGCGATTCGCGGCGATCTGCGAAAGCGGCATCGGATCGCGCTTGAGCTCGCCATAGCTGGCGATGGTCTTGTTGATCGAGACCCCCGCGCGCATTGGGTACTCGTAGGTCGCGTCCGCGTGCATCTGCTGCGCCGCCGGGCTCACCATCCATTCGATGAACTTCATGCCATTCGCCTTGTTCGGCGCGGTCTTGATCAGCGCCACCCCCGAGACGTTCACGTGGGTGCCGCCGCCCTGGAATGACGGCAGGATGACCTTGGTGGCTTCCGCCCAGGGCTTACGCTCGGCTTCCTGGTCGTTCATGAGCGCCCAGTAGTAGGTGTTGGCGACGCCAAGGTCGCACTTGCCGGCCGCAATGTCGCGCGCGGTCTCGCGGTCACCGCCCGACGGCTTCTGCGCGAGGTTGGCCTTGAGGCCCTTGAGCCATGCCTCAGCCTTGGCTTCGCCGTGCTTGACGATCATCGCGGCGAACAGCGCGTTGTTATACATGTGTTGTCCCGAGCGGATGCAGATTTTGCCCTTCCACTTCGGCTCGGCCAGTTCCTCATAGGTCATCGAGGACTGCTGCACGCGCGCCTTGGAGGCATAGACGATGCGGGCACGCATCGCGACCGCGCTCCAATGGCCTTCCGGATCGCGATAGGCTGCGGGCACGACCTGCTCCACTATCTTGGAGTTCAGCGGCGCTGTGATGCCGTTTGCCACGGCGTCTTCGAGACGGCTGATGTCGACGGTGAGCAGTACGTCGGCCGGGCTGTTGGCGCCTTCGGTCTTGATGCGCTGCTCGAGACCGGAGCTTGCCGAGATCACGTTGACCTTGATGCCGGTGTCGTTGGTGAAGGCGGCGAACAGCGGCGCGACCAGCTTGGCTTCGCGATAGGTGTAAACGTTCACCTCCCCCTGGGCGAGCGCCGGGCCTGCGGCGAGCGCGCCGATAATGGCAAGCGGGATCGAATGGAAGTTCATCAGATGTCTCCTCGGACATGCGTGCGAACGTGATGGAATGTCGTATCTGTAGGGCGACCGGGGTCAAGCGAATTTTCCGTTATAGATCAATAGCTTGGAATGATTCCAGACAACCGCAGTCTGGAATGAGTCGAAACTGTCGGCTTCGCGATTGAGCGGGCGAGTGAATTTGCTTCAATCGGAAATTGCAGCCGGGGGGCCAATGCTTACGGCAGAGCGTTCCAGCGCTATCCGCCGGACGGAGGATCGGCGGTGACTACCGGCGCTTCGGCGATCTCGGCGATCAGCTTTTTGACGATGGCCTGGCCGAATGAATCGAAATTCTCCGCCGCGATGACGAATGCGCCCGGGCCGCCGATCACGTTGTCGCGGAAGTAATTGACCAGTCCGCCGGGCGGATTGGTGTGCTCGGGATTCCACGCCATCGGCCGTTCGCTCAGGATGACGAGGCCGTTGATGGTGACGCCCTTGGCGATTGCGGCATCGCGGGCGAGCGTGACGTCGCGGCCTGAGTTGTTGGTGCCGTCGCCGGAAACGTCGATGGTGCGTCGCGCGGCCTGGAACGGTGCGCGCTCAAGCTGCGTCATCGAAAAGTCAATGCCGCCGCTGATCGACGTGCGCTCGGCAAACGAGCGGCGCAACTCAAGAAGCTGATCGCCGAATTTTCGCGCCGAGCTTTCGTCCCCGATCACGGTCCAGTCGATCACCACCTGTTGCGCGGTCGCGCCCGACCATTCGACGAAGCAGATGGCGATGCGCCGATGGTGGCCCGAGCTGATGGCGTCGAGCACGCGCTTGTCGGAAATCGCGGCGGCGTAGCCTTCCCTCTGCAACTGGAATTTGGCGTGGTCGACGCTGCGCGAGACGTCGGCGGCGAGCACCAGAAGGAGGTCGACCGGCTCGCTGGCGCGCGTGATGGGTGCGGCGACCGCCAGCACCACGAGCGCAATCGCGATACGAATGGCTCGGAACATGGCCAGAGCTCCGCAAGGAACAACGGAGAAAGCCTAGCCGATTCCGAAGAAGGTCAACAGCCCGCTTATTCCGCTGCGATCGGCGTGCCCGAAAACGCGACTTCGATCAGCGTGCCGGCGTTGACGGCGCTCTTGATGCTGAAGGTGGCGCGGTTGGCCTCGGCGAGCGCCTTGGTCAGCGGCAGGCCGAGGCCCGTTCCACCCGAGCCGAAGCGGGCCGAGGTCGCGAGCTGACGGAACGGTTCGAGCGCAATCGCGATCTCCTTCTCGCTCATGCCGACGCCGGTATCGCGCACGCGCAACGCCACCTCGCCGATGTCGTTGACGGCGGTCGAAACGATCACCTGTCCGCCGGCGCCGGTGAACTTGATCGAGTTGGACAACAAGTTGAGCGCGATCTGGCGCACCGAGCGCGCGTCCGCCAGAACCGGCGGCAGCGTCCCGGACAATGCGGTGCGGATGATGATGCGCTCGCGGTTGGCTTGCGGCTGCATCAGCCCGACACACTGCTGGATCAGTTCGTTGAGATCAAGCTTGGCGAAGTCCAGCTCGAGCTTGCCGGCCTCGATCTTGGACAGGTCGAGCAGGTCGTTGAGCAGCGAGATCAGGTGCCCTCCGGAGGTGTGGATGTCCTTGAGGTATTGCTTGTAGCGCTCGTTGCCGACCGGGCCGAAGCGCTCCTCCATCATCACCTCGGAGAAGCCGATGATGGCGTTGAGGGGCGTGCGGATTTCGTGGCTGATCTTGGCGAGGAAGTCGGACTTCGCCGACGATGCGCGTTCCGCCTGCTGCTTGGCGGTGAGGAGATCCTCTTCCGCCTTCTTCCACAGCGCCAGATTGCGGAACACCGCGCACAATTTTTCCGAGCCCGAAACCTGGCCCACCGTCATGAACAGCGGCATCGCCGCCTGCTCGTGGCCGCGCCCGAGCACCTCGCGGCCTTCGGCGAGAACGCTTGCCGCGCCCTCCCGGTTGACGCGATCGAGTTCCTCGAACGCGGTGCGCTGGCTCTCCGGCGCAAACAGGCCGGCGAACGGCAGGCCTGACAGTTCACGGCTCTGGTAGCCGAACAGCGCTTCGGCGCTGCGGTTGACCCAGATGATGCGGCCCTCGCGGTCGAGCAGAACCACGCCGTCGGCCGCGGTGTCGAGGATCGAGCGCAGCTCGCGCGCCTCGGTTTCGGTGGCGCTCGGCGCCGTGTCGGGTGGCGACGCCGCGCGGTCGTCGGCGGGGCCGTTGGTGAGCATCAGCACCAGTGCGGATTCGCCGTCCCAGGGCGTCGAGAACAGCCGCGCTTCGATCGGCATCTGGCTGCCGTGGCTGGTGGTGATGCTGAGCGCCCTGGCGCCGTTCTGCCCGGGCTCGTCGGCGTGCGGCTCGATGAACAGCGCGTCGAGGCCGCCCGCGTCGGTCAACGCGTTGATGTCGCCGTAGCCGGTCCAGTCCAGAAATGCGCGATTGGCGTAGATCAGCCGGTCGAGCCGGTAGACCAGCACGCCGAGCGGCAGGCGGTCGAGGATCGGGCGCTGGTCGCTGCCGGCCGTGGCGGCGGCTGGCAGTTTGGGCGGTCCGGCGAGCGGTGCGCGAACTGGCGGCTCCGGCGGCGCGGGTTCTTCGGGTTCGGGCTGTATGGGATTGTTGGCGCGATTGTGCGCTTCGCGCAGCCGCGCCGACAGCGTGCTGCCGAGCTCGTTGAAAGTCTTGCGTTCGACCGGCGTCAGGCTTGGCGATTTCTCGGCCGGCCCCGAGGAGCGGAACGGCAAGACGTTCTCGATCGGCGGCACCACGGACAGGGCAGGGCGTTCCTCGCGGAACACCGGGGGCTCGGGCCGCGGCTGGGATTGTTCGGGCTTGGCCGTGTCGGCTGTGGGCACTTCAGACTTGGGCGTCTCGGAGTTGGGCTGTGTTGCCGCAGCGTTCCTGTTGCGCTCACCGACCATGGTGGCGAGCATTGCGGCATCGCGGCAGACGCCGAAGCCGCGGTAGCCGAGCAGGTTGCGCTCGCGATCGAACACCGGAAGGCCCGACAGTTCGACCGGCAGGCGCTGCTCGGCGTCATCGACCGGGAAGGCGACTGTGATGTTGCTCCAGGTGTCGCGCGACGCGATGGCGCGCTCAATCTGACCGTTGGTATCGAGGTTGAGATCGGTCGCGATCTCGCGCCAGGGGCGGCTCAGCGTGGCGGCGGCTTGCGGCCCGATCGCGGTGGCGAATTCCTCTGTGCCGATCGTCAGGCGGCCGTTGGCATCCATTTGCCAGACGAAGCGCAGCGATTGGCGGCGCTCGACGGGCGTCTTGCTGGGCGGCGGTAGCGGCTCTGCCGGCTGCGGCTCAACCGGAAGCATCGGCGTAGCCGGCGGCAGGCGCCCTGGGTCGATCGCGGCCGGTGCGGATTGTTCTTTCGCGGGCGCGGGTGTCGAGTCCGCAACTGGCTCTGCCGCCAGGGCTTGCGCCGCTTGCGGAAAGCTCGCCAGCAGCACGATCGAGGCGTCGGAGCCGATGCGTTCGAGTGTGATAGGCCCGAGATGCGATGTGCCGGAGGCGCGGCCGGCAACCAGCGCCTCGCCGGCAAGCGTGTCGGCGCCGAGCGCCGCCAGCGATTTCAGGCCGAGCAGACGCGCCTCGGCGTCCGGGGTGGCGTCCATCAGGTCGCCGCCGCCCGAGAAGAATGCGATCGGCGTATCGATGCCGACGCCCAGCCGGCGCACCCGTTCGGCGAGCGGCAATCCCGCGCCGACCAGCTCGGTCGCCAGCACCAGGATGGCGGGCGTGCGGTCTTCCAGATTGATCCGCGAGCAGGCACACATCAAGGCGCGCCCCAATCGCGCGCCGAAGCCGCGCAGCCGTTCCAGCCGTGGCGGCGCGCCGAGCGGCAACGTCCCGGCGATGCGCGCGATTTGCAACGCCGCGCTGCCTTTGGGATCGATGGTGTGGCCGGCGAGTGCGGCCGGCGAAGCGACATCGAACGCCGCGGCCGCGGTCGGGTTCGCCCACAGCACGCGCGTCGCGTCGGCGCTCCATAGCCAGGCCGGCAGCGCACTCGTTGCGTGCGCCGCCAATTTCGGATCGCGCAGATACGAGAGCAGGGAACCCAAATCGTTCATCCGCGTTCGCCCCCCAGGCGGCGCAGTCATCAACTCAAATTTTGTTGAAATCGTAATAGTCCCGGTAGGCACAAAGGTCCACGCCACAAGAGGAATCGGCGCACAGCGATCGCGGCTAACCTTAATCGTGGCGGGCGCAGCAGGAGGTTAAAATGGCCGAGCAGACAACGACGAGTTTCCAGGTTCCTTCTGAAATGCGGGCATTCGCCGAGCAGAGCGTGGAACAGGCGAAAAAAGCGTTCGACAGTGTGATGACCGCGGCGCAGAGCGCGGCGTCCGCGATCGAAGGCCAGACCGTTGCCGCGCAGGCCGGCGCCAAGGACGTGCAGCGCAAAGCCGTCGCCTTCGCCGAGCGCAATGTTGACGCCTCGTTCGACTTTGCACGCAAGCTGGTGGCCGCCAAGGACAGCGAAGAAGTGATGAAGCTGCACGCCGATTACGTGAAGGCGCATATGCAGGCGCTCAGCGACCAAGCCCGTGAGCTTGGCCAGACCGCGGCGCGCGCCACCGGGGCCAAGCTAAAGGATTGAAATCCTTGACATTACGGCACCATCCTGGCGCACATGTGACATTTTTGTGCACTGCAAGGTATTTTATTGCGGCGCAACATCGACGGTGCTATATTGCTCCCATCGTGCGCGATGACGAGTCGGCTGCCGGCTCCATCGAGGCGGCCCGGATTTATGCAGGCGGCAGATCCAGGCGCCACCATCAAAGTCTTCAGGGCTGAAAGCTCTTCAGGACAGCACCGCCACGCGAGGATGATTCCCATGCCTGAGGCCACCGTGACCACCAAACCGAAGGTGAAGGCTGCGCCGTTCGCCGACACTCCGAAGTTCGAAATGCCGAGCTTCGAGATTCCGAAATTCGAGGTTCCCAATTTCGAAGTGCCCGCTGCCTTCCGCGAGTTCGCCGAGAAGGGCGTCAGCCAGGCCAAGGCCAACTGGGAGAAGGTGAAGGCCGCGACCGAGGAGACCACCGACCTTCTCGAGGACAGCTATGCCAACGCGAGCAAGGGCGCCGCGGACTACGGCCTCAAGATGATCGAAGTCAGCCGCACCAACACCAACGCCGCGTTCGATTTCGCCGGCCAGTTGATGGCCGTGAAGTCGCTGTCGGAAATGGTCGAGTTGTCGACCGCCTTCACGCGCAAGCAGTTCGAGGCGATGACCGCGCAGAGCAAGGAGCTCACCGCGCTGGCGCAGAAGGTCGCGACCGAGACGACCGAGCCGATCAAGGAAGGCATGACCAGCGCCTTCAAGAAGGTCGCCTAGTTCAGGCCCGCTGCAGCTTTCGATCCCCCATCGAATAGTGAAAAGCCCGGACCAGCGGTCCGGGCTTTTGCTTGCAGCGGCGGCTCCGCTTAGTCCTGAATTGGAATGCCTGCGTTGCGGATCGCTTTGCCCCACTTGTCGATTTCCTCGTTGAGGAACCTGCCGAACTCCGCCGGCGTGCTGGCGACCGGCACGGCATCCTGCCCGCGATAGGCGGCCTTCACGTCCGGGCGCGCCAGCACCTTCGCGATCTCCTGCTGCAGTTTGCTGACGATCTCCTGCGGCGTGCCGGCTGGCGCCATGAAGCCGAGCCAGGCGTCGCCCGAATAGCCGGGAACGGTTTCCGCGATGGCCGGCAGGTCCGGCGCGGTTTCGGTTCGCTTCAGGCTCGCGACGCCGAGTGCGCGCACCTGGTTGGCCTTGATCTGCCCCTGCATGGTCGCGAGCGCGTCCATCATCATCGATGGCTCGCCCGCAATCACGTCCATCCGCGCCTGGCTGCTCGACTTGTAGGGCACGTGCTGTAGGTCGATGCCTGCCATACTCTTCAGGTGCTCCATCGGCAGGTGATAGATCGAGCCGACGCCCGACGAGGCGTAGTTCAGCTTGCCGGGCTGCGCCTTCGCCATCGCGACCAGCTCGGCGACGTTTTTGACCTGCATCTTGGGATTGACCACCAGCACCAGCGAAAGCGCGTTGAGCTGCGTGAGCGGGGTGAACTCCCGCATCAGTACGTAGCCGCGCTTCGGCGACATCGTTTCGGCGATGGCGAGCGCGTTCGAGACCATCAGCAGCGTGTAACCGTCGGCCGGAGCGCGGGCCGCGACCTGCGTGCCGATCACCGCTGCGGCGCCGACGATGTTCTCGATCACCACCGGCTGGCCGAGCGACTGCGACAGCGCCTGCGCCAACGGCCGCGCGAACGTGTCGCCGGCGCCCCCGGCGGCGAACGGCAGGATCATTTTGATCGAGCGGTTGGGGTAGCCCTGGGCGGCCTGCTGAGCCTGTGCGGCCGAAGCGATGACCGCGGCCAGCGCCACGCGCATGATCTGCGATCTCATGGTCTCCTCCCCGTATTGCTTGTTTGTTGTCGTCAGTGCCCGCGGAAGAATTCGGGGATCATCGCGAACGTCTCCGGCTTCTCCACCATGAACCCGTGCAGCGTCTTCGCGAACATACGCGCCTCGGCCCTGGGCATCTTCTCCGCCATGGCCTGCATGTGACGCGGCGGCGTGATGATGTCCTCCTCGCCGCCCATCAGCAGCGTCGGCGCCTTGATCTCGCCGAGCCGGTCCCAGGTGTCGTGATCGAGGATCGAGGCGCCCATGTGCAGGAAGCCCTTGATCGGCCGCTTGGCCTTGATCAAGCCCTGCACCGTGCGGCTGATCGACTCGATGTTCGCGTCGTAATATTCCGCGGTGTAGAAGTAGGTCATCAGGCCGGGGAACAGCTTCTCATAGCCCGCCTCCTGCGCCGTCGCCATCCACCAGTTCACCATGTTGTTGCGGCGCTGATCCGGCTTGGCGAAGGTCGAGGTCGCGACCAGGCTGCGCACGCGCTGCGGCTGCTCGATCGCGATCCACTGGCCGATGTTGCCGCCGAGCGACTTGCCGAAAACGTGCGCGCGGTCGATTTTCAAGTGGTCCATCACGGCGATGGTGTCGCGCGCCATCATCAGCGTGGTGTACGGATAGTCCGGCACGTCGCTCTCGCCGATGCCACGATTGTCGAGGGCGAGCACGCGGAACGACTTGGCCATCTCGGTCAGGTGCGCGCCCCACGACGTCCAGTTGCCGCTCGCGTAGCCGCCGATCATCACGAGCCAATCGCCCGATCCCTCGACGGTGTAGTTGATCTTGACGTCTCCGACGCTGACAAACGGCATGGCGCTTCGTCCCTCGAACTGCAGGCGTGGCGTCCAGTGGCCACGCGTTCCGGCGACGCTATCACGCAAGGATTTGCGGTGTCCTGAGACGGGAACCATAGGAAAAACCGAGCCATGGCATTACGGCCGGGACGGACTGAACCGGTCGGCTCGTGAACCGTCCGGCGGCACGCCGCGACCAAGGAGGGGGCAGGGCAACTGCTTGCCAAGCCAAACCTTTGCTCCTAGGTTCCGGCGCTTCGGAACCCCGTGCAGGCGTAGCTCAGTTGGTTAGAGCGCTGGTCTGTGGAACCAGAGGTCGGTGGTTCAAGTCCACCCGCCTGTACCAATCAAATCAATCATTTAGATAAATAATTGTACGGCACAGTTCGGTAAAATGGTGCTGGGGTAAGCACTGGGGTAACAGCACGGCGTCTCATACGCGCGGCATCAGGCCAGCGTCGCTTGGTCGGGTTCGCATCGCGGTGTTTTTGGGAATCGCCGGGATAACCTGGTTGCTAATAGGCG
>JBEVIJ010000083.1:0-7315 GCA_040510745.1 Xanthobacteraceae bacterium
AACGGGAACGCCCTGCCATCCGCGCCATCGAACGCCGGATACCAGAACGGAATTGGATCGAAATATTGCTCGATACGCCGGCGGTGGCCGGCGGGCGGCACGACCGTGCCGTGGCCTTGCGCGGCCAGCCGGAATTTCTGCAGAGATTCAAGATAGAGCTGGAACACCACCGGCTTGGCATCGCCGATGAATCCGACCTGCTTCGCCCAGTCGAGGTACGCCTGGTTGGCGTGCTTATAGTAGCTCTGCTCCGGGGTCAGATGATGATGATGGAAGCACCCGGCATCGATATAGGCATCGAGCTGCTTGGGATTGGGCGCGCCGCGCCCATAGCTTTTGCCGTCGGCGCCGCGGAAGCCGGCCAGCGACCCGATGCCGGGCATGCGCTCGTGATTGACGATGTAGTCGGCATAGCCGCCGGGATAGCGCGGCTTACCGTCGTCGGTGACGAAGCCCGGCAGCTTGAGCCGTGCGCCGATGTCGAGCAGCACGGTCTGGAAGCCCCGCACGTCACGGTCGGGCTGAACCACCGGCTGGCGGATCGCGTCCGCCGGTCCATCGGGGCCGGAGATCGGGCGGTCCAGCAGCGAGATGCAGTCCCAGCGCTCCAGATAGGTCGTGTCGGGCAGGATCAGATCGGCGTAGGCCAGCATCTCCGACGAATACGCGTCGGAATAGATGATCTTCGGAATCTTGTATTCGCCGGTCGCAGGGTCGGTCTCCGTCAGGTGCTTGAGCACCGCGGGAATATTCATCGACGAATTCCAGCTCATGTTTGCCATGAACATGAACAGCACATCGACCGGATAGGGATCGCCCTTCGCTGCGTTGGTGATGACCATATGCATCAGGCCGTGCGCGGCGAGCGGCGCGTCCCACGAATAGGCCTTGTCGATGCGCTGCGCCTTGCCGCTCGCATCCACGAGCAGGTCCTCGGGCCCTTGCGGGAAACCGAGCGGCGCGCCTTTGAGCGGTGTGTCCGGTCCTGACGGTCGCGCCGGGCGGTTAGCCGGCGGAGCGGGACGCGGGAAGGGCGCCTTGTAGCGGAAGCCGCCGGGACAATCAATCGAGCCGAGCAGAATTTGCAAAAGGTGAAGCATGCGGCAGGTCTGGAAGCCGTTGGCGTGCGCCGAGATGCCGCGCATCGCATGCATCGAGACCGGCCGCCCGACGGTCTTCTCGTGCCGGCGTCCGGTCCAATCGGTCCACGGGATATCGAGCGTGATCTGCTGCTCGAACGCCGCATGCGCAAGCTCGCGCGCGATGCGCCTGGCGGTTTCCGCCGGCACGCCCGTTGTCGTCGAGGTCGTCTCGGGCGAATAAGTCTCGGCGAGATAGCGCTCCGCGATCAGGGCGAAGGCGGGCCGCGCGTTGCGGCCATCCGCGAGTTTGAATGTGCCGGTCAGCGCGGATGAAATATCCGAGCGTGTCGCATCGACGATGGTTCCACTCTTGCGATCGAACGCCAGCGCCTTGCCATCACCATCGCGGGCAAACAGGCCGTCGTCGGCCGATCCCGGCGCGTCGATCACCAGCCACGGCGAGTTGGTGAAGCGCACCAGATACTCGAGATCGATCTTTTCGGCCTTCATCAACTCGTGGATCAGCGAGCCGACGAACAACCCGTCGGTGCCGGGCCGGATGCCGATCCATTCGTCGGCAATCGCGCCGTAGCCGGTGCGCACCGGATTGACGGCGACGAACTTGACGCCTTTGCCCTTGAGCTTGCCGAGCGCCATTTTGATCGGGTTCGAGGCATGATCTTCGGCGACGCCGAACATCAGGAAATAGCGGGTGTGCTCCCAATCCGGCTCGCCGAACTCCCAGAACGAGCCGCCGAATGTATAGAGACCCGCCGCCGCCATGTTGACCGAGCAGAAACCGCCGTGCGCGGCGAAGTTCTGCGTACCGAACTGTTGCGCGAACCAGCCGGTCAGCGCCTGGCTCTGGTCGCGCCCGGTGAAGAAGGCGAGCTTGCTCGGATCGCGCTGGCGCACGTCGCGCAGCCAGTCCGTCGCGGTCGCCAGCGCCTCGTCCCACGAGATTTCTACGAATTCGCCTGAGCCGCGCGGGCCGGCCCGCTTCAGCGGCGCGCGCAATCGTGACGGCGAGGTGTGCGTCATGATGCCCGCTGCCCCCTTGCCGCAGATCACGCCCTTGTTAACCGGATGGTCGCGGTTGCCGTCGATATAGCGGACCTTGCCGTCCTTCAGATGCACGCGGATGCCGCATCGGCAGGCACACATGTAACAGGTGGTGGTCTTGATCTCGTCGCCGGAAGGCTGCGACAGCGCGATATCCGGTTCATCGCGAGGCATTGCACCGGCTCCGGCCTGATTTGCTTGGGAATGAAGTTTGCTCTGGGTGCAATGATGGCACAGGCGGACTGCCGCGCGGTAGGGCCGCGGGTGCCACGGTTTGTGGAGAATCCAGACGTCGCCCGAGGTTCAGCGTTTTCGCCCTGTCCAGTCCGGCGGATTGCTGTGCTTGATGCGCCGGCCTTCCTTCACCAGTTCCTTGATGGCGCCGGCGATCGGCAGCGACAGGCCGGCCTTGTCGGCCATCTTGATGACGATCTGCATGTCCTTGAGCGCCCAGGTGAACGACACGTTCTCCCAGTTCTTCAAGGCGTCGGAGGCGCCGGACGAGATCAGCAAGGCTTCGCGCAGCTTCACGAGGTCCATGCCGTAGGCTTCGCTCAGCCGGCCGGCCTCGATCAGCGCGATGCCGTTGACCCAGAGCAGGAAGTTGTTCAGCGCCTTGCCGAACTGCCCGGCGCCGATGTCGCCGAGCAGCACGACGTCGGAGGAGAAGCTGCGCAGGATCGGCTCGGCCCGCCTGAACACGGCTTCGCTGCCGCCGCACAGGGTCAACATGGTGCCGGCGTCAGCCGCCATCTGCCCACGGCAGATTGGCGCATCGAGCAGATCGACGCCTTTCTCGCGGGCGCGTTCCGCCAGCATCTCGACGTGGTCCGGCGTGCAGGTGGACGACACTGAGACGACCGAGCCGGGACCCATGGTTTCGAGCAATCCTCCCTTGTCGAGCATCACCGCGGCGGCTTCCTCGTCATAGCCGACCGCGACGATGACGAACTTCGCGGCCTTGCCGACCTCGGCGGGCGTCTTCACGGCCTGCGCGCCCGCGGCGCGCGCGGCATCGATCGCCTTCGCGTCGATATCCTGCCCGACCACGGCGTAACCGTGCTTGATCAGGTGCTTGGTGATCGCGAGCCCCATCCGCCCGGTGCCGACGACGCCGATCTTTTCCTTGTCCGCCATGATGCCTCGCATTTCCTCGCTGGCGCGCATGTTACGAGCGCGCGGCATCAAGGCAAGGCTTGCTTGCGCCTGCCGGGGCCTGCAAACTCGAATGCAAACGGGAGGACGACATGCGGCAGCATTTGAATCGAAGGCAGGCACTCACGTTGGCCGCGGCCGCCGGAGTTGCCGCAGCACGGCCCGGCGTTGCATCGGCGCAGGCCAACTTCCCCAACAAGCCGATCAGGATCCTGGTCGGTTTCGCCCCCGGCGGACCCTCGGACCTCATTGCGCGCGGGGTCGGGGCCAAGATGGGCGAAATCCTCGGCGGTCAGGTCGTCATCGAGAACAGAACCGGCGCCGGCGGCATGATTGCGGCCGAAGCCGCGGCGCGTTCCGAGCCGGACGGCTACACGCTGCTCAACACGCCGCTCGCCAACGCGGTCAACGAGACGCTGTCCAAGTCGATCAAGGTTTCGCTCGGCAAGGATCTGGTCGCGATTGGGCCGCAGGCCGAGACCGCCAACATCCTGGTGGTGCATCCTTCGCTGGCCGTGAAGAACCTCAAGGACTTCATCGCGCTCGCCAAGTCGAAGCCGGACGAGATCCTCTACGCCACCGCGGGCCGCGGCTCGGCGACGCACCTCAACTCCGAGCTCTTCAACATGGAGGCTGGCACCCGGATGAAGCCGGTGCACTACAAGGGCGGCGCCGAGACCGTGAAGGACCTGCTGTCGGGCGAGGTCAAGGTGATGTTCTCCTCGATCGCGCCGGTGCAGGCCTTCGCGCGCGACGGCCGCCTGGTCGGTCTCGCCACCACCGGCCCGAAGCGCGATCCCGCGTTTCCCGACCTGCCGACCGTGGCCGAGACGATCCCTGGCTTTGACGTGCGGCTCTGGATGGGCGTCAGCGCGCCGGCCGGCGTGCCGCCCGCGATCGTCCAGCGGCTGGAGGAGGCCAATCGCAAGGCGGTGGAATCGCCAGAGATCCAGAAGGCGCTTGCCGCGCAGGGATTTGCGCCGCTGCCCGGCACGGCCGAGGAGTTTGACAAGTTCTACCGCGGCGAACGCGACAAGTGGGCCAAGGTCATCAAGGCGTCCGGCATGGACAAGGAGTAAGCGCCGCACACCGCGGCGGAAGGAGATGGCGTTGCTGGCCCCGACCGGATCGATGAAAGAGCGGTTGGCGATGTACAACGCCAACGCGCTCAAGATCGGCATGTTCGGCTCGAACTGCTCGTCGTCGCGCACGGCGACCAAGGCGCCGGAGCGCTGGACCGCGAGCTGGCCGGACTGCCTCGCGCTCGGCAAGATGGCGGACGAGGCCGGCATCGACTTCATGCTGCCGATCGGCCGCTGGAAGGGCTACGGCGGCGACACCGACTTTCACGGCAGCACGCTCGAGACCATGACCTGGGCCTGCGGCCTGCTCGCCGCGACCAAGCGCATCACCGTGTTCGGCACCATCCATGCGCCGCTGTTCCATCCGGTCATCGCCGCCAAGGAGTTCGTCACCGCCGATCATATCGGTGAGGGCCGTTTCGCGCTGAACATCGTCGCAGGCTGGAACGAGGGCGAGTTCGAGATGTTCGGCGTGGAGCAGCGCGACCACGAGACGCGCTACGACTATGCCGAGGAGTGGCTCGGTGCGGTGAGGCGCGCATGGACTGAGCCTGGCACGTTCGATTTCGAGGGCCGCTTCTTCAAGCTCAAGGGGGTTCGCGCGTTCCCCAAGCCCTACGGCGAGACGCGGCCGCTGATCATGAACGCGGGCTCGTCGGGCACCGGGCAGGCGTTCGCCTTGCGCAATTGCGATGCGTTCTTTACCGCGACGTCCGACATCAGGGCTTCGCTCGATGCCGCCGCCAAGAAGGTGCAGGAGGTGAAGGCGCAGGCCCGCTCGTTCGGCCGCGAGGTCGAGGTCTACACCGTCGGCCAGGTGGTGTGCCGCGCGACGCAGAAGGAGGCCAACGAGTTCTACCACTACACCAACATCGAGTACGCGGACTGGGGCGCCGTGGAGCGCATGCTGGAGCTGCGCAACATCACCCGGCAGAACACGCCGCCCGCCGAATACGAGGCGAAGCGGACGTTCTTTGCCGGCACGTCGATCGGCGGATTTCCCTACATCGGCACGCCCGATAAGGTGGCCGAGGAGCTCGCCACCGTCGGCCGCGCGGGCCTGCGCGGCATCGCCGTCTCGTTTGTCAATTACCTCGACGACCTGCCATTCTTCCGCGACGAGGTTCTGCCGCGGCTCCAGCGCATGGGTTTGCGTACGCCGAACTAATCCAACCGATAGGTCTGATCTGAAAAATCGATGGTGATGTTGAGACGGCCCTCATTCATCGTCCATTGATAGAGCTCATACTTCCGCACGCCTTCCTTGTGCATTGGGTCGGAGTCGGCGATGCGGCGCGCTTCGGCTTCGTCTTTGGCGCGGATGACGATCAGTCCGAACGAAGCCTCGGACGCGCCCGGCACGACCGCCGGACCTGCACCATACATGATGCCATCCTTCTCCAGTTTGATCTGGTGCAGCAGGTGCGCCTTGGTGTGCTTCTGCACCTCTTCGAGCGGCACCACGCGCTTGGTCATGATGACCCAGAGCTTCTTACCCAGCATCTTGTTGCGCAATTCGTCGATGGACAGATCACTCACGTTGAGCTCCTTGGATCAGTTCAGACAAGCCTTGATGAACGCCAGCATCTGGGGAGCGGCCAACGCGGTGGCCTTCTGGTTCTCCTCCGGCTGAGGGCGATGCATGAAGCCGTGCTCGGCGACCGGGTGATATTGCAGGACAGTCGGTGCGGTTCGTTGGAGCAGGTTGCCGTTGAGCGCTGTGTACGTCTCCACGCTGGAGACATGGTCCTTGCCCGGCTGCACGATGTGGACGGGACATTCGATTTGCGTGGACAGCGCCACCGCATCGAGTTCCTGGTTGGCGAGCCGTGGGCTTTCGATTGACGGATAGGCGGCCACGCACGCCTTGATGCGCTTGTCCTTGGCGCACAGCAGAAGGGCAAAGCGGCCACCGATGCAGAAGCCGGCGGTGCCGATCGAGGTCAGGCCCAGATCGCCGCGCATAAACGTGAGCCACTCATCCAGCATCGCGGCGACGCTGGTGTCCGTCAGCGTGCGGGCGCGCGCGATACACTCTTTGTAATCCGTGGTCAGCGGCAGTCCGGAACTGATGTCCCAGACCGCGGCCGTGATGCCGTTCTCCGCCAGCGTATCGGCATAACCGCGGGCGAATTCGTTGATGCCGAAGATGGTCGTCAGGATCAGCATGCCGGCGCGCGTGGGGCCTTCGGGCAGAGCGAGATAGCCGAACCGGTCGGGGCCGGAGAAGGTTTGCCTGTTGATCGGCATGCTGACTACTCCGCCGCCACCGGCCGGCCAATTGCGGCATTCACCGCCGGCATCACCTTCTCGGCCATCAATTCCATCGAGCGGCGGCTCAGCGCCGGATCGGTCCAGTCCTTGCCGCAATAGAGCAGCGTACCGAAGTCGCCCGTCTTCTCGCGCATCGCTAGGATCTGATCGACCACGTGATTAACGGTACCGCGAATCGCAAGATTTTCGACCACGTAATCGAGCGTTACGTTTTCGTCCGGCAAGTCGGGCCGGCTTTTCAATCCGGTGAGGCGCTTGAAGCGCGACAGCTTGGCGAGGAGTTGCTTCATGTAGAAGCGGTAAGGGCTCTTGGCGTCATCCCCGCCGTAGGACTTCGCCACCTTGTCGTCGTCGGCGACGAAGATGGAGCGGCCGACGCGCCAGATCGTGCGGTCGGCCGGATGGCCGCCTTCCGCCGCGCCCTTGGCGTAGTTGACCCAGTGGTTGCCGAGGCAGTTGGCGTGCAGCAGGTTCGACGACACCGGACCCCAGCCGCGCTTGCCCAGCGCGATCAGTCCCTTGGAGTCCGGGTCCGACGCGGTGCCGACGATCGGCGGGTGCGGCTTCTGGTAGGGCTTCACGATGCTGCCGACGCCGACCTCCGGCCACAGCGTCTTCTCGGTCGAGATCGTCCAGTACTTGCCCTTGATGTTGTAGGGC
>JBEVIJ010000084.1:0-5042 GCA_040510745.1 Xanthobacteraceae bacterium
GGCTCCAGGTGGTGGCGACGATCGTTGCCTGGATCGCGATCATGCCGAGCACCAGCATGAGCGTGGCGGACCAGCCGCCCGCCTCGTAGGCGAGACCCGCGAGCCAGCCGCCGAACGTGCCGCCGACGTAGAATGACGTCACGTACAGCCCGACCGCCGAGGACGTGCCGCCCTGCGCGGTGATGGCGACGAAGCTGGTCGATGAGGCCTGCGTGAGCACGCCGCAGATCGAGGCGATGGCGAGCGCCAACACGATCACCGGCACGGAAGGGACCAGCATCAGCACCACGCCGGTGGCCCAGGCCGCCAGCACGCACAGCACGAAGGTGCGCCGCCCGATCGCCGCGATCATCCGGCCGGTCAGCGTCGCCGCGGCGGCGCCCGCGAGATAGACGACGAAGATCGAGCCGATGAAGGCGGCCGACTGGAAGAACGGCGGACCGGCCAGATGAAAGCTCATGTAGGTGAACACGGCGATGAAGTTGAACAGCACGCCGAAGCCGACCGCGTAGGTCGCGAGCAGCTTGGGGTTGCGCAGGTGCGCCAGCATCTGGCGCAGCGAGGCGGCGAGATTGCTGGCGCGCACGAACTTCGTCTCGCGCGGCAGCAGTGCGGCCACCACGATCAGGCAGACCGCGGTCAGCACCGCGAGCGCCATGAATCCGCCGCGCCATCCGACATAGGCGAGCAGCACGCCCGGGATGAAGCGGCCCAGGAAGCCGGCGACCGCGGAGGCGGACGTGTAGCTCCCGATCACGCCGGTAGCCTGCTGCGGCGGCCATTCGTCGCCGATATAGGCGATGGCGACGGCAAAGATCGGCGGCAGCAGCAGTCCCTGCACGAACCGCCAGAAAATCAGCTCATTAAGACTGCCAGACAGCGGCAGCATCACGCCCGGCACCAACAGCAGCACCATGGCGGCGACGATCACGCGCTTGCGGCCCAGCAGGTCGGAAATCGCGCCGCTGAACGGCGCCGTGGCGGCGACGGCCAGCGTGCTGGCGGTGATGATCAGGCTCGCTCCGGCCGCGCCGACCCCGAATTCCTGGGCCATCAAGGGCAACACAGCCTGCGGCGAATAGAGATGGAGAAAGGCGCACACCGCGCAGAAAACGATGGCGATGCGGCGCGGATCGATCAACATGCGAAACCATCGCGCAGGGCGGCGCGCTTTGCTAGTCCTTGGGGTGGAGGGGGTTTCCATGACGAGATGGCTGTCGATCGCGGCGCTGGCGCTGGGTTTGAGCCCTGCTGCCGCCGAGCCGCTGGTGAAGCGCAACGTCGTCCACTACGACGTGAGCGGTGCGAGCGCCCAGGAGATCCGGGCCGAGATGGACCGGCTCGGCCCGATCGACGAGACGACCAAGCGGCGGTTCGACGCGACGACGCGCTGGAATGTGAAGTGGACCTACCGCTATCGCAACGTCGGCCAGGACTGCGCGATCGCGCGCGTCTCGGTCACCGTCGACGTCACCACCACCATGCCGCGCCTCAAGCCGGACTCGCCCGTGGGCCTGGCGCGCACGTTCAGCGAATACACCGACAAGCTGCGGGAGCACGAGGAGGGTCACGCCCAGAACGGCATCGAGATCGGCAAACGGATCGAGGCTGCGATCCGCGATATGCAGCCACATCCGACCTGCGATGCGCTGAGCCGCGCCGCCAATGCCCTGGGCGACCGCCTCATCAAGGAGGCAAACCAGATGGACGTCGAATACGACGCCCGCACCCAGCATGGCCGCACCCAGGGTGCGCGGTTTCCCGCAGGCCCTTGACCGCGACCGGGCCCAACTTGAACACTCCCGCACCCGCGCCATCACGCGCTGAACGGGAGGTTCCTTTGATCGTCGACCATCGCACCTATCGCATCAAGCCTGGCCACACGGCGATGCATCTGAAGATTTACGAGCAATATGGCTATGCGGCACAGACCCGCCATCTCGGCCAGCCGGTCGCGTACATGTTTGCCGAAACCGGCGACGTCAACACGGTGGTGCACAACTGGGCCTACGAGGACGCCGCCGAGCGCACCAAGCGCCGCGCTGCGATGTTCGCCGACCCGGAATGGCAGGTCTATCTGCAGAAGCTCAACGAATCGGGGCTGCTGCTCGAGCAGAAGACCTCGATCATGATCCCGACGGGGTTCTGCCCGATCAAGCGCTGAGAATGGACACTACTCGGCCTTGATCTTTGCCGCTTTGATGACCGGCCACCACTTTTCGATCTCGGCTTTGTGATGCGCGCCGAGCGCTTCCGGTGTCTGCCGGTCGCGCCGGGGAATATCCTGGCCGAGTTCGTCGAGCCGCCTGCGCACATGGAATCCCGGCAGTCCCGCTTCGTCGGTTGTCGGAATCTCCGGCGGCGCTCTGCAACACCGCCGCCAGAGTTGCGCAACAAATGAAAGCGCGCATTGTTGGTCTCCGGGTGATCGACCGGTCTGAATGCGAAACTAGGTCTTGCGGTTTTCCGGCCATACAGCAAAAATTGCAGGATTATTTTTTGTTTTTGAAACATCATGGAATGGGACGACCTCAAGCATTTCCTCGCGGTGGCGCGGGCCGGCAGCCTGACGGCGGCGGGGGCGGCGCTGAAGACCAGCGCGGCAACGGTCGGCCGCCGAGTCACGGCGCTGGAAGGCCGGCTGGGCGCGCGGCTTTTCGACCGGAAGCAGACCGGCTTCACGCTGACGGAAAGCGGTCATGCCGCCCGCGACAAGGCAGAGGAGGTCGAGCAGGCCGTTCTCTCGCTGCAGCGCGAGGCGCTGGGACGCGACCTGCGCGCGACCGGCACGGTCCGGCTGACGACGACCGACGACATCGCTGCGCTCGCCGTGGCGCCTCACCTCTCTGAATTGAGCCATCGCTTTCCCGAAATCTCTCTTGAGATTGTGGCGCGCAGGGATGTCGTGAACCTGGCGCAGCGCGATGCAGACATTGCCCTTCGCACGGTTCGGCCAACGCGCGGGAACTACGCGATCCGTCGCGCCGGCTGGTGGAATCTCGGTCTCTACGCCGCCAGGTCTTATGCGCGGACGCACGGTCTCGCGCCCGGCCTCCGCGATCTTTCCAAAGTCGCGATCATCACATGGACCCGCGATAGCGCGCATCTGCGGGGCGGCCCGTGGTTTGCCGAGCACGCTCGCGGCTCGGCGGTCGCCTTCATGGCCAACTCGAGGCGCGTCCACCATGCCGCTTGCAAGGCGGGGCTTGGCGTTGCCATCCTGCCTTGCCTGGCGGCGGATCTGGAGCCCGACCTGGTCTGTCTGCTGCCGCCGTCACGGGTCATATCGGTGGAGCTTTGGCTGGTGGTTCACCGGGACGTCGCCCGCACCGCCCGCGTGCGCGCGGTTCTGGACTTTCTGGTCGAGGTAGGCCCTAAAAAGGGGCGATGACGGCTCATCGCAAGGCAATCCAGGAGAGTTGAATGCGCGCCAACGACGGCACAAGAACCGGCGGCGAGATCCTGATCGATCAGCTTGTCGCGCACGGCGTGCAGCACGTGTTCTGCGTGCCCGGCGAGAGCTATCTGGCCGCGCTCGACGCCTTCTACGACCGGCCGATCCAGCTCACCGTTTGCCGCCAGGAGGGCGGCGCCACCATGATGGCGGAAGCGCACGGCAAGGCGACCGGCCGGCCCGGCATCGTGTTCGTGACGCGCGGACCCGGCGCCACCAACGCCTCGCCGGGCATCCACATCGCGCAGCAGGATTCGACGCCGCTGATCGTGTTCGTCGGCCAGGTCGGCCGCGAGATGCGCGAGCGCGACGCGTTCCAGGAATTGAACTACCGCGCGGTGTTCGGCTCGGTCGCCAAGTGGGCGACCGAGATCGACGATCCCGCGCGCATCCCCGAGCTTGTCTCGCGCGCGTTCTACACCGCGACCGGCGGCCGGCCCGGGCCGGTGGTGATCGCGCTGCCCGAGGACATGCTGACCGAGCGCGTCGCGGTGCCGGACGCGCCGCCGTTCGAGCCGGTTGAGATCTGGCCCGGCCAGGCCGACATGGCGAAGTTGCAGAAGATGCTATGGGCGGCGAAGCAGCCGGTCGTGCTGGCCGGCGGCAGCCGCTGGTCGGAAGCGGCGCGGGCGAGTCTTGGCCGCTTCGCCGAACGCTTTGCCATTCCGGTCGCCACCACGTTCCGCCGCGGCAGCCTGATGGACTGGCGGCATCCGAGCTATGCGGGCGACCTCGGCATCGGGCCGAATCCGAAGCTGCTCGCGCGGATCAAGGCGGCCGATCTCATTGTATTGATCGGCGGGCGGCTCGGCGAGATGCCGTCGCAGAGCTACACGCTGCTCGAGATTCCGGCCCCGCGGCAGACGCTGGTGCATATCCACCCTGGCGCCGAGGAACTCGGCCGGGTCTATCGCCCGCATCTCGCCATCAACGCTGCGCCGACCGGATTTGCGGCGGCGCTCGAAGGCCTGCAGCCGCCGAACGAGATTTCGTGGCGCGATCAGACCAAGCAGGCCCATGCCGATTATATCGCGTGGACCGAGAAGGCGACGCCGCAGCCCGGCCCCGTCAACTTCGGCGAGATCATTGTCTGGCTGCGCGAGCGTGTGCCGGACGCGATCCTCTGCAACGGGGCCGGCAATTTCACCACCTGGGCGCAACGCTTCTTCCGGCTGAGCCAGTTTGGCCAGCACTTCGCGCCGATGGCGGGCTCGATGGGCTACGGGTTGCCGGCGTCGGTCGGCATCAAGCGGCTCTATCCCGACCGCACGGTGGTTTGCGTCGCCGGCGACGGCGACTTCCTGATGAACGGACAGGAGTTCATGACGGCGGTGCAATACGACTTGGCCGTTATCGTGATCATCATGGACAACGGCACTTACGGCACCATCCGCATGCATCAGGAGCGCGAGTATCCGACGCGCGTGATCGGCACCGACTTGCGCAACCCGGATTTCGCGGCCTACGCGCGCGCGTTCGGCGGGTTCGGCGCGACGGTGGAGAAGACCGCGGAGTTCGCGAAGGCGTTCGAGGACGCGCAAAAGTCGGGCAAGCCCTCGATCATCCACGTCAAGGTGGCGACCGACGC
>JBEVIJ010000085.1:0-27814 GCA_040510745.1 Xanthobacteraceae bacterium
CTCGATCAATTCCGACACCCAGCCGATGCCGCTGATCAGCGGCTCGTCCCATTCCTCGAAATAGACCGACGGCCGTGCGTTCGCCTCTACATCGGCTGCGACCTGCGCGAGGCGACGCTCGAGATTGCCGGCAAGCTCGTCGGCCTTGTCGCGCGCATCGACCAGCGCCCCGAGCGTGCGGATCATGTCGAGGATGCCGGCGATGTCGCGCTGGTTGAAGGCGTGCACCGCGACGCCCTTGCGCACCAGTTCCGCGACGATATCGGCCTGGAGGTCGGAGAACGTCAGCACCAGATCGGGCTTCAGGGCGAGGATCTTCGGCACGTCGGCGGAGATGAACGCGGCCACCCGCGGCTTCTCGCGCCGCACCTGGGGCGGCCGCACCGCATAGCCGGACACGCCGACGATGCGAGCCTCCTCGCCGAGGAGATAGAGCGTCTCCACGGTTTCTTCGGTGAGGCAGACGATTCGCGAGGGCGGGAACATGCGTGCAGCATAGCACGCCTCAATGCGCCATCTCCGCGTCCAGCAACTCAAGCCCGCCCGACGCCAGCACGCGGCCGTCCTCGACCCGCACCACTTGAGAGGCCAGTTTCACGATCTCACCCGCCTGGTGGCTGACATAGATCATCGGCACCTTGGCCTCGTCGCGCAGCCGCGCCAGATACGGCAGGATTTCGAGCTTGCGCGCGCGGTCGAGCGAGGCGAGCGGCTCGTCGAGCAGCAGGAGCCGCGGCTTCATCAGCAGCGCGCGGCCGAACGCGACACGCTGGCGCTCGCCGCCCGACAGCTTGCCCGGCCGGCGCGACATGAGGTGGCCGATGTCGAGCAGCGCCACGATGCGCTCGCGCTCCGCCGCGTCGGCCGGTAGCGCGCCCATCCAGCGGCCGTAGTCGAGATTCTGCGCCACGGTGAGGTGAGGGAACAGCCGCCCCTCCTGGAACACGTAGCCGATGCGGCGATGGTGCGCCGGCACGTTGAGGCGCGTTGCACTGTCGAACAGCACGGCGTCGTCGAGCGCGATGCGGCCGCGATCCGGCGCGATCAGGCCAGCGATCATGTTGACGATCGAGGTCTTGCCGGAGCCCGACGCGCCGAACAGCGCGGTGACGCTGCCGGTGGTCTCGAACTTGGCAGTCAGAGAAAACTCGCCCAGCCGCTTCTCAACATCCACGGAAAGCATCTCAATCCCCGTGATACCGCATGCCGGCGCGCCGGGCGAACCATTCGGATGCGACCAGCGCGGCCAGCGCGATCACGATGGCGACGATGACGAGCCGCATCGCCGCGGCGTCCCCGCCGGGCACCTGGGTCAGCGTGTAGATCGCCGCCGAGATGGTCTGCGTCTCGCCGGGAATGTTGGAGACGAAGGTGATGGTGGCGCCGAATTCGCCCAGCGCCTTGGCGAAGCACAGCACCATGCCGGCGATGATGCCCGGCAACGCGAGCGGCAGCGTCACCGTGAGGAACGTCCACAGCCCGCTGGCGCCGAGCGTCGAGGCCGCGTCCTCGAGCCGGCGGTCGATCGCCTCGAACGAGAGCCGGATCGCGCGCACCAGCAGCGGGAATGCCATCACGCCGCAGGCCAGTACCGCGCCGGTCCAGCGGAACGAGAACACGATGCCGAACGTCTGGTCGAGGAAGCTGCCGATCGGGCCGCGGCGGCCGAACCAGATCAGCAGCAGATAGCCGGTGACGACAGGCGGCAACACCAGCGGCAGGTGAATGACGCCATCGAGCAGCGCTTTGCCCCAGAAATCTTTTCGCGCCAGCACCCACGCGACCGCGATGCCGAACGGCAGCGACACGATCGTCGCCACCAATGCGATGCGCAGCGAGAGCCGCACCGCGGTCCATTCCTCGGGGTTTAGGTCAAACATTCGAAAATTGCCTGCGGCCCGAGCAACACAACGGGTGTCGTCCCCGCGAAAGCGGGGACCCATCAAGCCACCAACTCGCTGAAAATTGGGTCCCGGCTTTCGCGGGGACGACAGCGGCGTTTGACGCGAGAGTTGGCAGAAACCTCACGGCCCCGCCTTCGGCAGATACGTGAATCCATATTTCTCCAAAATCACCTGCGCAGTCGCCGAGCGCAGCAGCTTGAAATACGCATCAGCCTCCGGCTTCGCCTTCTCCGTTAGCGCGACCGGATAGACGATCGGCGGATGCGAGTCGGGCGGAAAGCGGCCGACGATCTTGACGCCCCGCTCAACCGCCGCGTCGGTCTCGTAGACGATGCCGAGCGCTGCCTCGCCGCGCGACACCAGCACCAGCGCGGCGCGCACGTTGTCCGTCATGGCGAATTTGCTTTCGGCGGCCGCCCACGATCCGAGCTTTTGCAGAGACGCCTGCGCATAGCGGCCGACCGGCACCGACTTCACGTCGCCGGTCGCGATGCGGCCATCGCCCGCGAGCTTGGCGAGATCGAAGCCTGAGCCGATCTTCTGCTCGCCGATCTTGGAATCCTTCGGGGCGATTAGCACGAGGCGGTTACCGGCAATATCGAACCGCGTGTTGTTGCGGGTCAGCTTGCGCTCCTGCACGTAGTCCATCCAGGGGATGTCGGCGGAGATGAACACGTCGGCCGGCGCGCCTTGCTCGATCTGCTTCGCCAGCGCCGAGGAGGCGGCGTAGCTCGGCGTGACCTTGATGCCGGTGTTGCGGGTGAAGATTCCATTCAGATCGTTTGCCACATTGGTCATCGACGCGGCGACGAAAACGGTGACGGTCTTGTCCTGCGCCAGCGCCGGGTGCACAGCGGCGATCGCAAGCAGAACAACAGCCAAGACACGAACGAACATGACGGCGCTCCTTGGGCGCGCTGCGCCCGCGTTGGGTATCGGATTTGATGGAGCGACCAACCGGAATCGCCGTTCCGGGCAGCGTCGGCGCACGCACAGTGCGCCGCGGTCGTGAGCGAAACCTAGCAATCAAACGCCGGGAAGGCAAAGCCGTTTCAGCGCGCCCTGCGCATCGTGGCCCGCAGCGCGGAGAGATGACGCGTCGCGGCCTTGTGGGACTTGGTCTCGATCGCGGCGTAGTGCGCGATCACCGCCTTGCCCAGAGCGGTCAGTCTTGCACCGCCGCCGCGCTTGCCGCCCGTTTGTGAGGTGACCAGCGGCCCCTTGAAGCTGGCATTGAGCTCCTCGATCAGCCGCCAGGCGCGGCGGTACGACATGTCCAGCGCGCGGCCCGCGGCGGCGATCGATCCCGTTTCGCCGACCGCCTTGAGCAGTGCGATCTTGCCGGGGCCGATCCTGGCGCCGGTGTCGAGATCGATGCGGACGCTCAAGGTGGGCATGAATCACTCGCGTGGATGTCGATGCCTGCAACGTATCGGCAATCTCGATTGCCGTCCCCGCTCTCTGTGCTGTCGTCCCCGCGAAAGCGGTGACCCATACTCCCGATGGTGGCTATGGGTCTCGGCTCGCGCTCGCTAACGCTCGCTTGGCCGGGACGACAGCTGAGAGATTTCACAGGCGGGGATAGAAGCAAGCTGCGTGCTATCCCCGCGGGGATAAGTATGCGGCGTGCAAAAAATAAACTTATCCCCGGTCTCGAATCCGGCCCCATATTGATCGCGTCCCGTTCAATCGAGTGCGTCGTCGATCGCGATGCTGGATGACGGAACGGGGCCAGCATCCCTCATATTGGATGCTGAATGGAGCGCCGGGAGGCGCAGCGGCCTACGTCACTGGCCGCGCGCACTCCGAAAGCGGCGACCCCCGGTAACGGGGAGTTCGCCGTGAGTGCGTTGGCGGGCCGCGAGGTTCGCCCGGCAGGCTCGTCACCTGCCGTACAGGGGCGGCGATCCGCCCTGGCGCCTCCCGGCGCTCCATCCCCTCATTTGGGGAAACGGAAAAAGGGAAAGACGGTCGCCGAACGTCTCTAAACAACCGGCAGGCGGAGCGTTGGCTAATTGCAACGCGCGACGGAGGCCCGCACACTACGGCGCAGGAGCAACGGAATGGCCGAAGCGAAAGCGATCGAAGGCGAATACGACACCATCATCGTCGGCGCGGGCTCGGCGGGCTGCGTGCTGGCGAACCGGCTCAGCGCCGACCCGGCGAACCGCGTGCTGCTGCTCGAAGCCGGCGGGCGCGACAACTGGATCTGGTATCACATCCCGGTCGGCTACCTGTTCGCGATCGGTAATCCGCGCTCCGACTGGATGTTCAAGACCGAAAGCGTGCCGGGCCTCAACGGCCGCGTGCTGAACTATCCGCGCGGCAAGGTGATCGGCGGCTCGTCCTCGATCAACGCCATGATCTACATGCGTGGCCAGTCGCGCGACTACGATCACTGGCGCCAGCTCGGCCTGACCGGCTGGGGCTGGGACGACGTGCTGCCGTTCTTCAAGCAGCACGAAAATCATTTTCTCGGCGAGGACGATCATCACGCGGCCGGCGGCGAATGGCGGATCGAGCATCCGAGGGTGCGCTGGGATCTGCTCGACGCGTTCCGCACCGCCGCCGAGCAGGCCGGCATCAAGCGGATCGACGATTTCAACACCGGCGACAACGAAGGCTCCTGCGCCTACCACGTCAACCAGAAGCGCGGCCGGCGCTGGTCGGCGGCGCGCGGCTTTCTCAAGCCGGTGCTCAACCGGCAGAACCTGCGGCTGGAAACGGAGTGCCTGGTCGAAGCCGTGAGCTTCGACGGCAAGCGCGCCAACGGCGTGCGCTTCCGGCAGAACGGCGAAGCGAAGCTCGCCCGTTGCCGCGGCGAGGTGATCATGGCGGCCGGCTCGATCGGCTCGACGCAGATTCTGCAACTCTCCGGTATCGGCCCCGCCGCGCATCTGAGGGAGCACGGCATCCCCATCGTGCTCGACAAACCGGGCGTCGGCGAGAACCTGCAGGACCATCTGCAGCTCCGCATGATCTACAAGGTGACCGGCGCCGTCACGTTGAACGAGACCTACGCGTCGCTGCCCGGCCGCGCCAAGATTTTCCTCGACTACGCGCTGTTCCGGAAAGGCCCGCTCACCATGGCGCCGTCGCAGCTCGGCATCTTCACCCGCTCCGACAAGACGCGCGAGCGCGCCAATATCCAGTATCACGTGCAGCCGCTGTCGCTCGACCGGTTCGGCGAGCCGCTGCACGCGTTCCCTGCGTTCACCGCGAGCGTCGCCAACGTGCAGCCGACCAGCCGCGGCTTCGTGCGGCTGAAGTCCGCCGATCCGGCCGACAAGCCGGCGATCCAGCCGAATTACCTGTCGACAGACGAGGACAAGCGCGTCGCCGTGGACTCGATCCGGGTCACACGCAACATCGTGCGGCAGCAGGCGCTCGCGCCGTTCAAGCCGGAGGAATATCTGCCGGGCGCGGTCGCGGACGATGACGAGGCTGGCTTGGTGAAGGCGGCGGGCGAGATCGGCACCACGATCTTCCATCCAGTCGGCACCGCGAAGATGGGACTGCCCAGCGATCCGATGGCGGTGGTGGACGGGCGGCTGCGCGTGTTCGGCCTGCAAGGCATCCGCGTGGTCGATGCCTCGGTGATGCCGACGATTACCTCCGGCAACACCAATTCGCCGACTATCATGATCGCGGAGAAAGGCGCGGCGATGATCCGCCAGGACGCAAAGGGCTAGGGCACTGATCCTTCCAAGAAAAACCGTCGCGGAACAAATTTATGCCATTTCCGTTGACGCAAACGGTGCGTTTCGACCTGCGAAGAACGGTTATTTTGCCAAGCAACGATCTTGGCGCCCCGATGCCGCGGAATTGATGCGGAGACCGTTTCATGACCGAAGAATTTTTGATGATTCTCGCCATCGGTTTTCTGGCGCAGCTTGTGGACGGCGCGCTCGGCATGGCGTTCGGCGTCGTCTCGACGTCGGCCATGCTGATGATCGGCGTGCCGCCGGCGCAGGCGAGCGCGCTGGTCCACACCGCCGAGGTTTTCACCACCGGCGCGTCGGCGGCCTCGCACATCTATCACCGCAACGTGGACTGGCGGCTGGTGATCCGGCTCGGCATCGCCGGTGTGATCGGCGCGGTGCTTGGCGCGTGGGTGCTGTCGAACCTCGACGCCAAGCTGATGCGGCCGTTTGTGGCCGGCTATCTGTTCGTGATGGCGGTCTACATTTTGATGAAAGCGGCGCGTATCCCGACGCCGCGCGACGCGCCGGCGGGATGGACCGCGCCGGTCGGCTTCGTCGCCGGCTTCCTCGATGCCAGCGGCGGCGGCGGCTGGGGGCCGGTTGCGACCACGACGCTGGTCGGCTCAGGCCATGCGCCGCGTCAGACGGTCGGCTCGGTCAACGCCACCGAATTCCTGGTCACCATCGCGGCGGCCACCACGTTCTTTGTGGAGCTTGGTGCGTCGCCGCTTCAGAACCTGTTGCCACTGGTGATCGGCGGGCTGATCGCAGCGCCGCTCGGCGGCTGGGTGGTGAAATATGTTCAAGCGCGAACGCTGATGACGGGCGTCGGCCTGCTGATCCTCGGCCTGTCGTCGTGGCAGATTTTCACAGCGGTGAGGTCGCTGCTCTAACCTTACTCGGCCAACAGGACCTGGCGGCAAGCCGCCGGCAGCGCGGACATTTTTAACGGCGGCCGGCCCGGTCCGGGCTTCGGAACGGCCTCTCTGGTGAACCACCAATCCAGATCCTTGCCGCAGCCCTCGTCGGCCGGCGCGGCGGGTTGCGCCTTGCAGCCCTCCTGGCCCGCGGGACAACCGATGCGGATATGGAAGTGGTAGTTGTGTCCCAACACCGGGCGGACCTTGTGCAACCAGGAGCGGTCGCCCTTGACGTCTCGGCACAGCGCTTTCTTGATGGCCGGATTGACCAGCACGCGCTCTACCTCGTTGTCCTGGGCGGCGGTTCTCAGCAGTGCGATGTGCGCTGGCGACCAGATCTTCGGGTTCACGTCCTTCCAGTCGTCGGCCACGATGTTGGTCGCGGAAATTTCCTCGCGCTCCTGGCGCGTCAGCTCGCGGTTCGGCATCGGGGAGAACCAGATGTCGGCGTCGAGCCCGACCTGATGGCTCCAGTGACCGGTGAGCATCGGGCCGCCGCGTGGCTGCGCCAGGTCGCCGACCAGAAGCCCGTTGCCCCAGCCGAGCTTCGGCGTTTTTTCAGAGAAGCGCTCGAGGAACTTGATGAGGTTGGGGTGGCCCCAGTTGCGGTTGCGCGACAGGCGCATCACCTGCCAGGTCTTGCCGTTGATCGGCAGCGCGACGCCGCCAGCGAGGCAGCCTCCAGTGTAGTAGCCGATCGCGCGCGCCTGGAGGGCCGCGGGCGTCGGCTTGCGGCCGAACAGGTCCCTTGCCGCGGTGTTGGGGTCGTCGGGGTTCGCGAGCGGCGGCAGCGGCTTCGGATCGAGCGTGCCGCGGTCCTGTGCCGCGGCGACCGCGCAGCCGGCGAGCAGGACGGCCAAGGCGCGAATTGTGGTTCGAACGGTGGCTCGAATCATCAGGCAGGCCATGGGTTTTTGTAGCCCAACGCAGCGTCCGGGTGAATGCCGATGCCCGAGTTTGCGGAGATTTGGCGAACGTTCGCTAACCCTTTGACAAAGCCCCGCTCCTGGGCCAAATTAACCATCAGATGCGGCGAGCGAACGGGGCCTCGGGGGTCTCATGGTTCTCGCCTTTTTTCGTTTTACGGCCACTTTTGCGGTCCTTTGCCTGATCGCTCCGCTGGCGTCGGACCGCGCCCGGGCCGACGTCTATATCTCCGTGAGCAAGGCGTCCCAGCGCATGACCGTCATGGTCGACGGCAAGCCGCGCTACAATTGGGCCATCTCCAGCGGCCTCAACGGCGGCCCGCCGTCCGGCACGTTCAGGCCGCAGCGCCTTGAAAAAATGTGGCACTTGCGCACCTACGACTGGTCGCCGATGCCGCATTCAATCTTCTTCCACCATGGTTTCGCCATCCACGGCACCAACTACGTGTCGCGGCTGGGCCGCCGTGCGTCGCACGGTTGCGTGCGGCTGCACCCGTCGAATGCCGCCACGCTGTTTGCCCTGGTGAAGCAGCATGGCATGGGCCGCACGACGATTGCGGTTTCGGATTTCTCGCCCCGGATGGCCTATCGCTAGTCTTATGCACGTCATTCCGAGCGCGCAGACTTTACAAGTGCGCCGGCGGCCGGAATCCTCCGAATATGCTTCGGGGGTGTTCATGCAGCGTTGGGCTTGGACCAATTTGGCTGTGGTGGGGTACCTGACCGTGGCATCGGCGCATGATGGCGCTGCCGGTGCCGAGGTGGTGATCAGCGTCAACAAGGCCGCGCAGACCATGTCGGTGCTGGTCGACGGCGTTGAAACCTACAAATGGGTGGTCTCGACCGGTGTCGGCGGCGGGCCGCACGACGGTACCTATGCGCCGGGCCGGATGGAGCGCAAATGGGCGTCGCGCAAATACGGAATGGCGCCGATGCCCTATTCGATTTTCTTCGACGGCAACTACGCCATCCACGGCACCGTCAAGGTGACGCAGCTCGGCCGTCGTGCTTCCAAGGGCTGCGTGCGCCTGCATCCGCGCGACGCCGCGATCCTGTTCGCGCTGGTGGGGCGCGAGAAGGCGAACACCACGATCGTGGTCGACAAGGCGACGCACGTGGCCGCGCGCGGCGCCCCGGCAAAGAGCGATGCGCCGCCGGTCGAAGCGAAGGCCGGGCCAGTGAAGGTGGAAACTCTCGCCTCCCAACCAGCGAAGCCACAACTCGCCAAGGCAGATGGGATCATTCTCGATGAACCGGCCGTTGCGCCGACCCGCAAGCGCGTGAGCCGCAAGTCGTCGTCGCGGACGACGAACAGGCGCGCGCTGCCGTTCGGCATGAAATACGGGGCTGCGCAGTAATCAGCGCGTCGCCAATACAGGCTTTGCGATCTCCACGATCTTGCGGGCGACGATCTCGTTGCCCTTCGGAGTGATGTGGTTGTAGTCCAGGTAGATCGGCTCATCGACGTCGAGCGCCGATGTCAGGTCGTGGAACGGTCCGCCGCTGCCCGCGACCTTCTTCTGAATAAGCGGATAGACGGCTTGATATTGCCGGTCGAGTCCCATCGGCAGCTTGAGCTGGTCGAGCCGCGTTTTGCTGAAATACGATACCGGCTGCAGGATACCGATGAACTTCCCGCCAAACGATTCCACCAGAAGCTTGGCGAACTGCCAGTCCCGGATCAGGTTCTCCGCGACCGCCTCGGCTTTCTTCGGGTCGGTGTCGCAATCGTAGGGGCTCACCGACAGCGATTTGGACAACTGATTGCTGATCCGTTGCGCGACGCGGGCTACTGGCTTGAAATAGTAGGAGAACGAGCTCGGTGAATCGCTGCCGCGCAGCAATGCGGCGATCTCCTTTTCCTCACCATGGGATTCCGGCGTCAGCCCGCGCTCACACTTGATGGCGACGTCGTTCACGCCGTCATAGAACACGACGAGCGAGGGCCGGTGGCCGGCTTGCAGGAGCTGCAGCAGCAGCACCAGGCTTTGATGCGCCGTATATCCGATCTCGCCGTAATTCTGCGAGCGCACCTTGGTGGCGGCGGCGAACTGCGACGGGATGGTCTGCGCCTCGGGAGACCAGAAGCCCCACATCGTGGAGCCGCCGAAGAAATAGACCGTCCGGTCGCCGGCGGTGTTGTCGTTGATCGTCGGTCGCTGCGGGTTGCGCCATCCCAGGAAGCTGCGGAACGCGAACGTGCTGTTTTCCTGCTTGCCCTTGATCAGGCTCGAGATCGACCCGACAACAGGAATGCTCCAGTACAGGACGTTCGCCAGAACGAAGAAGACCAGGGCATTGTAGGAAATCGTTTTAAGCATGGTCCTCGCGCGGGATGGATCGAGGCCATGGTAGCAAGAGTCGCAGCCGGATGCATCGCTGCATCTGGCTCGCGCTGCAGTGCGCGCCGCGCGCTTACTCGATCACGATCTCGCCGACCATCCCGAGGTCGGCGTGTGTCTTGCCGTCCTTGCCGGCTATGCCGCAGCGCAGGTCCGCGGTGCGGCCTGCCTGCACCGGCACCAGCCACCATTCCGCGGCATGGCCCGGATAGACCTCGATCTCGCGGATCGCGCCCTTGAATTCGGCGAGCGTCACTGGCTTGCCGTCGCGCACCTGGACGACCTGGACCTTCCGGGTCCAGACCATCTGCGAAAAGTTGTGCGAGGTGAAATAGTGCGGATCGCTGCTCTGGTTGCGCAGGATCAGCTTGTAGAGCTTGCCGGTCTCGAACTTGAGTTGCTTCGGCTCGAAGACGTGCTCGCCCGGCTTGCCCAGATCGACCGTAACCTCGATCGGATTCTGCCGCGACAGGTCGCCGGCTGCATACCCCGCTGCCGAGCCGATCGCCGCGCCGGCCAGCGCCGCAAGTGCCCCTAACGCAAAACGCATGGTGTGCCCCTTGAGAACCGTTGCCGGCAGAGGCTATTGCTGTTGCGAATAAGTTGCAAGTGCATCTCAACCGTTCAAAGTCCGGGCGCCCGGAGACCGGTAGACTGGGAAAACACCAGGGAGCCCCGACATGGTCGAATATCTTGAGAAGACCGAGTTTCAGAAATCGCGCGCGTTTTCGCCCGCCGTCATCACCCAGGGCGGCAAGACCATCTGGCTCGCCGGCCAGACTGCGACCAAGGACGAGCAGGGCAACGACATCTCCGGGAATTTCGAGGCGCAGGTCCGCACGCTATTCGGCTTGATCGACAAGACGCTGAAACGTTGCGGCGGCAGCCTTGCCAACATGGTCACCATGACCGTGTTCATTACCGACCCGCGCTTTGGCGACAAGTTCGTGGAACTGCGCGGCGGGTTTTTCCCGGACGGGAACTTTCCGGCGAGCGCACTGATTACGATTGCGCACCTGGCGCGTCCCGGCATGCTGATCGAGATTCAGGGCGTGGCGGTGGTCGGCGGCTGACAGCGGCCTGGTTAGCGGCTCGCTAACGGAACCGGCCACCGCGCGTTGGTCTCTTCACCCGGTCTTCAGCCGGTCGGGGCATACTGCCTGCGTTCCACGATCGCGCAGGCCATCACCGATGCCGAAGTCCAAACTTGGTTCCGTTTTGACAGTGTTCGGCGCCGCCGCTCTCGCCGGTGTCGCGCTGTTGGCCATGGTCCTGCCGTCGCCGCGGGAGGTCACCATGAAATTCTGGGCGGGCATCCCTGGCGCGCTGCCTCCCGCCACCGATCCCACGCGTCCGGTCGCACGGCTGCCCGCGGTGGTCACGATGGCGCAAGCTGCGCTCGCCGACATCGAGCACGATGGGGCCATCCGCCCGCCGCGGCCGGAGGAGGCCGAACGATTCATCGACGCGGCGAGCGCGCGCTACCGCTCCAAGCTGTCGCCGGACTACCGGCTTCCGTTGCGCTTCGACTATGCGGTTACGCGCCTGCTGGCATTGCCGTTCGGCCTGGATACGACGAACTTCCTGGTGCTTGAGGGCGTGCCGGCGCCGATCGGCGACCGCGGCTTCAGCTGCATCGCGTACATGGATGGCTATCGCTTCGAGCGACGAGACCCATGCTTGCGCGGTCAGGCGTCCGGATTCGAGGAGGCTGACCGGCTGCCCAGTGCGGAGAGCCTGTCGGCATGCCGCCTCTGGGAGCCACCGGCAGGTGCGTCGCTGGAAGCGGTTTCAGCCTATGCCGCGCGCGGCTGGGAAAAGACCGGCCGGGGCAGACACCCAATCGCGGTGCGCGTCGAGAAGCCGGGCGACGTGGTGCTGGTGCTCAACACGTACGAACCCGTGGCGTGGCGCATCGAAGCGAGCCCGCAGACACGCATCGTCGGCGTGCTGGCGATCGCATATGGTGATCCTGGTACCGTGTCGGGCGTTTCGCCGAACACCCCGGTGAAGATCGTGCGTCAGACCAGCCTAGTCGGCACCGCGCCGTCGTCCTGCGCGGTGTTCTACGCCTACTTCGCGTCCGCCTACGAGGGTGGGCCGCACACGATCCTGCTCGCGCGCCAGGTCGAGGCGCTGACCGGCCGCACGCTTGACGGGCTGCGCGGCGCGCAGCTTCTGAGCGAGGCGTACGTGCGTTAGCTAGATCGCGTCTGATGCGGCGGCGGAAAAATCCCGCGCCTACACATCCACCTTCAGCGCCGCAATGAACGCCTCCTGCGGGATGTCCACCTTGCCGAACTGGCGCATGCGCTTCTTGCCCTTCTTCTGCTTTTCCAGAAGCTTGCGCTTGCGGGTGATGTCGCCGCCGTAGCACTTCGCGGTGACGTCCTTGCGGAAGGCGCGCACCGTCTCGCGGGCGATGATCTTGCCGCCGATCGCGGCCTGGATCGGGATCTGGAACATGTGCGAAGGGATCAGCTCCTTGAGCTTCTCCACCATCGCGCGGCCGCGCGCCTCAGCGCGTGTCTTGTGCACCAGCATGGACAGCGCGTCGACCGGCTCTTCGTTGACCAGGATCGACATCTTCACCAGGTCGGCCGGCTTGTAGTCGGTGAGGTGGTAGTCGAACGAGGCGTAGCCGCGCGACACCGACTTGAGCCGGTCGTAGAAATCGAACACCACCTCGTTGAGCGGCAGGGCGTATTTCACCATCGCACGGCTGCCGACATAGGTCAGCTCGATCTGCGCGCCGCGGCGGTCCTGGCACAGCTTGAGCACCGAGCCGAGATATTCGTCCGGGGTCAGGATGGTCGCCTCGATCCACGGCTCCTGGATTTCGAGAATTTGCATCACGTCCGGCATATCGACCGGGTTGTGGATCTCGATCTCATTGCCGTTGCGAAGGCTCATCTTGTAGATGACCGACGGCGCGGTCGCGATCAGGTCGAGATTGAATTCGCGCTCCAGCCGCTCCTGGATGATCTCAAGGTGAAGCAGCCCCAGGAAGCCGCACCGGAAGCCGAAGCCGAGCGCCGCGCTGGTCTCCATCTCGAAGCTGAAGCTGGCGTCGTTGAGCCGCAGTTTGCCCATCGCCGCGCGCAAGTCTTCGAACTGCGCGGCGTCGACCGGGAACAGGCCGCAGAACACCACCGGAATGGCGGGCCGGAAGCCGGGCAACGCTTCGGCGACCGGCTTCTTCTCGTCGGTAATGGTGTCGCCGACGCGGGTATCGGCCACCTCCTTGATCGAGGCGGTCAACATGCCGATCTCGCCCGGACCGAGCTCGTCGACCAGGGTCAGTTTGGGCGTGAACACGCCGACACGATCGACCTCATAAGCTGCGTCGGTGCCCATCATTTTGATGCGCTGACCCTTTGCCAGCTTGCCATCGACGATGCGCACCAGCACGACCACGCCGAGATAGCTGTCGTACCAGCTATCGACCAGCAGCGCCTTGAGCGTGGCGTCGCGGTCGCCCTTGGGCGGCGGCAGCCGGGTGATGATAGCCTCAAGCACCTGGGGAACGCCGAGGCCTGTCTTCGCCGAGATCAAGAGCGCACCGGAAGCATCGAGGCCGATCACGTCCTCGATCTGCTTCTTCACGGCCTCGGGTTCGGCGGCCGGAAGGTCGACCTTGTTCAGCACCGGCACGATCTCATGCCCGGCGTCGATCGCGTGATAGACGTTGGCGAGCGTTTGAGCCTCGACGCCCTGGCTTGCGTCCACCACGAGCAGCGAGCCCTCCACCGCAGCAAGCGAACGGTTGACCTCGTAGGCGAAGTCGACGTGGCCGGGCGTGTCGATCAGGTTGAGGATGTAGTCCTTGCCGTCGCGCGCCTTGTACTTGAGGCGCACGGTCTGCGCCTTGATGGTGATGCCGCGCTCGCGCTCGATGTCCATCGAATCGAGAACCTGCTCGACCATGTCGCGCTCGGCGAGGCCGCCGGTGAGCTGGATCAACCGGTCGGCGAGCGTCGACTTGCCGTGGTCGATGTGCGCGACAATGGAAAAGTTGCGGATATTGTCGATGGCGGAGGCCGTCATGCGCGGCAGATAACACCGCTGTTGCGCTGCGGCAAGGATGCCGCGGCGGCTGTCGGCTATTCCATCAATCCCTTGGCTTTCGCCGCCAATTCCTTGGGCGTCGCCAGCACCTTCTCGACGATTCGCTGCATCGGCTCGCCAAGCACCGGGCTGATCTCGAAGTTGAGGGTCTTGGCCTCCGCCAGGAACTCCGGGTCTTTCATGGTCGCGGCATAGGCGGCGCGCAGAGCCGCGACGCGCTCCGGAGGCGCTGCGTTGGTGGCGAGCGGCCGGCCAAGCTGCGTACCGGAAACCACCAGCTCGATGAGCGCCCGCTCCTCCGGAGAGCGGGCGGCGTCCTCGACCGAGGGCGCATCGAGGTCCGGCGCGCGCGGGCCGGCCTGCGCGATCACGTTGATCTTTTTCTCGTTCAGCCAGGCCGCCTTGGTCGCTTTCCAGCTCGACCAGGTGTTGTTGCGCGCTTCGACCTCGCCGCGCTCCATCGCAAGGTTGATCTCGTTGCCGCCGGGATAGCCGGTGACGATCTTGAACTTGGTGCCGAGCAGCTCGTTCATCATCTGCGGATAGATGAAGGTGATGGCGCCGCGTGCCGAAGCGCCCGCCACGACCTCGCGCTTGCGGACATCGTCGATCGTCTTCACACCGGTGGTGTGCCACACCGCCAGCGTTTCATTGACCGGCGCGATCGAGCCGATCCATAGCATCTTGCCGGCGTCGAATTGAACGCCGGACGCGCCGACCGCTTGCATGGCGGGGAACGCGTTGGCGATCATGCCGATGTATGTGCCGTCCTTGGCCGCGACGTTGTAGAGATAGTTGATCATGCGCAGACCGCCGGCGCCGGTCATGTTTTGCGCCACCACAGTCGGATTGCCGGGAATGTGCTTGCCGATGTGCCGCGCAACCAGCCGCGCCTGGATGTCGTATTCGCCGCCGACGCCGACGCCGATCAGCACGTTGACGGTCTTGCCCCGGTAGAATTCGGCGACTGCACCGGACTGCGCATGGGCCGGACGATCCACGCCCAGCAGCGGCAGCACAAACAGAATCGACAGAGTTATTCTAGCCCTCGTCATTCTTCGCCCATCTCATCTGCTTGTAGTCGAATCCGGTTTCGATGGTCGGCTTGACGATAGCAAAGAACGGCGACACGTCGAAATCGCGCGGCGCGTAAAGCGAGTGGTGGCGGATGTGCAGGATCTCGCGGCGGCTTTCGTCGTCCACCCGGCCGACGTCCGGCAGGATCGGATATCCCACCGATTCGAAGGCCTGCGCGATCAAACTGGAGCAGATCGCTCGGGTCGGCTCGCCGGAGCCGAGCGCGATCATGCGCCGCCGCCAACTCGCCGGCACCGGCGGCTGCGGCAAGAAGTAGCGCATTAGGTCGATGATGTTCTTCAGGTCGTAGTCGTAGCCGATGCGCTCCATCACATATTTGACGACCTTGCTGCGGTCCTCCGCGGTGAGGCCGACCGGGCGGCAGATGCGGGTGTTGAAGGTCGCGTATTTCGACAGCGGCGAGGCGATCACGCCCTTGCCGAGCTCTGCTTCCACCAGCACCAGCGGCTCGCCACCGTCGCTTTCGCCGAGCTTCGCCCCGAGTCCTACGTAGAAGGCCGCGTGCGACCAGGTCGATTGAGTGAGATAGCGGATTGCAGAATTGATCTTAGAGCGCTGGCCCTCGACCAGCAGCACGTCCGCCGGCCTGATCGTCAGTGCCACCAGCTCGGGCCGCGCGGCGGCGTAAGGCTCATAGCCGCTGGTCGGTCTGATGAGGCGGCGTGCGACGTGCGCGCCGATCCAGTCGAGGAACTTGGTGGTAGTCGCCGACATGCCCGACGCCCTAACAAGAACGGCGGCGCCGAAGCGCCGCCGCCTCATTCCATTACGATATGGCCGGATCGGACTGGCAGCAACCTCAATACCGGTAGTGGTCGGCCTTGAACGGGCCTTCCTTCTTCACGCCGATGTAGGCCGCCTGGTCGGGCCGCAGCTCGGTCAGCTTCACGCCGATCTTGGCGAGATGCAGCCGCGCCACCTTCTCGTCTAGCGATTTCGGCAGCACATAGACCTTCTTCTCGTACTTGCCGTTCTTGTTGTTGGCGAACAGCTCGATCTGCGCCAGCGTCTGGTTGGTGAACGACGCCGACATGACGAACGAAGGATGGCCCATGGCGTTCCCGAGGTTCACGAGGCGGCCTTCCGACAGCAGGATCATGCGCTTGCCGTCCGGGAACGTGATCTCGTCGACCTGCGGCTTGATGTTGTCCCACTTGAGGTTCTTCAGGTGAGCGATCTGGATCTCGTTGTCGAAGTGGCCGATGTTGCAGACGATCGCCCGGTCCTTCATCGCGCGCATGTGCTCGATGGTGATGATGTCCTTGTTGCCGGTAGCGGTGACGAAGATGTCGGCGCGCGGCGCGGCGTCTTCCATCGTCACGACCTCATAGCCCTCCATCGCCGCCTGCAGCGCGCAGATCGGATCGATCTCCGAGACCATCACGCGGCAGCCGGCCTGGCGCAACGATGCGGCCGAGCCCTTACCGACGTCGCCGAAGCCCGCGACCATCGCGACCTTCCCCGACATCATCACGTCTGTGCCGCGGCGGATGCCGTCGACCAGCGATTCCCGGCAACCGTAGAGATTGTCGAATTTCGACTTGGTGACGCTGTCGTTGACGTTGATCGCCGGGAACAGAAGCTTGCCGTCCTTCTCCATGGTGTAGAGCCGGTGCACGCCGGTGGTGGTCTCTTCCGAAACGCCTTTGATGTTCTTGGCGATCTCAGCGAACCAGCCCTTGGGCTTTTCCTTCAGCAGCTTCTTGATCAGCGCGTAGAACACTTCCTCTTCTTCCGACTCGGGCGTATCGAGGAACTTGGTGTCGCCGTTCTCGGCGCGCAGGCCGTGATGCACCAGCATCGTGGCGTCACCGCCGTCGTCTAGGATCATGTTCGGGGTGCCGCCGCCGTGCCACTCGAACAGCTTGGCGGTGTAGTCCCAGTAATCCTTCAGGCTCTCGCCCTTGATCGCGAACACCGGAATGCCGGCGGCCGCGATCGCGGCCGCGGCGTGATCCTGCGTCGAATAGATGTTGCACGACACCCAGCGCACATCGGCGCCGAGCGCGGTGAGCGTCTCGATCAGCACTGCGGTTTGGATCGTCATGTGCAGCGAGCCGGCGATGCGCGCGCCCTTGAGCGGCTGCTTGGGGCCATATTCCTCACGCGTGGCCATCAGGCCGGGCATTTCGGTCTCGGCAAGCGAGATTTCCTTGCGGCCGAATTCAGCGAGCCCGATGTCCTTGACGGCATACTCTTTCGCGACAGCCATGGCGTTCCTTGCTGGTTGGGAAATGAGTCGGCACGCGGGAAACCCCGCGCCTTCGCCGCTGCCTATAGCAGGGCCAAATCGAGGGCGCAACGATGATATAAAGAAATCTTTATGTCTCGGAATGGCTCCGGCCGACGGCCAGAAAGCCGAGCTCCTAGTCCTCTTCGCCGAAGCCGTTCTCGACGAGCTTGGCCAGCGCCGCGACAACCGCGCCGGCTTCGCTGCCGGTCGCTTCCACCTTGATGGTGGTGCCGGTCGCCGCCGCCAGCATCATCAGGCCCATGATCGACGTGCCGCCGACCGTTTCGCCGCCGCGCGTCACTTTCACGTCGGCGTTGAACTTCTCGACCGTCTGCACGAACTTGGCAGAGGCCCGCGCGTGCAGGCCTTTCTTGTTGACGATTTCGAGAACCGCGGTTGCCGTTTCTTCCTTCGGCCAACCTTCTTCCTGCGGATCATCTTCGCGATCGTCCGCGGTCATTTCCCCGCAAGCACCCGGCTGGCGATGGTGACGTACTTGCGGCCGGCGGCCTGCGCCGCCGCGACAGCTTCCTCGAGCGGGCATTCCTCGCGGACTTTGGCGAGCTTGACCAGCATGGGCATGTTGATGCCTGCAAGGACCTCGACCTTCGGCTGGCCCATGCAAGAAATGGCGAGGTTAGAAGGCGTGCCGCCGAACATGTCGGTGAGAATGGCAACGCCTTCGCCGGTGTCGACGCGCTTCACAGCCGCCAGGATATCCTTACGGCGCTGCTCGACGTCGTCGTCCGGCCCGATGGTCACGGCTTCGATCTGCCGCTGCGGGCCGACGACGTGTTCCAGGGCCGAGCGAAATTCGACGGCGAGCCGCCCATGAGTGACGAGGACGATACCGATCATGATTACCAGGCGTGCGCGGTTGCGCCGCACGAAGGGCCACAATAATGACCATGCGAAGCCCCGTTTCAAGGGGCTTAGAACGGTTTCTGGGCGATGCTGCATTGCAGCGACATCGCCATACCTGAGGCTGTCTGTCGCTGCTCGTTTACCCCATATAGGCAGGCTTTTCGGCTTTGCACGGGGTCGTTCCGGCGTCCCGCGGCCCTTTTCAGGGGATCGCCTGTGCTGTGCGGATATAGGCCATCAGGAGGGGCAGGGGGTCTACCCCGGCTGCGACCGCTAGCCGCGGCAACCGCACCCCCGCAATCAGGGCCTCTTGCTGCGCCGGCTCCGGCAGCCGCTCAACCGCCGCGCCCAACTCCACTGTCAGACCGACGACCGCCACCGGCTCGTGCTCCACCCGCCGGACGCCGAGCCCCCGCACCTCGATCTGGCCCTCCAGCGTGGCAGCCGGGCGGACTAACAAGCGACCGTGTGCAGCTTCGACATGAACGCGGTCGTCGCCGACGAGCCGTGCGAACGGCAGCGCTCCGTGGTCGGCGGCTTGCAGCAGCGCCAGTGCGAGGCTCGACTTGCCGGATCCCGACGGACCTCGGATCAGTACGGCGCGCGCGCCGACCAGGACGGCGGAACCGTGGATTGTTGGCGTCGCCATCACATCGCCGGCAAACGCACCACGAAACGCGCGCCGAAAACTTTCGGCGCTTCGCCTGGCGCGGCGGCAACGCCGGTGCGGTTCTCGGCCCAGATGCGCCCGCCGTGCGCTTCGATGATCTGCTTGGAGATCGACAGCCCGAGCCCGGAGTTCTGGCCGAAGCCCTGGTGCGGCCGGTCGGTGTAGAAGCGCTCGAAAATCTTCTCGAAAGCGTCCGGCCGGATGCCAGGCCCGTCGTCATCGACAATGATCTCAACCTCGTTGCGCTGTCGCCGGCAGGTGACGCGCACCTGGCCGCCTGGCGGAGAAAACGACCGCGCGTTCTCGATCAGATTGTCAAACACTTGGCCGAGCCGTGAATCGTGGCCGGACACCATAAAGGCGAGCGGCCCACCGCCCTCGAACGTCAACGACACGGTCGCATCGCCGGCCTGGCTCACCTCGTTGCGCACCCCGGCGACGGTGTTGAGCAGCTTCACCAGGTCGACCGGCGCCACGTCGTTGCGTTGCAATTCGGCGTCGAGGCGGCTCGCGTCGGAAATATCCGAGATCAGCCGGTCGAGCCGCTTCACGTCGTGCTGGATCACCGCCAGCAGCCGCGCCTGGCTGTCCGGCGTCTTGGCGAGCGGCATGGTCTCCACCGCGGAGCGCAGCGAGGTCAGCGGGTTCTTGAGCTCGTGCGCGACGTCCGCGGCGAAGCTCTCGATCGCCTCGATCCGGCGATACAGCGCATCGGTCATGTCGCGCAACGCGCCCGACAGGTCGCCGATCTCGTCCCGCCGCCTCGTGAAATCGGGAATTTCGACGCGCGAGCGGGTGCGATGGCGGACTCGCTCGGCGCTTTCAGCGAGGCGCTTCACCGGGCCGGCGATGGTGCGCGCCAACAGCACCGAAAGAACGACCATCACGCCGAGCAGGATAAGAAATAGTTTGACGATCTGCCAGCGCTCGGCCTCCACTGCCTGATCGATGTCGCCGCCTTGGGTGGAGAGCAGCAGCGCGCCGTGGATGGCGCGGAAACGCTGCACAGGCACCGCGACCGAGACGATGACTTCTGCGCGTTCGTTGGCGCGGACCATGCTGGCTTTGTTGCCAAGCAGCGCGTCGGCGACTTCCGGATAGTCCCGGCCGGCTTCCGGTCCGAGCTCCCGGTAAATTGGCAGGTCGCCGCGGCCGAGCCAGATGCGCAGTTTCTCCCAGTTGCGCCGCACGAAGCTGCGCCGCTGCGTCGCGGGCGGGGGCAGATCGAAGCGCAGCACCTCGCCGGGGATGTAGATGTTGCGGCTGTCGAGGATGAGGAAGCCGTTGCGGTCGTAGATGCGCGCGCGCGTCCGGGTCGGCGAAATCAGGCGTCGCAGCGCCGGCGCGATCCGTTCGGGATTGATCGAGAATTCCAGACCGGTGAGACCTTCGTCGCCGGGCCCGTAGCTCTCGCCCGGCTGCAGCTCAAGAAGGCGATCGGGATCGGTGATGGTGCTGTAGCTGTCGGCCGTTGCGGACGCCGCGATCGCGCTGGCGATGATCTCACCCTGCACGACAAGGCTCTGCACCCGCGCGTCGATCAGCCCGGCGCGAAACTGCGAGAGGTAGAGGATGCCGATGACCAGCGCGAGCAGGCCAGCGACGTTGAGGAAGACGATCCGCCGGGTGAGGCTGCGGCCGACCAGGAACTGCCAATAGAGTTGCGCCAGCCCGCGCAACCCGCGCTGCCGATAGGTCTGTACGATGCGCTGAGGCAGGTTGAGGATAGGATTGGACGAGGCATGCCGCGCCGGCTCGCCGGGAGGCGGAGTCTTGGCGGGTTCCGTGACTGTCGTGGCGGTTCTATCGAGCAATGGGTCGCGTCTGCCAGCCTATCGTTTGCCCGTGATTGGGCACGCTCGACATTCTAGCGCGGCAACATGGGCGTTTCAGCCCCGTCAGACTTCCTTGAAGCGGTACCCGACCCCGTACAGGGTTTCGATCATGTCGAAGTCGTCGTCCACGACCTTGAACTTCTTGCGCAGCCGCTTGATGTGGCTGTCGATGGTGCGGTCGTCGACATAAACTTGGTCGTCGTAGGCGGCGTCCATCAGCGCGTTGCGGCTCTTAACCACGCCGGAGCGCGCCGCCAGCGCCTGCAGGATCAGGAACTCGGTGACGGTGAGCGTCACCGCGTCGCCCTTCCAGGTGCAGGTGTGCCGCTCCGGGTCCATGCGCAGCGGGCCGCGCTCGAGCGCCTTGAGGTCGGTTTCCTTCTGGGGTGTGGTGGGGTCTTTCGGAATCGCGCGGCGCAACACCGACTTGACGCGCTCGACCAGCAGACGCTGCGAAAACGGTTTGCGGATGAAATCGTCGGCGCCCATCTTGAGGCCGAACAACTCGTCGATCTCCTCATCCTTGGAGGTGAGGAAGATCACCGGCATGTCGTTCTTCTGGCGAAGCCGCCGCAGCAGTTCCATGCCGTCCATGCGCGGCATCTTGATGTCGAGGATCGCAAGATCAGGCGGCGAGCTCTTGAAACCTTCGAGCGCGGATGCGCCGTCGGTGTAGGTCATAATGCGGTAGCCCTCGGCTTCCAGCGCAATGGACACCGACGTCAGAATGTTGCGGTCGTCGTCAACGAGAGCGATGGTCGGCATGTGCCTATTTCCCCGTGGACGCTAATGATGGCGCTGGACCCCCGGGCGCCAATTCCCCGTCTTTTGAAGCCCGCAAAGCTAGGCCGAAATGTGACGATCCACGGCCAAATACGTGATTCGTCAAGCTGTTGACGATCTTAGCAGTCAATAGTTCCAAGCCCCAGCCGGGATTACTCGTTAAGTCGTTAACGCGTTAACCTATGTCCTGAATTGCCGGATGCCAGGGTACGCGGCTGGAACGCGCATGGAAAAAACTCCCGACTTCGAGCCCAAGACAGCGGCCAAGAGGCTGATGCGCGAGGCGCGCTCCGGCGCGTTGGCAACGCTGATGGCCGGAAGCGGCGATCCGTATTGCTCGCTGGTCAATGTCGCCAGCGCGGCCGACGGCACGCCGCTGCTCCTGATCTCGCGGCTCGCAATCCACACCAAGAATATCCTCGCTGATCCGCGCGTCTCCCTGATGCTCGACGAACGCAAGCCGGGCGACCCGCTGCAAGGCGCGCGCGTGATGCTGGCCGGCGCTGCGATCAAGACGGCAAGCGAGGAGGCGAAGCGACGTTATCTCGCGCGCCAACCCGAGGCGGAAATTTTCGCGGGCTTCGACGACTTTGCGTTCTACGAGGTGAAGCTCAAGGGTGCGCATCTGGTCGCCGGCTTCGGCCGCATCGTTGATCTTCAGCCCGCGGACCTCCTCACCGACCTCGCCGGCGCCGAAGCGCTCGTCGCTTCAGAGCCTGAGGTGATCGAGCACATGAACCAGGATCATGCCGACACCTGCCGGCTCTACGCCACCAAGCTGCTCGGCGCCCCCGATGGCGACTGGCGCTGCGTCGGCTGCGATCCCGACGGGCTCGACCTGCAGTTCGAGCGCATCGGATTGCGGCTGCCGTTCCCGCAGCGCGTATCGCAGCCCGGGGTGTTGCGCGCGGTGCTCAAGCAACTGGCGGATCGAGCCCGCACAGCATAGCTGCCCACGCTTGCCCACGGTGGCGACGGCATCGCCATTCGTGCAAAAATCGTCGCCAACAACGTCACGGGAGGATCGCATGCGTCGCGTCGTCACTGGTCTTCTGTTCGCACTCGCTGCCACACCCACCATTGCGCAATCGAACAAGGAGCCGATCGCGCTGCGCGACATGGGCTCGTTTCATATCGGCGGCCGCATCATCGAGATCACCGGCCAGCCGGTGAAAGAGGTGGTGTTCACGCCGGGTGGCGTGCCGGCCAAGGTCGACCCGAATGGCAAGTACCAGGTCGAGCAGATGTACGTGCAGTACTTCCTGCCACAAAACAAAAAGGGAAAGCTGCCGCTGCTGCTGTGGCACGGCGGCGGACTTTCCGGCGTCACTTACGAGAGCAAGCCCGATGGCGGCGACGGCTGGATGCAATATTTCATCCGCAAAGGCTGGGACACCTACGTCTCCGACGCGATGGAGCGCGGCCGTTCCGGCTGGACCAGCACCTTCAAGGGTGAGGCGATGTCGCTGCCATTCGGCGACCCGTGGGAGCGCTTCCGTATGGGACCGCCCGGCTCATGGAACGACGATCCGTCGAAGCGCGTGTCCTATCCTGGCATGCAGTTTCCGGCCGAAGCCTACGGGCAGTTCATGAAGCAGGGCGTGCCGCGTTGGGTGACGACCGACAACGAGATCATCAAGGCGTACATTGATCTGGTCGATAAGATCTGCCCGTGCGCGGTGCTGGTGCACAGCCAGTCCGGCACATTCGGCTACAAGGTGCTCGAGGCGCGGCCCGACAAGGTGAAGGCGCTGGTGGCGGTCGAGCCGACACTCGGTGGCGATCTGAACAAGATCGCTTCGGTCAAAGGCACGCCGATCGTTTTGATCATCGGCGACAACGCCAAAGAGCACCCGCGCTGGAAAAACATCCGGCAGAACAGCGTCAAGTATGGCGAGGCGTTCAAGGCCGCGGGCGGCAGCTTCGATCTGGTCGATCTGCCGGACGTCGGCATCAAAGGCAACTCGCACATGGTGATGATGGACAAGAACAGCGATCAGGTCGCCGAACTGATCCAGAAGTGGCTCCTCAGCAAGGGCCTCGGCGACTGAATCGCGTTGAACGCACGGAGACGATCATGAATCGCATTGTTGTCGGCGCGGCGGTGGCCATCGCTGCGTTGTCGGTCGCGCCCGCCTTCGCGGAAGACATCGTGCTGCGCGGCATGGGTTCGTTTCATGTCGGCGGCCGCATCGCCGAAGTGTCGGGCAAGGAGGTGCGCATGATCCAGCGCCAGCCCGGCGGCCCCATGACCAAGCTCGATCCGAACGGACAGTACATGGTCGAGCAGATGTACGTGCAGTTCTTCCTGCCCAAAAACAAGAAGGGCAAGTACCCGCTCTTGATGTGGCACGGCGGCGGGCTGACAGGCGTGACCTACGAATCGACGCCGGACGGCCGCGACGGCTGGCTCAACTTCTTCGTCCGCAAGGGCTGGGACGTCTACAACTCCGACGCGGTCGAGCGCGGCCGCGCCGGCTTCGCCGGCTCGGACGTGTGGTCCGACGCGCCGATCTTCCTGACCTATCAGGACCCGTACGAGCGCTTCCGCATCGGTGATGGTGAAGGTTCGTGGAACACCGATCCGTCAAAGCGCAAGCCGCTTTCCGGCAGCGCTTTCCCGGCCGAGGCCTACGAAAATTACATGAAGCAGCTCGTGCCGCGCTGGCTTTCCACCGACAAGGCGATCGTCGCCGGCTATCTCGCTTTGGTCGACATGATCTGCCCCTGCGTGATGCTGCTGCACAGCCAGGGCGGCACGTTCGGCTTCCAGGTGGCGGAGCAGCGCCCCGACAAGATCAAGGGCATCGTCGCGGTGGAAGCCTCGACCGCGGGCAACATCGCCAACGCGGGCAAGCTGAAGGACACCCCGGTGCTGCAAATTTTTGGCGACTACGTCGATCAGCACCCGCGCTGGTCGACCTTCAAGAAGGTCGACATGGCCTACGGCGAGGCCATCAAGAAGGCCGGCGGTTCGGCGGACTGGATCAACCTCCCGGACATCGGCATCAAGGGCAACTCCCACATGCTGATGCAGGACAAGAACAGCGATCAGATCGCCGAGGTGATTCAGAAGTGGCTGGTCGGCAAGGGACTGTCGGACTGAGCTTGCTGCACTGCACAGTGCGGTGAAATGCGGGATTAGAACGCCTCGCGGTAACCTTTCGGAACCCGCGCAGCGGTTCGGTCTTGGCATATGAGTGAAGGGTGACTATACGGTCGCCCTTCGACGGGGCTCGGGCTACGCTCAAGGGCCGCCTTAGACGGCCAACTTAGAACGATGGGAAATCCGGTCTGCCATGGCCGGATGCGTGCGAGGAGGAATTTCCGTGAAAGAGACGGGTTTGCGCAACAGCGCCTTTGGCGCGGACAAATTCGGCTTGCACAATCTTGCTGCGGTCCACTGGAACCTGACCGAAGCACCCCTCTACGAGCACGCGGTCCGCAATGGTGAGGCGACCATCGTCGCCGGAGGCGCGCTCTGCGCCGAGACCGGTCATCACACCGGCCGCTCGCCCAAGGACAAGCATACGGTGGTCGATGCGCTGACCGAGAACACGGTCTGGTGGGACGGCAACCGCAAGCAGAGCAAAGAGCAGTTCGAAACCCTTTACCAGGACTTCCTGGCGTATGCGAAAGGCAAGAGCCTGTTCGCGCAGGACCTCTACGGCGGCGCCGATCCGCAGTACCGCATCAAGGTCCGCGTCTACACCGAGCTCGCCTGGCACTCGCTGTTCATCCGCACGCTGCTCATCCGTCCGAGCCGCGAGGAGCTCCGGAGCTTCACCGCGGACATGACCATCATCGATTTGCCGTCGTTCAAGCCGGACGCCAAGCGTCACGGCGGCCGCGAAGGCTCCGACACGATGGTGGCGATCGATTTCACCCGCAAGATCGTGCTGATCTGCGGCTCGTCTTACGCCGGCGAGATGAAGAAATCGGTGTTCACCACGCTGAACTTCTATCTGCCCGCGCAGGGCGTGATGCCGATGCACTGCTCGGCCAATGTCGGCAAGGGCGGCGACAGCGCGCTGTTCTTCGGCCTGTCCGGCACCGGCAAGACAACGCTCTCGGCCGATCCGAACCGCACCCTGATCGGCGACGACGAAACCGGCTGGTCGCCGAACGGCATCTTCAATTTCGAAGGCGGCTGCTACGCCAAGACCATCAAGCTCTCCAAGGAGGCTGAGCCGGAGATCTGGGATGCCACCAACAAGTTCGGCGCGGTGCTCGAAAACGTCGTGTTCGACCCGGAGACCCGGATCCCCGACTATGACAGCGATATCAAGACCGAGAACACCCGCTCGGCCTATCCGCTGGAGTCGATTCCGAATGCCTCGCGCACCGGCATGGCGGGCCATCCGAAGAACATCATTTTCCTGACCGCCGACGCCTACGGCGTGATGCCGCCGATCGCCAAGCTCACCCCGGCACAGGCGATGTACCACTTCCTGTCCGGTTACACCGCGAAGGTGGCCGGCACTGAGAAGGGGCTGATCGGCGTCGAGCCGGAATTCTCCACCTGTTTCGGCGCGCCCTTTCTGCCCCGCCCGCCGGCGGAGTATGGCCGGCTGCTGCGCGACTACATCGCCAAGCACAAGGTCGACTGCTGGCTGGTCAATTCGGGCTGGACCGGCGGCATCTACGGCGTCGGCCGCCGCATGCCGATCAAGGTGACGCGCGCGTTGGTTACCGGCGCGCTCGACGGCTCGCTGAAGAACGCGAGCTATCGCACCGATCCATACTTTGGCTTTTCGGTGCCGACGTCGGTGCCCGGCATCGAGCCGCACCTGCTCTATCCGATGAAGACCTGGAAGGACAAAGCCGCGTTCGACGACACCGCGCGCAAGCTGGTCGGCATGTTCCAGAAGAACTTCGCCAAGTACGAGAAGGACGTCGACGCCGAGGTGCGCGCGGCGGCTCCCGAGGTTCGGCTGGCGGCAGAATAATCGCCGCGCTGCGCCAATAAAAAAGGGCGGCCGCTAGGCCGCCCTTTCGCATTTCAAAAAAGCTCAGTTCGCCTGCGCGGTACGGCTCAGGCGGTTGAGCTTCGCCTTCTGCTCGTTGCTCAAGGAGGCGTAGAAGTCGTCGAGCGCCGGGCGCACGGTGTTGGCGGCCTCGATCATGGCTTCGAGACGCTGCTGCATCGTCTCAAGCCGCCCGACGGGCGTCGTTGCGATCGTCGTCGGGCAGGCCTTTTGCAAGGTATCGACCGCTTTGCTCAACGCATCGCTGAGTCGGTCGAGCGCGGTCAGTTGCGCTGCGGTCGGCTGGATCATGTCCTCGATGCGGTCGATCGCAAGTCCGGACAGGCCGGACTTTTCGCCGCCGCAATCGCCCTGCTGCTGAGAGGCCGCGGTGCGTTGCTCGTTGCGGCCGATCTCCGGACCGAGTTCGTTGAAGCGAGCCTTCTGCTCGTCGCTCAGCGACCCGTAGAATTTCTCCAGCGGTGGGCGAACCAGCTTCACGGCGTCGAGTGTCGCCTGCAGGCGCAACGTCATGGCTTGCAAACGGCCGCTTGGCGTCATGGCCAGATTTTCCGGGCACGCCTGCTTGAGGCGTTGCGCGGCCTCGCCCGCGGCGGCCTCCATCTGCTCCAGCAGCGCTTTCTGCTCTGGGCTCGGCCGGACGGCCTGCGCAATCCGGTCGAACGGCCAGGCGGCCACGCCCTTGTCAGGTTCCGCGCAGACTTCGCGCGCGGCTTGGGGCAGTTGTCCGGGGACGTCTTGACGCGCGCGGGGTTCACGAGGCGTCGCCGATCCTGTGGTTGGAGCCGATCCTGTGGTTGCCGCTGCGTAAGGCCCTTCATACGGACCCTCGGCGTAATCCACATACGGCGCGCCGTCCGGGAAGAACACACTGTCGAACATGTCGTCGTAGGCGTAGGCCCAGTAGCCGGGCTCATACGCCTCAGGCCAGAACGTGTAGTGGAACACGTCGGTGTAGGCGTAGGGCCAGTAGATGCCGCTGCGCCATGGCACATAACGTGCGTAGGCGCCGCGTTGCCACGCCGCGCGCGCAGCGAGCCGCAGCGCCCGGCGGACGGTGCGATTGTCTTGACCGGCCGCCAATGCTTGCGCGCGGAACGGCGCCGCGAAGCGGCCGGCCTGCGCCTGTTGCGCGGTCACCCGCGCGGCGCGGCGTTCGGCGCGCTGATTGGGCGCCAATTGCCGGGTCTGCTGCGTGGGTGCCAACTGCTGTTGGTGCGCTTGCAGGCGCTCGCGAAGTTGCGGCGAATTCTGCAGCCGCTGCAGCTCGCGCTGTTGTGCGCGACCGAGTCGAGTCCCGCCGCTTTGCAGCGCCTGCAGCCGGTCCAAACGGCGCTCGGCGTTCTGCAAGCCGCGCTCTTCCCGCGTTGCGTTTCGCTCCTGCTGGTTGAGCGCGCGCAGCTCACGGCGGTCGGCCCGGCCGAGATTGCCCTGACGCAATTGCTGCTGAAGTTGTTGACGGCGCTCTTGCGCGGCTTG
>JBEVIJ010000086.1:0-6269 GCA_040510745.1 Xanthobacteraceae bacterium
ATCCCGGTGACCGAGAAGGTGCTCAAGAAGGCCGGCATGACGACGAAGGACATCGATCTGTGGGAGCTCAACGAAGCATTTGCTTCGGTGGTGTTGCGCTACATGCAGGCGCTCGACATCTCGCACGACAAGATCAACGTCAACGGCGGCGCCATCGCGATGGGCCATCCGCTCGGCGCGACCGGTGCGATGATCCTCGGCACGGTGCTCGACGAGCTGGAGCGGCGCAATCTCAACACCGCTCTAGTGACGCTTTGCATCGGCGTCGGCATGGGCACGGCGACGATAATCGAGCGGGTGTGAGGCCGTCTTGCCGAAGATCGACATCACCAAGGCTGCCGTGCGGACGAAATCCGCCTATCCCGGCGCGTTGAGCCAGGTCACGGACGGCCGCGAGAAAACGGTGCTGGGCGACGTGGCCGGGCTCACGCAGTTCGGCGTCAACCTGACGCGGCTCAAGCCGGGCGCGGCGTCCGCGCATCGGCACTGGCACGAAGCGGAAGATGAGTTCGTCTACATCCTCGAAGGCGAAGCCACGCTGATCGAGAACGGCGGAGAAACGGTCTTGAAAGCCGGCGAATGCGCGGGCTTCAAGGCGAACGATTCCAATGCGCATTGCCTGATCAACAAGTCCGCACGCGACGTGCTCTATCTCGAAGTCGGCACCCGCGCGGCGACGGATCGCTACCACTATCCCGATGTCGACCTGGCCGGCGAGAAGAACGAGAGCGGCGTGCGTTTCTGGGCCAAATCGACAGGACCGGCCTGATGCCGAAGATCGAGATCGCCAGGGCCGAGGTGGACCGCTCGACGCGCTATCCCGGCCCGCTCGCCGACCCGCTGCAGGGCCGCGAGAAATGCAAGCTCGGCGATGCGATCGGGCTGACGCAATTCGGCGTCAACATCGCCACATTGCCACCCGGCGTCTGGTCGTCGCAGCGTCACTGGCACGCCAACGAGGATGAGTTCATCTACGTGCTGGAAGGCGAGATCGTATTGGTCGAGGACGGTGGCGAGGTCGTTCTCAAGTCCGGCGACGCCGCCGGCTTCAAGGCCAATTCGGGTAACGGCCATTGCCTGATCAATCGGGGAAGCCGTACCGCGCGCTATCTCGAGGTCGGCACGCGGGCTGCGAACGACAAGGTGACCTATCCCGACGTAGACATGATGCTGGAGCGCGACAGCAGCAGCCGGCGCTATCTGCACAAGTCGGGCGAGCCGTATTAGGCGAGGGGCAATGCCGAAGATCGACATCTCAAAAATCCCGTTTGGCAACACCGCGTCCTATCCGAAGGAATTCGCCTACGCGATCGCCGGCCGGGAGAAGCAGAAGCTCGGCGACGCCGCGGGGATCACCCAGTTCGGCGTCAACATCTCACGCATCAAGGTCGGCGGAGCTTCGGCGCTGCGACACGGGCACGAGACCGAGGACGAATTCATCTTCGTACTGGAAGGCGAACTGGTGCTGCAGGAGAATGACGGCGAGATCGTGCTCAAGCCCGGCGACGCGGCAGGCTGGCGCGCCAACGGCGGCATCGGCCATTGCCTGATCAACCGCGGCACGCGCGATGCGCTCTATCTCGAGGTCGGCACCCGCTCCAAGGCCGAGCGCGTGCATTATCCTGACGTCGACTTCTATATGGAACGCGACGACAACGCCCGTTACTGGAAGCGCAAGAACGGCGAGCCGATCAAGGAATAAAGGAGCCCGCGATGCCGGACCAATTCAAGCTGGAAGTCGACGGCGACGGAATTGCGCTCGTCACTTGGGATGTTGCCGGCAAGTCGATGAACCTGATCGACGTCGCGACGATCAAAGAGCTCGCGGGGATCGTGGAAAAGGTTGCGGCGGACGCCGCGATCAAGGGCGCGGTGGTCACCTCGGCCAAGGAGACGTTCAGCGGCGGCGCCGATCTCACGTTGCTCGAAGGTCTGGGGCGCGCGTTTGCCGATCTCGCCAAGACGCAAGGCGAGGAGGCGGCGGTCACCAAGCTGTTCGAGGAGAGCCGCAAGCTCTCGCAACTTTACCGGCGCCTGGAGACCAGCGGCAAGCCGTGGGTTGCCGCGATCAACGGCACCGCGCTCGGCGGTGGTTTCGAATTGTGCCTGGCCTGCCATCACCGCGTTGCCGCCGACACCGACAAGACGCGCATCGGCCTGCCCGAGGTGAAGATTGGATTGTTTCCCGGCGCCGGCGGCACGCAGCGCGTGGCGCGCATGGTCGCGCCGGGCGATGCGCTGCAGTTCCTGCTCAAGGGCGACATGCTGCGACTCAACCGCGCCAAGGCGATGAAGCTGGTCGATGCGGTCGTGCCGGCGGCCGACCTGATCAAGACGGCGAAGGACTGGGTCAAGGCCGGCGGCAAGGCCAAGGCGCCGTGGGACATCGAGGGATTCCGCCTGCCGGGCGGCCAAGTCTATTCCAAGGCCGGGATGATGACGTTCCCTGCCGCGAACGCGATCTATCGCCGCGAGACCTACGACAACTATCCTGCGGCGCGCGCCATCCTTCAGGTCGTCTACGAAGGCCTGCTGCTGCCGTTCGACCGCGCGCTCACGGTCGAGTCGCGTCATTTCGCGCACATCCTGCGCTCGCCGGAAGCGGCGGCGATGATCCGCTCCCTGTTCGTCTCGATGCAGGACCTCAACAAGGGCGCGCGGCGGCCCGCCAATGTGCCGCCGGTTAAGATCAAGAAGGTCGGCATCATCGGCGCCGGGTTCATGGGCGCGGGCATCGCCTCGGTCAGCGCGCAGGCCGGGATCGACGTGGTGCTGATCGACCGCGACCAGGAGAGCGCCGATAAGGGCAAGGCGCACGTCCAGAAGAGCCTGACGGACCAGGTCAACAAGGGCCGCATGACAGGCGCGGCGCGCGACGCGGTTGTCGCGCGCATCGCCGCGACGCAGGACTATTCGATGCTTGCCGGCTGCGATCTGGTGGTCGAAGCGGTGTTCGAGGATCGCAAGGCGAAAGCGGAGGCCACTGCGAAGGCGCAGGGGGTGGTGCCGGACGTGGTGTTTGGCTCCAACACCTCGACGCTGCCGATCACGTCGCTCGCAGAAACCGCCAAAGACCCGGCGAGGTTCATCGGCATTCATTTCTTCTCGCCGGTGGAGCGCATGATGCTGGTCGAGATCATCGTCGGCAAGAAGACCGGCGATCAGGCGCTGGCGACGGCGCTCGATTTCGTGCGCGCCATCCGAAAGACGCCGATCGTGGTCAACGACACGCGCGGCTTCTATGCCAACCGCTGCGTCCTCAACTACATCCAGGAAGGTCATCTGATGCTGCTGGAAGGCATCCCGGCCGCGATGATCGAGAACACGGCGCGGATGGCCGGCATGCCGGTCGGGCCGCTCTCGCTCAACGATGAGACGGCACTCGATCTCGGTTTGAAGATCGTGCGCGCCGCCGAAACCGACCTTGGTCCGCAGGCCGTGAACCCGGGCCAGAAAAAGCTGCTGGAGGATCTGGTCGAGAAGAACGGCCGGCTTGGCCGCAAGAACGGCAAGGGCTTCTACGACTATCCGCAGGGCGCTCTGAAGCGGCTGTGGCCGGGACTGGCCGATCTGCTGCCGAAGACGCTCAGCCGCGAGCAGGTCGAGGCGCTCGATGTCGAGGAGCTCAAGCAGCGCTTTCTCGTGGTGATGTCGGTCGAAGCCGCGCGGGTTTTCGAAGAGGGCGTCGTCACCGATGTGCGCGAAGCCGACGTCGGTTCGATTCTCGGCTGGGGTTTCGCGCCGTATTCGGGCGGCACGCTGTCCTACATCGATATGATGGGCACGAAAAAGTTCGTCGAACTGTGCGAGCGGATGCAACAGAGGCACGGCCCGCGCTTCAAGCCCGGAAAATTATTGGTTGAAATGGCCAAGACGGACGACAAGTTCTACCGCCGCTTCGCGCCTGGCAAGAAAGCGGCGTAGCCGAACCCGCCGCTCCCTCTCCCCGCAAGCGAGGAGAGGGAGTTCGCTGCAATCGCAGCGTGACTTACGCCGCCTTCAGCAACCCTTCCGCCTTCATCGCATCCTGCACGGCCGGACGTTCGGACACGCGCTTCGTGAATGCGGTGATGTTGGGAAATGCCGAGAGATCGATCTTGTGCAAGTTGGTCCAGTTGAGAACCGTGAACAAATAGCCGTCGGCCACCGTGAAGTCGCCGAGCAGGTAGTTGCGGCCCGCCAGCGCCTTATCGAGATACGGGAACTGCTTGGCGGCGAGCCCTTTCTTCACCGCCTCTTTGTAGTCATCTGGCATCGCCGGATTGAAGAGCTGGCCGATGCCCTTGTGTATTTCACTGGCGATGTAGTTGAGCCACTCCTGGAGACGGTAGCGTTCCGTCGTGCCAGCTGCAGCCGCCAGCTTTTTCCCCGGCACCTTGTCGGCGATGTATTGCTGGATCACAGCAGCTTCCGTCAGCACCTGGCCGTCGTCGAGGCCGAGCGCGGGAACCGCGCCTTTCGGATTGATGGCGAGATAATCCGCGCCACTTTGGGTCTTCTTGCTGCGCTCGACCTTTTCGAGATCGAACGGCAAACCAGCCTCGCGCAGGGCGATGTGCGGGGCCAGCGAGCATGCGCCGGGCATGTAATAGAGCTTTCCTTGGTTAGGCGAGAGGGACAGTTAATGCAATTGCATGGATGTAAATGCAGTTGCATTCAGATGTCAAGGTTGATGCAAGTGCATGAAATTGATATCTTTGGTCTTGTGGCTTTAAGCTGAGAACTGTCCGATGAACCGCAAGCCCTCTCGGGAAGCGACTTCGGCCTGGGCGCGCCTGGTGCGTGTGCAGCAGAGCCTGCAGTCTGCCGTTGAGCGGGACCTCAAGGCAGCCGGCTATCCGCCGCTCGCCTGGTATGACGCTTTGCTGGAATTGTCGCGCGCTCCGCGCGGCGAGTTGCGCCCGGTCGAGCTGGAAAAGCAGATGCTGATGCCGCAGTACAGCACGTCCCGACTGGTTGATCGTCTCGTGGAAGCTGGCTTCGTTGAGCGCAAGACTTGTCCGGTGGATGGCCGCGGTCAATTCGCCGCCATCACTCCGACCGGCCGCAACATGCAAAAGCGGATGTGGGAGACCTACGCCGCTGCGATCGAGCGCCACGTCGGATCAAAGCTCACCTGCAAGGAAGCGGCCGGGCTGCACGATCTGCTCGGCAAGCTCGCCTAGCCGGCGCTGCAACATGTGCTTTTCATCCAAGCTTGGGCCAACATTGCCCTTTCAGGCGGCCCATGCTTAAGGTCGCGACCTTTTTTTGCCGGAACTTCTGATGGCCCGCGACCAGATCGACATGACGCCGATCGAAACGCGCGACGAGTTGGTCGCGTGGTTCGCCGCCGGTTGCAAGCCCAAGGAAAAATTTCTCGTCGGCACCGAACACGAGAAGTTCGCATTCACCGTGGACGGTCACCGTCCGGTGCCCTATGCGGGACCGCGCGGCATCCGCGCATTGCTTGACGGCATGCAGCACCTGCTCGGCTGGGAGCCGATCATGGAGGGCGAGAACATCATAGGTCTTGCTGACGTGACAGGTGGCGGCGCGATTTCACTCGAGCCCGGCGGCCAGTTCGAGTTGTCCGGTGCGCCACTCGAAACCGTGCACCAGACCTGCAACGAGTTGATGGCGCACCTGGCCCAGGTCCGCGAGGTGGCGCGGCCGCTCGGCATCGGCTTTCTTGGTATTGGCATGACGCCGGACTGGTCGCGCGCCGACATGCCGGTGATGCCGAAGGGCCGCTACAAGATCATGACGGCGTACATGCCGAAGGTCGGCAAGCTCGGCCTCGACATGATGTACCGGACCTGCACGGTGCAGACCAACCACGATTTCTCCTCCGAAGCCGACATGGTGAAGAAGCTTCGCGTCGGTGTCGCGCTGCAGCCGGTGGCGACCGCGCTGTTCGCCAATTCGCCGTTCACCGAAGGCAAGCCCAACGGGTTTGTCTCGTTCCGTTCTGAAATCTGGCGTGACACCGACAATGCCCGCGCCGGCATGCTGCCATGGGCGTTTGAGCCCGGCATGGGCTTCGAGCGCTACGCCGATTACGCGCTCGATGTGCCGATGTATTTCGTCAAGCGCGGCGATATCTATCACGACGTCGCCGGCAAGAGCTTCCGCGATCTTCTCGCCGGCAAGCTCGATGCGCTGCCCGGCGAACGTGCGACGCTTTCGGACTGGTCGAACCATCTGACGACAATTTTTCCGGAAGTGCGCGCCAAGCGCTATCTCGAAATGCGCGGCGCCGATGTCGGCCGCACCAGCCGCATCTGTTC
>JBEVIJ010000087.1:0-10615 GCA_040510745.1 Xanthobacteraceae bacterium
TCAATGCTGCGCAGGCCGTTGATCCGGGGGGTGGTCATGGGTGTCGCCTCCACGAAGCAGGACAATCCGGCGTCTTATAGCACCGGGCCGGCGGTTCCGCCGATGTTGGTCAGCAATTTAGCGCAGAACCCGCATGGCAGGCGCGCAGACCTCGCCGCCCACGCATTCCTGACAAGCCGCGACCGCCGGTTGCTTTAGCACCCCGGAGAAGGCAAATTCGCATTTCAGAGCCGGTCTAAACCGGTCGATTCCAGGGAGTGGGCCCGCGTGGCCGGTGGAGAGGCGTCGCATGGCCGAAAAATTCGTCGCGAAATCCTCCGAATTCAAGGACGGCGACCGCCGCATCGTGTTCATCGGCGACCACGAGATCGGCGTGTTCCGCCACGAAGGCCAGATCTACGCCTACAGCAACTTCTGCCTGCACCAGGGCGGCCCCGCCTGCGAGGGCCTGACCATCGCCGCGGTCGAGGAGCGCCTGCGCCCCGACCAGACCTCCCAGGGCCTCTACTTCTCAGAAACCGAGATGCACTTCGTCTGCCCCTGGCACGGCATGGAATACGACATGAAGACCGGCGAATGCGTCAGCGACCGCAAGATGAAGCTGCGGAGCTACAAGGTGCTCGAAAAGGGAGACGAGATTTATGTCGCCGCGTAAGGCCGCAGCAGCCAAGGCGCGCCCCGCTTCGGGCGCGAAGCCGAAAGGCAAGCCTGTCGTTGCAAAGCCTGTCGCCGTCAAGGCTGCTCTTAGCAAACCTCGGGTCGTCGCCAGCAACAGCGGCGTGTCGGCCGACGCGATTCGCCTTGCCGCCGACATCGAGCGCGAGTTCGCCAAGAACGACCAGGCGCTGTCGCCGGATGCGATGCAGAAGCTGATGACCGCGCTGTGCCGGGTTTATGCCGCGCAGGTCGAGAACGGCGCACAACACACGCCGATTCCGGAAGGGCAAGTGGTGAGCCCGACCGGCGTGATGCTGACGGCGAGCGGATTGCTGCGCGCCGCCAATCTTGCAGTGTTCGAGCTGGGAATGTGGCAGAGCTGGACCGGACGCTGAACGCGTCGTTCGTGAACTCGAATTTCGGGAGAACGCCATGGATCTTATTGCCGATCGCGGCCGTCGTGTCACAGTCGACGAGCTGAACACCAGCCGATTGCTCGCCCACGCACGCAAGCAGGCGGTGCAGCGCAAGCTCGACGACATGCTGATCGTCGACGTCGACGCGCATCACTACGAGAACGAGCACTTCGGCGACATCCTGCCGTTCATGGAAAACGAGGTGTTCAAGCAGCTCGCCATGTCGGGGACCAGCAAAACCCGCGGGCGCGGCGCCATCACGCCACAGACCATGGGCTATCAGGACATGGGCGGCCGCGTGACCCGCTATCCGATGCGCGGCACCGAGAAGACGCCGGACGGCAAGTTTCGCGACGTCGAGCTCGGTCACCGCTGGATGGACGCGATGAGCGTCGACTACTCATGCCTGGTCCCGACCGGCATGCTCTCGATCGGCTTGCATCCGCAAACCGAAATGGAGGTCGAGCTGTGCTGGGCCTACAATCGCTGGCTCACCGAAAAAGTGCTGCCGGATTCGAGCGGCCGCTTCTTCTCGATGCTGACGCTGCCGTTCTCGGATCCCGACGCCTGCCTTCGCGCCGTCGAGGAGTTCGGCCACCGTAAGCACGTCGGCGGCTTCATGGTGACGACTGTCCGCAATAATCTCGCGGTCAACGACAACCGCTACATGAAGGTCTATCGCGCGATCGAGGAGCGCGGCCTTGTGCTGTCGTTCCACTCCGGCCCGAACTGGGGCGAGCCGATCTTCAAGAGCTGCAACCGCTTCCTCACCGCGCACGCGCTCGGCTTCACCTGGTACAACATCGTCAACCTGTCGAACTGGGTCATCAACGGCATGGGAGAGCGTTTCCCGAAGCTCCCCGTGGTGTGGATCGAATCCGGCCTCGCCTGGGTGCCGTTCCTGATGCAGAAGCTCGACCACGAGTACATGCTGCGTCCGTCGGAGGCGCCGCTGCTCAAGAAGAAGCCGTCGGACTATATGCGCGACATGTACTACTCGTCGCAGCCGATGGAGATCCAGGACATGGGCGCGCTTGAGACCACGTTCCGCATGATCAACGCGGAGACGCAGCTCATGTATTCGTCCGACTACCCGCACTGGGACTTCGATCTGCCCGCGACGATCACCGACCTGCGGTTCCTTTCCGAGAAGGCCAAGCACAATATCCTCGGCGGCACCGCGGCGCGGCTGTTCAAGTTGCAACCGCGCAACGATAAGCAGAAAGAGAACCTGCAGAAGTTTGGCAATCTCACCGCTGCGGCCTGATCCGCTTCGGTCCCGCGCTTACGACGGGCGGTCCTTGGGCCGCCCGTTTTGTTGCAGATTTACAGAGTCGACATGCGCGGGCTTGACCCGCACATCCATCAAAAGAAGATTCGTTTTGTCAGATGGATCGCTGAGTCAAGCCAGGCAATGACGAGCCGATAGACCATGCAACGCAGCACAGATCGCATCCTGACCACCCACACCGGCAGCCTGCCGCGGCCGGAGGCGCTCACCCAGCTCTACGTCAAGCGGTCGCGCGGCAACCCAGTGGATGAGGTCGAGATCGACCGGATCGGCCGCGACGCGGTGCGCGACGTCGTGGCGAAGCAGCGAGCTGCCGGCATCGACATCGGCAGCAACGGCGAGCAGCAGCGCGACTCTTTCTTTCTCTATCTGCAGTCACGACTCAGCGGCTTAGGCGGAAGCTGGACGCGCCCGACCCGCGGCGACGTCGACCGCTATCCCGAGTTCCAGAAGCTGTGGGCCAGGCAATACGGCGGCACGGTCGGCGTTTCCAACCTGATGGGAATCCCAAAAACGATCGGCGAGGTGCGCTATCTCGACGACACGGCGATCAACGACGAGTGCCGCCACTTCAAGTCGGTGCTCGCGGAAACGCCGAACGCTTTCGCCGAGCCGTTCATGTGCGCGCCGTCGCCCGGCATCGTAGCGCTGGCCTGCAAGAACGAGCACTACGACACGCTCGACAACTATCTCGCCGCGCTCGGCCGCGCCTTGCAGGTCGAATACGACGCCATCGTGGAGCACGGCTATCTGTTGCAGGTCGACGCGCCCGATCTCGCACTGGAGCGGCACATTACCTACAAGGACCGGCCGGTCTCGGCGTTCCAGGAGTTCGTCGAGAAGACCATTGCCACCATCAACGATGCGCTCGCTAACGTGCCGCGCGACCGCGTTCGCCTGCACGTCTGCTGGGGCAACTCGGAATCGCCGCACGACCGTGACGTGCCGCTGGAGGACATCCTACCGATCCTACGCAAGGCCAAGGTCGGCGGCCTCGTGCTGCCATTCGCCAATCCGCGCCACGCCCACGAGTTCAAGCTGTTCAGCAAAATGCCGCTGGAAGACGATCAGATCCTGGTTGCCGGCGTGATCGACAGCCTGACCAACTTCGTCGAGCACCCCGAGGTGGTAGCCGACCGCATCGAGCGTGTGGCGCAAGTGGTGGGCGATCCGGCGCGCGTGCAGGCCGGCACCGACTGCGGATTCGATACGTCGGCCGGCTGGGGCCGTGTCGCGCCCGACGTGGTCTGGGCGAAACTGAAGAGCCTCAGCGAGGGCGCGAAACTAGCGTCGCAACGGGTGTTTTGAAGTAAGCCTTCCACCGTCATTCCGGACGCGCCGCAGGCGCGCCCCGGAATGACGCTAATCCAAATGCTTCCTAAAAAAATCCACCGTCAATCCCAGCGCGCGATCCGCTTCGGGCTTCGAGTAGGTCCGGCCGCCGTGGCGCGCAAAGGCGTGGTCGGCGCCGGGATATTGGTGGATCGTCACCAGCGGATTGGGTGACAGCCACCGCACCAGCATGTCGTTCACCTCGGCCTGCACCCAGCGATCTTTCATCGCCATATGCAGCACGAACGGCCGGTGCAGGTTCTTCACCTCCTTGATTCGGTGCTCGATGTAGGTTCCGTAATAGGCCACCGCGCAATCGATGTCGGTGCGGCAGCACATCAGGTAGCACAGCTTGCCGCCAAGGCAGTAGCCGACCGCGCCGACCTTGCCGTTGCAGCCCGGCAGGGTCTTCAAGTAGTGCCAGGTGTCCTCCATGTCGCGCACGCCGAGGTCGTAGTCGAACTCGTAGTAGAGGTCGAACGCCTTGGGGATGTCGGCCGGGTTCTTGTCGGACAGCTCAACGCCCGGCTCCTGCCGCCAGAACAGGTCCGGCACCAAACAGATGAAGCCGGCCTCCGCGAACTCGTGCGCGTGATGGCGCATGGTGTCGTTGACGCCCCAGATTTCCATGATGGCGATGATCGCGCCGGCCGGCGTCTTGTCGGGATAGGCGATATAGGCGCCCATCTCGCCGTCGCGCAGCTTCACGCGGATGTTTTCGGTTCGCATTGCTTCTTTCTCTCGCTTTTCCCACCCTCCGCCGTCGTTCCCGCGAAAGCGGGAACCCATAACCACCACCGGGAGTATGAGTCCCCATCTTCGCGGGGACGACAATCGAGAGCATTACAGCTTCAATAACGTCTTCGCATTTCCCGCAAAGATCGCATCCTTCTCGGCCAGCGGAATCTCCAGCGCATTCACCGCATCGATACTCCGCCGCAGCAGCCCCCGCCCCTGCTCAGAATCGAATGGCGCGTCGCTCGCGAACAAACATTGTTTCGTGCCGAAGAAGGCGTGGCCGCAGCGCGTCGGCGCCACCTCGCCGAGCGCCGTGTCGGCATAGAGCATCTTGAAATACTCCACCGGCGGCTTTTTCAATCCGGCCTCTGCCGCCACCGGATTCTTCTCCGGCGCGCCGAAGAAGATCTGCCGGAAGCCGAGCTGAATCTTGCCGGTGAAGTACGGGATCATGCCGCCCATGTGGTGACTGACGATCTTCAGCGTCGGCATCTCGTCGAAGATGCCGGAATAGATCAGCCGCGTCATGCAGGCGGTGGTCTCATACGGCCAGCCGAAGCTGAACCAGATCTCGTTCTGCGATTCCTTCTCGGTGGCGTAATCGGAAAATTGCGCCGCCCGCATCGGGTGCACCCAGACCGGCAGGTCGTGCGCCACCATGCGCGCGAACAGTGGACGGAATTCCGGCACGGACAGCGGCTTGCCAGCGACATTGGTGAACATCTGCACGCCACGGGCGCCGAGCTGCTGGATCGCGCGGTCGGCTTCGGCAAGCGAGGCCTCGACGTTGTTCATCGGCAGCGACGCGATGAACGCCGGAAACCGCTTGGGATGCTTGCGGCAGACCTCGGCCAGCGCGTCGTTGGCGAGCCGCGCCAGCTCCGGCGTCCGGTCCGGGCCGGCGATCAGCTCCAGCGGCGGGTTGGCGAGCGAGATGACATGCTGCATCTCGCCGAATTCGTCCATCAGCCGCAGCCGCGCCTCGACATCGACCAGGGGCTGCAGCCGCGGAAACGCCGCCAGCACCGGATGGCCGGGAATGAAATCGCCAAGGCGGTCGAAATACGCCTTGGGCATGAAGTGGTTGAAGATGTCGATGATCATCGCGGGCTACGTCAGCTCACGGCGCACGATGGCAGCCCCGGCGGCCAGCGCCAAGAGCTTGCCGTATGCAATTTCGCGCGACAGATACTTCATGCCGCAGTCCGGCGCGGGAACGAGCCTCTCGGCGGGCACGTGCTCCAGCGCGGCACGAATGCGCTCGGCCACCTTGTCCGCCGTCTCCACCGTGCGGTCGCCGAGGTCGATCACGCCGAGCATGATGGTCTTGCCGGAAAGCTCCTTCAGCATGCCGAGGTCGAGCTTTGGCTGCGCCGCCTCGATCGAAATCTGGTCCGCCGTGCTGTCGGCAAGCTGCGGCAGAAAGGCGTAGCCCGACGGCTTCTGCCCCGGCACCACCGCAGCGTAGCCGAAGCACAGGTGCACGACGGTCGGCACCTTCAAGCCTTGAAGCGCGCGGTTGAGCGCCGGCACCGCGATGCGCTTCGCCGCGTCCGGGTCGTTGCGCAGCCACGGATCGTCGAGCTGGATCACGTCGGCGCCGGCGGCTTCGAGGTCGCGCACCTCCTCGTTCACCGCGGCGGCGAAGTCCATCACCATCTCGTCGTTGTCCTTGTAGAACTCGTTATGCGCCTGCTGCGCCATGGTGAAGGGCCCAGGCAGCGTGATCTTCGCCTTGCGCCTGGTGTGGCGGCGCAGGAATTTGATGTCCTCGATCTCGACCGGGCCATTGCGGGAAATCCTGCCGACCACGCGCGGCACGCTGACCGAGCGGCCGGCGCGGTTGATGATGGTCGCGGGGTTGTCGTTGTCGATGCCGTCGAGCGCAGTGGCGAAGCGGTTGGAGTAGCTCTCGCGGCGCATCTCGCCGTCGGTGATGATGTCGATGCCGGCGCACTCCATGTCGCGGATCGCCAGCACGGTGGCGTCATCCTGCGCCTGCGCGAGATAGGGCTCGGCGACACGCCATAGCTCGCGCACGCGCACGCGCGGCACCATGGTCTTGAGCAGCTCGCGATCGACCAGCCAGTCCGGCTGTGGGTAGCTGCCCACGACGGTGGTCGGAAGCAATTGGTCCGCCATGCAAACACTCCTCGGCTCGCCTCACGATAGGGACTTGAACCTGCCGGACAACATCAAGCATGCTTTCAATGCGCAGGAAAAGCGTCACGAACGAATAAGACAGCAGGGAGGTTTCATGGCCACGCGGCGGCAATTCATCGCAAGTGTCGCGGCTGCGGCCGCGACCGGCCTGGCGCCGGCCCGCGCGCAGAGCCGGATCGGCGACTGGCCGTCGCGCCCGGTGCGCGTGATCTCGCCGACCGCGACCGGCGGACCGGGCCAGAACTTCCGCATGTACGCCGACGTCATGAAGGACACGTTCGGGCAGAACTTCGTCCTGGAGAACATGCCGGGCGGCTCCGGCTCGGTCGGCTGCATGGCGGTGGCGCGCTCGGCGCCGGACGGCCACACGCTGCTGCTCGCCTCCAACAGCCACATCGTGCTGGCGCCGCTGGTGCTGACCGGTTCGCCGGTCAACGTGAAGCGCGACTTCGCCCCGATCGCGCTGATGTTCACCTTCCCCTTCCTGCTGGTCGTCAACGCCGATCTCGGGCCCAAGACGCTGAAGGAACTGGTCGACTACGCCAAGACGCGGCCGGGCCAGCTCAACTGGGGCTCGCCGGGCGTCGGCACCGGCGGCCATCTGGTGACGGAACTGCTGCTCAAGCGTACCAACATCCAGGGCCAGCACATTCCGTATCCCGGCACGACGCAGCAGTTGATGGCGGCCGCCGCGGGCACGCTGCAGTTCACGTTCGACACGCCTGGCAATTCGAAGGGCGTGCGCGAGGCCGGCAAGGTGATCGCGCTGGCGGTCACGGGCGCGAAGCGGTCGGTCTCGGCGCCGGAGGTCCCGACCTTCCGCGAGTTGGGCTACGACGGCTTTGACGATCTCCATGTTGCCAACGGCCTACTGGCGCCGATCGGCACGCCACCAGGCATCATTCAGGCGCTCGGCCGCGAAATGGTGCGCCTGAACACCAGCGGGAAGGTCCGCGACACCCTGATCAATGCGTCCTACGATCCCGGCATCATTTCGCCGGAGCAGTACGGCGCCATGATCGACCGCGAGCTGACGCAATGGGGCGCGATCGTGAAGGAAACCGGCGTGCAGGTGAAAACGTGACCGAACTGCCCAACGCCCAATTCCCCAAGGCTCAACTCCCCAAGACTAACTTCAATCCGCCGTTCAACATCACCCGCGCCAGCCACCTGATCTTCACCGCGCGCGATCTCGCCCGGAGCCGCGAGTTCTACACCGAGGTGATGGGCCTCATCGTCAGCAACGAGGATGCCGACACCGTCTGGCTGCGCGGCGTCGAGGAGATCGGCCATCACAGCCTCACGCTCAAGCGCACCAAAGACCAGCCGATGTGCGAGCGGGTCGGCATGCGCGTTTTCACCGACGAAGATCTAGAGAAGGCGAAGTCGAACTTCGACCGCACCGGCATCAAGTCAGCCTTCGTCGAGGTGCCGCATCAGGGCCGCACGCTGCACTTCAACGATCCCGCCGGCACGCCGATCGAGTTGGTCGCCACCATGGAAACTCGGCCGCGCATGTACACCAAGATCCATCAGCACAAGGGCGCCGGCGCGCTGCGGATGGATCACTACCAGGTGCTGGTGCCGGATGTGCTGGCCAACGCCAAGTTCTACATGGACCTCGGCTTCCGCATCTCGGATTACCTCTATGTGGAAGCCGCCGGCGTCGTGGTCGGCACCTTCCTGCACCGCAAGAACAACCCGTGGGACATTGTATTCCTGACGCGCTCCGGCCCTCGCTTCCATCATGGCGGCTTCGTGGTCGAAGCATTCGAGGACATCGTACGCGCCTGCGACGTGGCGGGAAACCTCGGCTTCGGCGACCGGCTTGAGCACGGCCCAGGCCGCCACGGCCACCAGCACTCTTACTATCTCTATGTCCGCGACCCCGACGGCCACCGCACCGAGTTGCTGCTGCCCGGCATCCAGCTCATCGACATCGACGAAGGACCAGTGATGTGCCCGGTCAACGCCAATGCGAACTCGAATCTGTGGGGCCTGCCCGCGCCGAAAAGCTGGGTCGAGGAGGCGACGAACTTCGCCAATGTCACGATCAAAAAGCCGCCGGTCGAAGGCTCGCCGATGACCGCAGAGCGGTATCTGTTGGAGAAGAAACCTGACGCGGTGGCGCGTTAGTCGACCAGCCGGTAACGATTTTCCGCCGCGCGCTGCGCCGGCGCAACGCGCCAGATCGCGTTGCCGACATCGTCCGCGACCAGCAGCATGCCGCGCCTATCGATCGCAACACCGACCGGGCGGCCCATCGCCTCGCCTTTGTCGTTGACGAAGCCGGTCACGACATCGACCGGATTGCCGGACGGCTTGCCGCCGGTGAACGGCACGAACACCACCTTATAGCCGCTGCGCGGCTTTCGGTTCCACGAGCCGTGCAGTCCGACGAAGGCGCCCTGCTTGAATTGATCGGGCATCCGGTTGACGCCGGCGAACGTCAAGCCAAGCGGTGCGACGTGATTGCCAAGCGCGTAATCCGGCACGATCGCCTTGGCCACAAGGTCCGGACGCGGCGGCTTCACGCGCTCATCGACGTGCTGGCCAAAATAGCTATACGGCCAGCCGTAGAAACCGCCGTCCTTCACCGACGTGAGATAGTCGGGCACCAGATCGCTGCCGAGTTCGTCGCGCTCGTTCACCACCGTCCATAGCTGCGAAGTCTGCGGCTCGAACGCCATGCCGACCGGATTGCGCAAGCCTGACGCGTAGACGCGCGACTCGCCCGTCGCCGTCACGATCTCCAGAATCGCGGCGCGCCGCTCCTCCTTCTCGATGCCGTTCTCGGCGACGTTGCTGTTGGAGCCCACCGACGCGTAGAGCCGCGAGCCGTCGCGGTTCGCCACCAGGCCCTTGGTCCAATGATGGTTGAGCGGCCCGCCCGGGAGATCGGCGACCTTGGTGCCGGGGCCGTCGATCTTGGTCGCGCCCTCCTTGTATTCGAACTTCATCACCGCATCGGTATTGGCGACGTAGAGCGCATTACCGACCAGCGCCATGCCGAACGGCGAATTCAGTCCGGTGAGAAATTCGCTGCGCACCTCTGCCATGCCATCGCCGTCCGCGTCGCGCAGCAGCGTGATGCGGTTGACACTCGGTGTGCCAGCGCCGGCACGCTTCATGAAAAAGTTAAAGGCCATGCCCTTGATGCCCTTGCCCTCCTCCGACCGAGGTGGCGCATTGGTCTCGGCCACCAGTACGTCGCCGTTCGGCAAGACAACATGGAGCCACCGCGGATGTTCAAGGCCGGTGGCAAACGCATTGATATCGAGGTCGTTCGCCGCCTTCGGCTTGACGCCCTCCGGCCACCCTTTAGCGGGCGCGACATTGACGGTCGGAATCCATGTCTGATTGGGCGCGGGCAAGGTCGGGTTGACACCGACGCTGGCCTGCTCGGGCAATTGAGCGCTATCGCCACATCCGTAAAGCGCCAGCGCGAGCGCGCCAGGCAGCAGAAACGTGATACGCGCGCTCATAGGAGGCCTCTCGAACGGCATTGCCGAGAGATCAACGAAACAGGACAGAACTCGGTTCCCGGATTCCGGCCGTGAAAGGCTCACGAAAAGCGATCGAACCTAATTCACCTGCGCATCAGCTCCAGGCGAATGCGCATTGGTCGCGCTCCGCTCCTCGACGGCCGAGAACACCTTGCCGACCATGACCAGCACCGGCCCCGGCAACTCCGCCACCTCCACCCGCGCGGCCAGCAGCGAAACCGGCGCACTGATCGACGCTTGATCCGCGCGGGTTGCCCGCGACACCGCGACCGCCGGCGTTGCCGGATCGAGACCGTGCTCGATCGCTGTCGTAACCAGCGCATCGAGCGTCTTCACCGGCATATAGACCACCGTCGTCACTGATGGATCGGCCAGGCTCCGCCAGTCCAGGTCGTGCGGCAGCTCGCCGTCGCCGGCATGGCCGGTGACATATTGCACGCGCCTTGCGTGGTGCCGCTGCGTCAGCGAAACGCCGAGCCGGCTCGCCGCGCCCTGCGCCGCCGTGATGCCGG
>JBEVIJ010000088.1:0-4192 GCA_040510745.1 Xanthobacteraceae bacterium
GTTGGCAGAATCGCCGTGCTGGTGCACGACCTGCGCGGCCGTGATGCCGAGGCGTTCCGCAACGATGCGCGGAAACACCGTGGCGTGGCCCTGGCCGGTTGATTGCACGTTGAGCACGAGGGTGAGGCCGTCGCCGCCCGGAAATTTGAGCGCCGCGCCTTCGAGCGGCGCCCCGCCGGAATGTTCGAGCACGCAGGATATGCCGAGCCCGCGCAGCTTGCCGCGCTTGAGCGCCTCCTTGCGCCGCTTCTTGAAGCCGTCAACGTCGGCGAGTTTCAGCGCCTTGTCGACGATCACCGGAAACTCGCCGGAGTCGTAGGTGGTGCCGACCGCGGTCTTGTACGGCATGGCCTTGCGCGGGATCAGGTTCTTCTTGCGCAGCCGGATCGAATCGATGCCGGTGATGCGCGCCGCCTCGTCGACCACCCGCTCGATGCAGTAGCTCGCCTCCGGCCGGCCGGCGCCGCGATAGGGCGCGGTGACCACCGTGTTGGTGAACACGCAGCGGGTCTGCGCGTCGACCAGCTTGATGTCGTACATGCCGGGCAGGCAGCGCATCATGTTGATGGTCTGGATGTTGGCGCCGACCGCGCCGATGTAGGCGCCCATGTTGCCGATGTGGCGGATGCGCAGGGCAAGGAACTTGCCCTTCTCGTCGAGCGCCAGCTCCACGTCGCTGTAGGCGTCGCGGGCATGGTTGTCGGTGAGGAAGGCTTCGGAGCGGCCGCACATCCAATACACCGGGCGGCCGATCTTCTTCGCCGCCGCCAGGATCGCGATGTATTCCGGATACGGACCGGTCTTCAGGCCGAAGGCGCCGCCGACCTCCTCGGTGGTGACGCGGATCTTGTCGTTGCCGATCTTGAGCACGCCGGCCATCGAGTCGCGCATGGCGCGGGCGCCCTGCGAGCAGACCCGCAGGTTGAACAGATCGGCCGCCGCGTCATAGCTCGCGGTCGCGCCGCGCGGCTCCATTGAGGCGACGTTAAGCCGGTTGTGGAACAGCGAGACTTTCGCAACGTGCTTCGCAGAGGCGAACACCCGCTCGACCTCCTTGGCGTTGGCTTCCGGGTCGGACGCGAGGCCCGGCCAGTCGATGGCGATGTTGCCGGGCGCCTCGGGATGCACCTGCGGCGCGCCCGTGGCGACGGCAGCCTTGGCGTCGACCACGGCCTCGCGCGTGGCATAGTCGACGGCGACAGCCTCGGCGCCGTCCTGCGCAGCCGCAAGCGTCTCGCCGATCACGACCGCGACCGCCTCGCCGATGTGGCTGACGCGCTCGGCCGCCAGCGACGGACGGAACGGCATGATCAGCTTGGCGCCGTCGCGGCCGGGCAGCGGCGGATGCTGCGACACGCTGCCGTGGAACTCCTTCAGGTCCGCGCCGGTCAGCACCGCGACCACGCCCTTGATCGCCTTGGCCGCGCTGGTGTCGATCGACTTGATGTCGGCGGCAGCGTGCGGCGATCGCACGAAGGCCGCCTGGGTCTGGCCCGGCAGCGGGGCGTCCGACATGTAGCGGCCGAGCCCCCGCAGGAACTGCTCGTCCTCGATACGGGGCGTGCGCTTGTGGCTGGTCTTGGTGTCCATGTCGGCTAGGGCTTTCCAGGAATGGTGGGCTAAAGTATCGGCGGGACTTGGAAATTACCGGCCGAGGCGCGATCCTGCAATGACCCAGACCCCGGACAAATCAGCGCCGATCGGGCTCGGCATCTGCGGGCTCGGCATGGCCGGCGCCGTGATGGTGCAGGCCGCCGCCGCTCACCCGGGCTATGCGCTGCGGGCAGCCGCCGACCCTCATCCCGGCCCCCGCGAGGCCTTCGCGCGCGACTTCAACGCCAGCGCCTACGCCAACATGAAGGAGTTGTGCGCGGACAAGGCGGTGGAGGCGATCTACATCGCGACGCCGCATCAGTTCCACGCGCCGCACGCCATCATCGCGGCAGAGCACGGCAAGCACATCATTCTGGAAAAGCCGATGGCGCTGACGCTCGCCGACTGTGACGCCATCATCGCGGCGGTGGAGCGCAACAAGGTGCAGCTCATCGTCGGCCACACCCATGCGTTCGATCCGGCGGTACGCGCGATGCGTGGGATGATCGCAGGCGGCGAACTGGGTAAGCTCGGCATGATCAATTCCTTCAACTACACCACGTATCTTTATCGTCCGCGCCGCCCCGAGGAACTCGACACCGCGAAGGGCGGCGGCATCCTGTTCAACCAGGTGCCGCACCAGATCGACACGGTGCGCCTGCTCGGCGGCGGCATGGTGAAGAGCGTGCGGGCGCAGTCCAACGTGCTCGACCCGTCGCGTCCGACCGAGGCGGGCTGCATCGCGTTCCTGCAGTTCGAGAGCGGGGTCGCCGCGTCGATGGTCTATGGCGGTTACGACTTCTTCGATTCCGACGAATGGCACTTCGGCATCGGCGAACGTGGCGCGCCGAAGCCGCTCTCGCATGGCGCGTCGCGCCGTGCATTGGCGCAGGTGCAAGAAGAGGCGGGACTTCGGACCAAGACGCAGGCCTACGGTGCCAGCAAGCAGGACATGCCGCCGAACCAGCCGCACTTCGGCCTCACCATCGTCACTTGCGCCGGCGGCGAGATGCGCCCGTCGAAGGACGGCGTTCTGGTCTATAGCCATGACGGCCTGCGCGAGATCGCGCTGCCGCGCGGCGAGGGAATGCCCGGCCGGCAGGAGGTGCTGGACGACATGTTCATGTCAATTCGCACCGGTAAGAAACCGGTGCACGACGGCCGCTGGGGCAAGGCGACGGTCGAGGTTGCGCTCGCGATCCAACGCTCGTCGCGCGAGGGCCGCGAGATCGCGCTGGACCATCAGGTGGCGGTGGACGATCTGCCGAGTTAGATATAGAGAAACCCGAAATCCCACGCCTTGGGAGGCAGAGCCAGACATGACCGCGCCACACAACGGAAACGGCCGCCTCGTCGTCGAGGACAACGAGAACTTGAGCTTTTCCGTCAACCGCAAGGTGTTCGTGTCGGACGACGTGCTGGAAGCCGAGCATCGCAAGATTTTCGACCACTGCTGGATCTACGTCGGCCATGCCTCGGAGCTGAAGCAGCCGAACGACTTCCGCACCCGCAACGTCGCCGGCCGGCCGGTGATCTTCTGCCGCGACCGGCAGGGCGCCGTCCGCGCGCTGATCAATTCGTGCCGGCACCGCGGCGCGCTGGTGTGCCGCGAGCGCGAGGGCAATGCGCGGCAGTTCTACTGCATCTATCACGGCTGGTCGTACAACACCGACGGCTCGCTGAAGGGCATCCCGGGCGACGACGCCTATCCCCCGGGCTTCGACAAGCAAAGCAAGGGCCTGGTGCCGGTGCCGCGGCTCGAGCACTACAAGGACTTCTATTTCGCGAGCTTCGACAAGAACGCGCCGGACCTTGCGACCTATCTCGCCGGCGCCAAGGATTACATCGATCTCGTGGTCGACCAGTCGCCGTCCGGCCGCATGGAGATCATCTCCGGCGTCCAGGAGTACGACATCAAGGCGAACTGGAAGCTCCTGGTCGAGAACAGCGTCGACGACTACCACCTCGTCACCACGCATTCGACGTGGCTCAATTACATGCGTAACTCCGGCGTCAACATCACGCCAGCCAAGGGGCACATGCTGCCGACCAAGGGTTTCGGCAAGGACCTGGGCAACGGCCATCTCACCACCGACAATCCGAACTATCGCGGCCGCCCGGTTGCGAAATGGATTTCTGTTTATGGCGAGGAGGCCAAGGCCGACATCGACGCGATCCGCAAGGAACTAGTCGAGCGGCTGGGTGAGGCGAGGGCGGCCCGCGTCGCCGATACCAACCGCAACCTCTGCATCTTCCCCAATCTCGTCATTAATGACGGCTCGTCTGTGACGGTGCGCAACTTCTATCCGGTTGCGCCGGACCGCATGCGCGTCACCGCCTGGGCGCTCGGCCCGGTCGAGGAAACCGAGGCGCAGCGCGCGCGGCGGCTCCACGCATTTCTTACATTCTACGAGCCGGGCGGCTTTGCGACCCCGGACGACGTCGCCGCGCTGGAGTTGGCGCAGCAGGGCTTCGCCGCATGGCGCGAAGTGCCGTGGTCCGATCTTTCTGGTGGAATGGGATATAGCCAGGAGCAGCTTGCGACCGACTAGGGCCTCCTGCGCGTGTTCTGGCTCAAGTGGAGCGAGCTGGTGGAGAC
>JBEVIJ010000089.1:0-12937 GCA_040510745.1 Xanthobacteraceae bacterium
CGTCATGGCCGCTGCTCCCGTTGAACCCACGCCGCCGGCTGCTCCGTCGTCGCCGTTTCGTGTGGCCAGTGCCGACTCAAGCGAAGTCGCGTTGACCGCACTTGCAACGACGTCGCCGGTTGATCCCAAGATCGAGGAAGAGCCGATCCCTTCAACGCCGTTTGAAGGCAAGGGTAAGCCTTCTCCGGTGCGGACCACGCCTGACGTCGCGGCGCCCGCGAAGCCTGCGGAACGGCCAAGCCCGCCTATACCGCTCCACCGGTCGTGCTTCCGCAAATGACCGACGTGCTGCCACGCCCGCGTCCGCCGCTGACGCCGGCGCAGAAGCTCGGTCTTGAAGGCAAGGAACGTGCGAAGGCGGAAAAATGCCTCTCTAACGCGATTTACTTCGAAGCGCGCAACGAGCCGGTGCGCGGCCAGATCGCCGTCGCCCAGGTCGTGCTCAATCGCGTATTTTCGCCGTACTATCCGGGCGACGTCTGCGGCGTGGTCTATCAGAACGCGCACCGGCGTCTGGCCTGTCAGTTCACCTTCGCCTGCGATGGCATTCCCGACATCGTCCGCGAGAAGGGCCCTTGGAGCCGCGCGCAGAAGATCGCCAAGCAGGCGCTCGACTCACAGAACTGGCTGCCGGAAGTGGCCAAGGCGGCGCACTACCACGCCACTTACGTGCGGCCGCGCTGGATCCGCGACATGAGAAAGATCGTCAAACACGGTCAGCACATTTTCTATCGCCCCTGGAACTGGGGTAATGGCGAAGATGAAGCCGGCTGGGGCGTCGCCTCGCTGACACATTCGACGCCGAGCAAGACCAAGACCGCCAAGAACTAGCCATTTCCACGGCCGGATGTGACACTGCGCCGCCAAAAGCGCGGGGAGCCCGGGCCGGACATGAGCGACAGCGGTCACGCCAGCGAAATCATCGCGCGGTTCGTGGTGGAGACGCCGGCCGCGCGCATCCCCGACCACGTCCGCCACGAGGCGAAGCGCGCGCTGCTCAACATCCTCGCGGCCGGCATCCGCGGCGCGGCCGATCCGACCTACGAAAAGCTTCAGGCGTCGCTGCCCAACGTGAGGCAGGGACCGGCGACCATTATCGGCCGCAAGGAACGCGCCGATGTGCTCAACGCGACCTTCCTGAACTCAGCCGGCGCCAACATCGACGATTTTTGCGACACGCACCTGCCGACCGTGATCCATCCGACCGCCCCGATCATGCCGCCGCTCTATGCGATGTCCGAGCTGCAGCGGGTGCATGGAGCCGATCTGCTCGACGCTTTCGCGCTCGGCGTCGAAGTGGCATGCCGCATCGGAAATTCAATCTCGCCGTCGCACTACCGCACCCGCGGCTGGCACATCACCGCGAGCTGCGGCGTTTTCGGGGCGGCGGCCGCGGCCGGGCGGCTGCTCGGTCTCGATACGCAGCAGATGGTCTGGGCATTCGGCGGCGCCGCTTCGCAAGCCTGCGGCCTGGTTGAGATGCTCGGCATGCCGACCAAGAGCCTCGGGGTCGGCAATGCCGGGCGCAACGGCCTGTGGTCGGCGCTGCTGGCGAAGCAGGGCTTCGCCGGTCCCCCACAGCCGCTCGAAGGCCGCTTCGGCTTCTTCAACGCGGTGGGCGACGCGCCGAAATGGCCGGCGCTGCTCGATGGCCTCGGCGACACCTGGGAGCTGTCGATCAACGCCTACAAGCCCTATCCCGGCGGGGTGGTGATCCATCCGGTGATCGACGCCGTGCTGGAGTTGCGCTCCAAGGTCAACGCTGCCGACATCGCCCACGTACTGGTGCACGGCCATCCGCTGCTCAGCGAGCGCGCCGACCGGCCCAATGTCCGCACCGGCCGCGAGGCGCAGGTCAGCGTGCAGCACAGCGTGGCGGCGGCGCAGATTTTTGGCGGCGCCGGACTCGATGAATACACCGACGCATGCGTCAACGATCCGGCGGTGCTGGAGCTGCGGCGCAAGGTCGAGGTGACACAGGATTCCAACATTGCGGTTGAGGCGGCGGTGGTCGAGATCTGGACCCAAGACGGCAAGCATCATCGCGTTGCAGTCGATGCGGCGCGCGGCAGCGCCGGACGCCCGCTCACCGATCGCGAATTGGAGCAGAAATTCGAGAGCCTCGCCGGCGCGCGCGTCAAGGATGGCGGCAAGCTGATCGACGCGGTCTGGGCGTTGGACAAGACGGATGACGCATCGAAGATTTTGGCGATGACCGGTCCGGCCTAGTCCTCTTCCAACAGGCGCCGCTTCGCGCCCCAACCTTCCAGGACATTGTTGATCTCGTCGGCGACGAAGAACCGTGCGCTGTCGCGGTCGTAGCCCTGCTGGAGCCGTTCGTCGTAGTCGGTGAAGGTGTGTCGCACGTAGGCGATCAGGGAGAGCCAGGCGGCGGCCTCGGGCGAAGCGGTGCGCAGGCCCGCGCTGTCGAGTGCGTGATCGACCACCGCGCCGAATTCGTGCGGCGGAATGTTCGGCGCGAGACGGCGCAGCGCAATCTCGATGTCAGCGCGGCTGGGCATTTGACCGACTGAAGCCGAGGCGGGAGGCAATGAAAAGGCCCTCCGGAATTCCGGAGGGCCTGATCGCAGGATTTGGCGGGGCGTTACGGGCAGGGATGCCGCTGGCCGTCGTAACCGAGATACGTGCCGCTCGACGGATCATAGCTCTTGAACCGTTGCATGCAGTAGGCCGTGGCGTCTCCGGCCGGACCCGGGGCCCTGTAATACGCCGGCGGCGGTGCGTCGTAGTACGCGGCCGGAGGGCCGTAATAGTATGGCGCAGCAAAAGCGCTGCCGATCGCAAGACCCGTTGCCAAGCCAACACCGGCGCCGATCCAAGGGCGATAGCCGTAGCCGCGGTAGCCGCCGCGCCAACCATAACCGCCGCCTCGCCAGCCGCCGCCACGGCGCCATTGCACATCTGTCAGCAGAGTGTTGTCGCCGCCGATGCTGACCGCAGTCTGCGGACGCGCGAGTTGTGCGGAAGCCGGCAGCGGTGACATCACAGTCAAGGCAGTTCCGACCAGCGCGGCTACTGCGCTGCCGGTCATTAACATTCTCATTGCATCCTCCGAAAACGAAAGCGCCGCCGGAATTGGCGACATGCCGCCCATGGGGATCAATCGTTGAGTGACAAAATGGTTTCGCAGGGTGTGAATTGTGGCCGGACGGCGGCTTCGCTTGTGCGGCGCCGCATGAACGGCTTGTCAGATTTGGAATCTACCAGCGCCGGCGCCAGCCGCCGTAGCGATAGCCATAGCCGCGGAATCGGTAATAGCCGTAGGGCCGGTAGTATGGATACGGGTAGGCGACGACAGGCGCGCCGTAATAAACCGGCCCGCCGACTACCACCTCGTCGCCATCGTAGGCTGCGGGACCCGGACCGCGCCGCACGACGCCGCGTGCGGCCGGAACGCGTCCGCTGGTGTCGATCGCAGACTTGATCGCGTAGCCGGTCTTGCCTTGCCAGGTGACCTCGCACCAGTCGCTGCAGTTGTTGGCCTCGACCAGGCTGCCGCTCGGAATCTTGCCGACGATGTCGTTCGCGGTTGCCGGTCCGGAGCGCAGGTTCACGGTGGATTTGACGTAGGCCGGCGCAGCGTTTGACGGTGCGCCTGAAAGCGCGAGCAAGGCGGTGGCGCCGAGCGCCGCGCAGCAGTTGCGATGGATGGTCATGGTTTTCCTCCCCATCCCCGTCATCTTGGCGGTGAATTTAACCAGACTATGGCAAACCGGCTCGATGGTTGCGGCAATCAGAAGCCCGACACCGTCTCGCGAACGTGCTCGACCTCCGGCGGTGAGGCGAAGCAATGCCCGGCCAGCTTGCGCCATTCCTGGAAGTCGGCCGAGCCGCGAAAATCCACGGTGTGGTTCTCGACCGTGTCCCATTTCACAAACAGCCGGTAGCGGCTCGGCTTCTCGACCGAGCACTGCAGCGAAAGCCCCTTGCAGCCTTTGGCGCGCTTGAACAGCGGCGCGGCCTTGGACACGCTGGCTTCGAACTCGGATTCCATTCCAGGCTTGATGTCGATCTGCGCGATTTCGAGGATCATTGGGGTTCCCGCTGTGTTGAGAAGGAAACCTTAGCCTACAACGTCTGCGCGGTATTGCCCTTGAACAGGATCGGTCCGGTCGGCCGTCCGTTCGGCGAGCCGCCGGCCGGCTCGAGAGTGATCTCGAACAGCTGGTTGGGTCCAGGCGTCGGCAAGTCCTTCAACTCCAGCTCGAGGGTGCGGGCGCGGTCCATCAGGCCGACCGACACCGGGCCGCGCTCGCGGCTCGGCAGCGTCCAGACCTGCAAGGTGCGCCCGGACGGCACGTTGATCGAGGTGAGCGGGAGCAGCACCACGCGGCCGTCTGCGAACGCATGCACGACCGCGCCGGTGCGGTCGCCGTCGACCAGCACCGCAACCATCACCGGCTGCAGCCGTGCCTGACGGATCGCGACGCCCAATCCGACCGCGAGCATCAGCACGGCGAGCGAAGCGCCAATTGTTGCAGTGCGCAGCACGGAGATATCGCTCCACAGCCTCGACCAGGCCGATAGCGGAGCCGCGCGCGGCGGCGCGTCGGCAAACGTTGCCTCGATGCGGTTCCACAAGGCCTCGCCTGCCGGCTGCGATTGCGGCGTATCGTCGAATTCGCCAAAGCGGGCGCGCCACTGCTCGACTTCGCGGGCGAAGCTGGCGTCGGAGGCGAGCCTGCGCTCGGCTTCCATCTTGGCTTCTCCTTCGAGCAGACCGAGCACGTATTCGGCCGCCTGGGTATTTGGTTCGCGCGCGTCCTTCATCCCATGCACTCTTGCAAAGAGATCAGACTGCGCCGCACCCAGCTCTTCACCGTGCCGAGCGGAATGTTGAGCCGGCCGGCGAGCTCGCCATGCGAAAGTCCATGCACGTAGGCCAGCACCACGACGGAACGCCGCTGCGGGTCGAGTTGCTCCAGGCAGCGACGCAGCGCGCTGGTCTCCGGCAATCGCGTCAGCGCGCTTTCCGTGGCCGGCGCCGCATCCTCGCCGGCTTCGGGATCGCTCTCGAAACGGCTCTCGTCGCGCAGGATGCTGATCGCGCAGTTGCGCAGGATGGCGTAGAGCCAGGTGCGTGCCGAGCCCTTCGCCGGATCGAACGAGCCGGCCGCCCGCCACATCCGCATGAAGGTGTCCTGCACCGCTTCCTCGGCGAGGTCCTGACGGCGCAGCATCCGCCGCGCCACGCCCACCATGCGTCCCGCCTCGATGTCGTAGATCACGCGCATCGCCGTGCGCTCGCCGGCCGCGCAACGCGCGACCGCCGCGGCGAGCTGTGCTTCAACCGCTCGGTCTGGGGCAGGGGCGGTCATGGTTCTATCGGTTCCGCAATCATCCTACGCAAAGGCCGGGAATGGGCCAATCTGCTCATGGTTACGCGGCGCCACGGTAAATGGATGCACCCTTCCTCACATTTTGTTGACCGGGCCGGCTGCATCCGCCCAGACGGTCCGGTCCGTACCCCTCTCGTAGTCGCATTCGGGCGACAGCGAACAGGGAGTTCTGCCCATGATCATCAAGTTGATTCTTGCCGCTTCGACGGCACTCATCATCACCGCGTCGGCAGCCTCGGCCGCTGAGGTCGCGGCGCTGACCGGCGACAACACCATCGCGATCGTCGACACCAGCCAGAAGAAGGTGGTGAAGACCTGGAACATCACCGGCATCGCCGGCAAGGTGCTCGGCATCGACGTGCGCCCGGCGGACGGCATGCTGTATGCGCTCGGCGCCGACGGCGCTGTCTACACGGTCGACACCAAGACCGGCAAAGCCACCCAGAAGTCCAAGCTCGAAACCATGCTGCCGGCCGGCGTCAAGGCGACCGTCGATTTCAACCCGGCGGCCGACCGCCTGCGCGTGATGGGCAACGACGGCACCAGCCTGCGCGTCAATGTCGACGACGGCAAGGTCACCAAGGACGGCAGCCACAAGTTCGCCGACGCCGACATGCACAAGGGCGAGAAGCCGAACGTGGTCGCCGGCGCCTACTCCAATTCGGTGAAGGGCACCAAGGAGACGACGCTCTACAACATCGACGCCACGATTGGCGCGCTGCTCCGTCAGGCGCCGCCGAACGACGGCGTGCTCAACGCAATCGGCAAGCTCGGCTTCAAGGCCGACAGCTACGCCTTCGACATCTGGTCGGATGGCCAGGGCAAGAATGACGCCTGGCTGATGGCCGGCGACACGCTCTACAGCGTCGATCTTGCCAGCGGCAAGGCCACTGCTGTCGCCAAGATCTCGGGCGCCAAGGGCCCCGTGCGCGACATTGCGATCCTGCCGGCGATGTAGCTCCCGCGATGCGGCACGACCTCGGGCCGCGTTGAGAGACCGGCGCGCGCCAGACCCCCTGCCCGGCGCGCGTCGGATTTTTTACGCCTCCTGGAAGACGTCGATCTCCACGCCGCCCGGAAAAAGCGCGCGCCATCCCTGCAGCATCACTTGAAACTTCGGATCGCTGGCGATCGCCTGGCGGTTCATCTCCATGCTCTCGGGCAGTTCGTAGTCGACCACCTGGATGAACTTGCTGGGATCGTCGACGTTCTGCAGTAGGCGCACCTCGGCGTCGCCGAACATCTGGTAGAACGACGCTGCCGATTTGATCATCGGAATGACCTGGGCCGGCGCTCCGGCCAGCGTGAACTTGAATTGAAGCGTGCGCCGGATTTTCTTTTCGCCGTTTGCCATCGTCGCTCCAATCTGGTCGTGCCGTCCGGCCGAATGCCTCGATTCGCCCGCCTCAATCTATTCTTACACCGGGATGCCCGATCGGCTAGTTTCGTGCCGGGAGACGAACAACAAACGGGAGAAGCGTCATGCGCCGCACTTTAAAGTTCACCCGAAGGCAACTGCTGCAGGGCTCCGGGGCCGCGCTCGCCGCGCCCATGCTGGGGACCGGAGCCTGGGCGCAAGCTTCGTGGCCGAACCGGCCGGTCCGGGTGGTCGTCCCCTATCCGCCGGCCGGCGGCGCCGACACCACGGCGCGGCTCTTCTTTGCCAAGCTCGCCGAGATGTGGGGCGCGCAGTTCGTGATCGACAACCGGGGCGGAGCCGGCGGCACGATTGCCGCAGCGGCGGTGGCCAAGGCGGATCCAGACGGCTACACGATCATGCACGACGCGACCGCGCATTCGGTCAATCACGCGCTCTACGGCAATCTTTCGTTCAACTACGCCAAGGATTTCGCGCCGGTGTTCCTGGTCTCGCTGGTGCCGAACATCCTCGTCGCCAACAGCAACGTACCGGACAAGACATTGGCCGACGTGATCGAAGCGGCGAAAAAGACGCCGGGCGGGCTCGACTTTGCGTCGTCGGGCAACGGCACGCTGCAGCACCTCAGCCTCGAAATGCTCAAGCACATCGCGAAGGTGCCCATCAATCACGTGCCTTATCGTGGTGGCGGACCGGCACTCAACGACCTCGTCGGCGGTCAGATCAAGTACTACTTCTCGAACGGCTCGGCGTCGGTCGGCCTCATCCAGGGCGGCAAGGTCAAGGCGATCGTGCACACCGGCAAGGGCCGGCTCGGCACGCTGCCGGACCTGCCGGCTGCGCAGGACACCATTCCGGGCTTCGAGGCATACGAGTGGAACGGCGTGTTCGTGCCGGCCGGAACGCCGGCCGACATCATCAAGAAGCTGAATGCCGGATTGAACGAGGTGTTGCGACAACCCGATATCATGGCGCGTCTGAAGCAGCTCAACATCGATTCCCGCGCCAACACGCCGGACGAATTCCGCACGTTCGTCGCGGACGAAACCGAGAAGTGGGGCAAGGTGGTGCGTGACGCGGGTATCAAGCTCGGGTCTTGAGTATGCTCAGGGTCGAAGACCAGCCGAATTGACGCACGATACGCGGCTCGGCGTCGCGGGCGCGAAGCGTCCCGAGATCATCAGGTCAGGGGGAAATTCGTCGGTGCTGACGTGGCCGGTCTGGAACGCAGCCTTGATAGCGTCGTGAACGCGCGCATCCTTCGGCGCCTGCGATGACTTGTCCTGGACGCGCAGATAGGTCGAAGCCGCGACGATGAACATCGTCTTGGCCATCCGCTCGCACGGCGCGCGGGCATAGGCTTGGGCGGCCTGCAGCGCTGTCTGGGCGAGATGGTCGCTCGCGTCGATGCGCGCTGCGGCGTGAGCGGGCGGTGCAGGAAGCGCCGCAGATTGAGCAGGCATGGCAGAAGGCCCGGGGATCGGCGGCGGTTTCGGGGCAACCGGCTCGGTGCGTGCCTCGACAATCGGAGGCGGCTCGACAGGCGGGGCAAGGGTGTTCAGCCTTGACGGCGTGCTGTTGACCGCCGCCACTGAAAAGCCTTTCGACGCCCACGGCATGCCGAATGATATTTCGACGAACGCGGCGGCGAACACGGCGATGGCGGCGAACTCGAAGCGCAGGTCGCCCATGGCGAAACTCCCAGGCGCGGGTGGCGTTAAGACGGCGCTAGCAATCGCCGCGGACGGGGATCGTCGTAACCGCGGGGTTAAGGCCGGCGTGGCAATTTTAGTGGTCGATCACGTGGTTGGCGCGCTTCACCACCGCCTCCGGCAGTTCGACGCCGATCGCCTTCGCGGTCTTGGTGTTGACCGCGATGTCGAGCCGGGCGGTGCTGTCGACCGGCAGGTTGGCCGGCTTCTCGCCGCGCAAGATCTTGGCGGTGAGCTCGGCGAGCTTGCGCAGCGTCGCCGGGTAGTCGATGCCGAGCGACATCAGCCCGCCCGACTCTACGTAGGCCTTGGAGGCAAACAGGGTCGGCACCTTGCGCAGCGTGGCGAGCTCCGCGATCTTGGAGCGGCGGCCGCCGAAATGCGGGCTGGGCAGGAACATTGCCATCTGTGTTTTACGCACCACGATGTTCTTGAACGTCAGCTCGATGCTATACGGCGGTTTCTCGTGCCGCAGCGGCTGCAATTCGAGCTTCGCTTCCTTCGAGGCCCGTTCGACCGCGGCAAACAGGTCGGCGGTGTCGTTGTCCCAGGCCACGGCGAAGCGCCGCCGCCCGGGCAGCGCCTCGGTCAGCAGCTCGATCTGCTTCTGCGCAACATCCGATGGACGCACGAACACGCCGGTTACGTTGCCGCCCGGCTTGTCCAGGCTGGCGACATGCTTCTGCGCGACGGGGTCGTATTGCAGCGCCAGAAACACCACCGGCGTGTTCTTGCTCTGGGCAAGCACGGCTTGCAGCGCGATTTCCGGCCCGGTCACCACGATCACCTCGGGCTGCGAGCGTAGCAGGTCGCCGACGCTGCCAGCAGGACCGCGCGGATCGGCCAGCGCCTTGTATTCGATGATGATGTTGCGGCCGGCGCGGAAGCCCAACTCGTCCATTTGCGCCAGGAAGGCCTTGTAGCTCTCGCTCGACGGCGAGAGCGTGGCGACGCCGCCGAGGAAGCCGACACGGCGGATCGTCTTGGGCTGTGCCGCAACAGTTTGCGGGAACACCGGGACCGCCGCCGCTCCGCCCAAAAGAGTGAGGAATTCCCGTCTTTTCATTTGTCCCAGCCGACTATCGAAACCCCTGTCTCATCTATCATACTGCAGCGTGCCCGTGGATGAGAACACCATGATCGAGACGGCCACGTTGTCGCTGGCCAAGGACGGCAGGCGTGATTTCGACGCCTATCTGGCCCGGCCGTCGACGGGTCGGCGGGTCGGTATTGTCATGGTGCACGACATGTTCGGGCTCAACCCGTCGATCCGCTATATCGCCGGTGAGTTTGCCCGGCGGGGCCGTGCTGTGCTGGTGCCCAACATGTTCTGGCGCTCGGCGAACCCGCAGCCGCTGGAATATGACGATACTCAGCATCCGGCCGCCTGGGAGCGGCTGAAGGTGCTCGATCTCAATGCGGCTTGTGACGATATCGCGACGGCGGCGCGCTGGCTGCGGACGCAATCGTTCTCGACCGGCAAGGTCGCGGTGATCGGCTTCTGTGGCGGCGGCCGGATCGCGTTTCTCGCCGCCGCGCGCACCGATGTTGATGCCGTGGTCGCGCTCTATGGCTTGCACATCTCCCAGCACCTCGACGAACTGGGCAAGGTGAAATGCCCCATGCAAATCCATTATGGGCTGCGCGACCAGCATATTCCGCGCGATGAAATCGATGCGGTGTCGGATGGCATCGACGAGCATGGCGAGCCGGAGATCGAGGTGGTGCTGCACCCGAAGGCCGGGCATTCATTTTTCAATCACGTGCGGCCGACGTTCGACCGGGCGGCAAAGCAGCTCGCGACCGAGCGGATCGAGACGCTGCTGAATAGCCTCTAGTTTTTGAGCATGAACCTATCCGAAAACCCGTTCCCACTTTTCGGGTTCATGCTCTAGTCCTTCATCGTGCGCTTTTCGATCGCCACCAGCTCGTCGAGGCCGGTGATGCGTTGCGCCGCCTTCATTTCCGGCTCGACGCCACCCTTGCCGAGCAATGGATCGATCTCGCCTTTCGCGAGCGCCTCGTAGTTCTGCCGCAGCGCCTTCACGATCGCCGCCAGCGCGCTGCCGGAGGACGCGGCGAGCCGATAGCCGAGCTTGGCCAGTTCCGATTTCGACAGGGGAAAGCCGGCGAAGCCGTCGGCCGGCGCGAACATCATCAGCGGCGGCGGCAGGCGTTCGCCGATTTTGCGCAGTTCCTCGGCGTTGCGAGACCAGATGAACAGCATGTCGGCGCCGGCTTTCTTGAATGCCTCGCCGCGGCGCAGTGCGTCGTCCAGGCCGTACGGCCGCACCGCGTTGCTGCGCGCAATGATGAGCAGGTTCGGATCGGTCCGCGCCGCGATCGATTCCTTGACCCGTTCCACCATGAACTCGGTCGGCACCAGGTGCTCGCGGCCGAGATGATGCTCGACCCGTCGCGGCAGCACCTGGTCCTCGATCTCGATGGCGGCGAAGCCGGCCGCTTGCGTGAGCGCGATGGTGCGGTGCATGTGAACCGGATCGCCCCAGCCGCCGCCGGCGTCGAGCACGATCGGCAGATCGGAGGCGGCGCGGATGTCGACGCAGACCTGGGCCATCTCGGGCAACGTGATGTTGGCCTCGGTCACGCACTTGTACCAGCCAAGCGAGCCGCCGCTGAGATAGCCGGCCTTGAATTCGGCGGCGGCGGCCATCCGGGCCATTATCGGATTGAGCACCAGCGGCGCGACAACGAGATCGTTGCCGCGGATCAAGTCACGCAGCTTGTCCAAGAAAGGCTCCGTTAGTTCGTCTTCTTCAGGCCGGCTTCGGTGATCACCTTGGTCCAGCGCTTGTCCTCTTCGGCGATGTGGCGGCGGAAGTCGTCCGGCGAACCGCCGAGCCGCGCGATGCTCGACGATTGCAAGGATTTCGCAACGTCCGCATCTTTGAGCGCCTCATTGGCGGCCTTCGACAAGCGATCGATGACCGGCTGCGGCGTGCCCGTCGGCGCGACCAGCCCGAACCACAACACGGATATGCAGTCCGGCACGCCGGCCTCGACCATGGTCGGCAGGTCGGGGAGGATGGTGGTGCGCTTGGCGTCGGTGGTGCCGAGCGCGACCAGCTTGCCGGCGGCGACATGGCCCATCACCGTGGACGCTGGCGAGAAGTATCCGTGGATGCGGTTGGCGAGCAGGTCGGTCACGACCTGCGGGCTGCCGGTGTAGGGCACGTGCTGGATTTTTACGCCAGCGAGTGAATTGAACAGCTCCAGCGCCAGGTGGGTAGAACTCGCCACACCGGACGATCCGAACGTAATCGCGCCGGGCTTTTCCTTGGCGAGCGCGATCAGTTCCTTGACGTTCTTCGGCCCGAGTTCCGGCGTCACCACCAGCACGGTCGGCGTCGAGGTCAGCAGCGTGATCGGCGTGAAGTCCTTGATAAAGTCGAACGTCAGGTTGGGGTTCTGCGCCGCGTTGATCAGGTTGGCGGCGGAGCCGATGTAGAGCGTGTGGCCGTCCTTGTCGGCGCGCGCCACCGAGGCCGCTGCGATGCTCGACGCCGCGCCGGGCCGGTTCTCCACCACGACCTGGCCGTTGAGGATCTGGCCGATCTTGGCGCCGATGACGCGGGCGGAAATGTCGGCGGTGGTGCCGGCCGGGAAGCCGCTGATGATGCGGATCGGTCCGCTGGGAAAGGTCTGCGCCTGCGCGGGAACTGCGAGCGCCGCGAACACAAGAGCCGCGGCGGCGAGACGTGTAAATTTCATGGACAAGCCTCCCGGTATTTTTGTTGCCGGAAGGGAAGCATGTTTCGGCGCATGCCGCCAGCCAACTGCGGCAACGGGGCGGTGGCTACTCCGCCGCTTCGACGGTGTCGGCGTCGATGAAGCCGCCCGATTGCCGGCGCCACAGCGCGGCGTAGTGACCGTCGGCGCGCAGCAGCTCGGCGTGCGTACCCTGCTCGACGATGCGGCCATGATCGAGTACGACGAGGCGGTCCATGCGTGCGATCGTCGACAGCCGGTGCGCGATCGCGATCACCGTCTTGCCGGCCATCAGCGTGTCGAGACTGGTCTGGATCGCGGCCTCGACCTCGCTGTCGAGCGAGGAGGTGGCCTCGTCCATGATCAGGATCGGCGCGTCCTTGAGGATGACGCGGGCGATGGCGATACGCTGCCGCTGGCCGCCGGACAGCTTCACGCCGCGCTCGCCGACATGGGCGTCGTAGCCGTTGCGGTGACGCCAGTCTTCGAGATGGAGGATGAACTCCTCGGCGTGCGCGAGCCCTGCCGCCCGGATCACCTCCTCGTCGGTCGCGCCCGGCGTGCCATAGCGGATGTTGTCGCGGATCGAGCGGTGCAGGAGCGAGGTGTCCTGCGTCACCATCGAAATCTGCGAGCGCAGCGACTCCTGCGTCATGCGCGAGATGTCCTGGCCGTCGATCAGAATGCGGCCGCTTTCGAGGTCAAAGAAGCGCAGCAAGAGGTTGACCACGGTGGACTTGCCGGCGCCGGAGCGGCCG
>JBEVIJ010000090.1:0-4101 GCA_040510745.1 Xanthobacteraceae bacterium
CGCAACACCACCGAGGCGAATGCCTCGTTGAGCTCCCACAGATCGATGTCCTTCGTCGTCATGCCGGCCTTCTTGAGCACCTTCTCGGTCACCGGGATCGGGCCTGTCAGCATGATGGAAGGCTCCGAGCCGACGTTGGCGAACTGCCGGATTCGCGCGCGCGGCTTCAACCCCGCCGATTTGCCCGCGTTCTTGTTGCCGATCAGCACCGCTGCGGCGCCGTCGACGATGCCGGATGAATTGCCCGGGGTGTGCACGTGGTTGATCGCCTCGATCTCCGGATAGCGCTGGATCGCGACCGCATCGAAGCCCGCCATCTCACCCATCTGCACGAACGAGGGATTGAGCTGGGCGAGATTTTGCATGGTCGTGGTCGGACGCATGTGCTCGTCCTTGGCGAGCAAGGTCGTGCCATTGACGTCCTTCACCGCCATCACGGAGTTCTTGAAACGGCCCTCATCCCAGGACTTGCCCGCGCGCTTCTGGCTCTCGACCGCGTAGGCGTCGACGTCGTCTCGCGAGAAGCCATACTTGGTGGCGATGAGGTCCGCGGAAATGCCCTGCGGCACGAAGTAGGAGCGTAGTGCAATCGAGGGATCGACCGGCCAGGCGCCGCCCGCCGCCCCGATGCCGATCCGGCTCATCGATTCGGCGCCGCCGCCGATCGTCATGTCGTGCTGGCCGGACATCACCTCGGCCGCGGCGAAATTCACCGCGTCGAGCCCGGAGGCGCAGAACCGGTTGATCTGCACGCCCGGCACCTCGTCGCCGAAGCCCGCCATGATGGCGGCGACGCGCGCGATGTCGCCACCGGCCTCGCCGACCGGATCGACGCAGCCCAGCACCACGTCGTCGATCAGCTTGGGATCGAGCTTGTTGCGCTCCTTCAGCGCGGCGAGCGGCTGCGCGGCGAGATTGAGTGCGGTGACCTCGTGCAGCGAGCCGTCCGACTTGCCGCGGCCGCGCGGGGTGCGTACGTGGTCGTAGATGAAGGCGTCGGTCATGTGGTTCTCTGGCCTCTCAAGTGTCGTCCCCACGAAGGCCGGGACGACAGCAATTCACAAACTCCGCGCAATCACCAGCTTCATGATCTCGTTGGTCCCCGCATAGATGCGCATCACCCGCGCGTCGCGGTAGAGCCGGGAGATCGGATATTCGTCCATATAGCCATAGCCGCCGAACAATTGCAGGCAGCGATCGGTGACCTTGCCGAGCATATCGGTCGCCCAGGTCTTCGCCATCGAGGCGGTTACGGTGTCGAGCTGGCCGGCGATGTGGCGCTCGATGCAGTGATCGATGAACACCTTTCCGACCGTCGTCTCGGTCTTGATGTCGGCAAGCTCGAACTGGGTGTTCTGGAATTCGATGATCGCCTTGCCGAACGCCTTGCGCTGCTTGACGTAGTCGACGGTGAGCGCCAGCGCGCGCTCCATCATCGCGACCGCGTGCAAGGCGACGATCAGCCGCTCCTGCGGCAATTCGTTCATCAGTTGCGTAAAGCCCTGACCTTCCTCGGTGCCGAGCAGATTCTCGGTCGGCAGCGAGACGTCGTCGAAGAACAGCTCCGAGGTGTCGGCCGAATCCATGCCGAGCTTCTTGAGCTTGCGGCCGCGCCGGAAGCCCGGCGCGTCGTCGGTCTCTACCACCATCAGCGAAATGCCCTTGGCGCGTTCCTTCGGATCGGTCTTGGCGACCACGACGATCAGGTTGGCGTGCTGACCGTTGGTGATGAAGGTCTTGGAGCCGTTGAGCACATAGCGGTTGCCGGATTTCACCGCCGTGGCGCGCACGCCCTGAAGATCCGAGCCGGTGCTGGGCTCGGTCATGGCGATGGCGCCGACCAGTTCGCCGGTGGCGAGCTTCGGCAGCCAGCGCTTCTTCTGCTCGTCGGTGCCGTAATGCAGGATGTAGGGCGCGACAATGCCGGAATGGAGCGGCGCGCCGAACGTGTCGAAGCCCGCAAGGCTGTATTCGCGGTTGATGATGGCCTCGTGCGCGAACGTGCCGCCCGCTCCGCCGTACTCCTCCGGCATCGAGGCGCAGAGCAAACCGGCCTCGCCGGCCTTGGTCCAGACCTCGCGCGGATACATGTGGTCGTCGTGCCACTTGTCGAGGTGCGGCACGAATTCGGCCTGCATGAAGCGCCGGGCCTGCTCTTCGAGCAGGACCAAGTCCTCGGACATCCAGGCGGGGCGCGGCAGGTTCAGGGCGTTCATCGGCACACTTTGGCGAATCCGGGAAACAAGATAGGCCGCCCGATCGGGCCGCGCGAGGGCCATGCGGGCTCGCGGTGCGCTGTTGAGGCCACTCGGCATCCTCGCAAGGACCTTGGTTTGCGGCTAACCTTGCGACAGCCGCGTAAGACGGCACCAATGTCGGGAGGAGCGATATGAAGGCGAGAATTCTCGTCGTGTTGTTGCTTGCCGCTGTATCCGGCGCCGTTCACGCGCAAGCCTGGCCTGACCGCCCGGTGAAATTCATCAGCTCGCAGGCGGCAGGCGGCGGCACCGACATGATCGGACGCCTTGTCGCCGACCAGCTCTCGGCCAGGATCGGCCAGCCGGTGGTCTATGAGAACCGGCCGGGCGGCGGCAACGTGATCGGCACGCAGGCGGCGGCGCGCTCGGCGCCCGACGGCTACACGTTATTCTACGCCAGCGCGGCCGCGCTGGTGACCGATCCCCACACCTACAAGTCGCTGCCGTATGATCCGGTGAAAGCGTTCGACGTCGTTTCGAACATTGCCGAAGTCTCCTTCATGATCCTGGCGCATCCGGATGTGCCGGCGAAGACGCTGCCGGAGCTCGTCGCTTACGCCAAGGCCAATCCCGACAAGCTGCAGATCGCGACCGACGGGCCACGGCGCTTCTCCGGCCTGATCGCGGCCTGGATCAACAAGCTGGCCGGGACGAACATCTCCTATGTGCCGTACGTCCAGATGACGCAGGGCATCCAGGACGTGATCTCCGGGCGCGTTCAGCTCATCATTCTCGCGGTTCCGGCGGCGCGCGGGCACATCGCAGGCGGCAAGCTCAAGGCGCTGGCCGTGACGTCGGCGAAGCGGCTTCACGACTATCCGAACGTGCCGACGGTTGCCGAAACGTTCCCTGGCTTCGATTTCGCCGGCTGGTGGGTGCTGGCAGCACCGGCTGGCGTTCCCACCCCGATCGTGCAGCGGGTGAACGGCGAGATGAGCGTCGTCCTCAAGGATCCGGCCGTGGTCGAGAAGATGACCAACGTCGGCTTCATCAGCCGCGGCGGCGGCACCTTGCAGCAAGTGCGCGACTACGTGGCCGGGCAGCACGCCGCCTGGGGCACGCTGGTCAAGGAGATCGGATTGCAGCCGGAATAAGGGCGCGTCACCCTTCACCGTCGAACACAAAACGATACGCCTTGCCGTCGCGCTCGATCCGCCCGCCGGTCGGGCTCGGGAAATGCGTGGGGAAGATCAGCCGCCCGCTGTTGGCATTATCTTTGAGGAAATTGATCCGGGTCTGCCGCGCCATGTCCGGATCAATGCAGAACCGCGTGCTCCATTCCGGATAACGAAGCTGCAGCGGATGATGCATCATGTCGGCAGTCAGCAAAGCCTGCTCCCCGCCCGAGCCGAGCCGCAACATCTTCTGTCCGGGGGTGTGGCCATGCACCGGCTCGATTGAGATATCGCTCTTGAGCGCATGCGTGTCGCCGATCATCTCGGCCTGGCCGCTGTCGATGATCGGCAGCACGCTGTCGGTGAGGAAATCGCCGGTGCGCTCCAGCGCCGCAGGGCCGGCGTTGCGCCAGAAATCCCACTCGCGCTGCGCAATCAGATAGCGAGCGTTGGGGAAGGTCGGCACCCACCGGCCATTCTCCAGCCGCGTGTTCCAGCCGATATGATCGACGTGCAGATGCGTGCAGAGCACCACGTCAATGTCCTCAGGCTTCGCGCCGGCCGCGCGCAAGGTGTCGAGCCAGCGATGATTCTGCCGATGAAACTGCGGGCGTTTGCGTTCCTTGTCGTTGCCGCCGCAGCAATCGACCAGAACGGTGAGCCCTTGCTGGCGGATTAGGAAGCTCTGGATCGTGATGGCGAGGAGACCGCTCGCCGCGTCCTGGAAG
>JBEVIJ010000091.1:0-35802 GCA_040510745.1 Xanthobacteraceae bacterium
CTGCGCGCTACCTGCAGGACGAGGAAAAGGAACTCGCCCGCGCTATAGGCGTTGCCAAAACGGACGCTGCGACCGCCGTTGCGAAGGAGGATTTTGCTGCTGCCATGAGTGCCATGGCGAAACTGCGTCCCCACGTCGATGCGTTTTTCGACTAGGTGACGGTCAATGTTACGGATTTGGCGGACGCCAAGGCGGTCCGCGAGAACCGCCTGAAGCTGTTGAACGAGATCAGGGAGGCCACCCGCGCGGTGGCGGATTTCTCCAAGATCGAGGGGTAGGGACAACGCGCCTTCGCCTGTCATGCCTGCGAAAGTGGGCATCCAGTACCCACCGATGGTGCTAAGGGTACTGGATCGTCCGCTTTCGCGGACGATGACATCGAGTAAAGTGGATAGAACAAAAAGCCGATTGAGGAAGCGCCGGGGAAGGGTCAAAACAGGCCCCGTTGAGACGCGAGAGTTGTAATGGCACGCCGTCCCGCCCCGAAGAAATCCGCCAAAGCCAAGCCAGCCAAAGTCGCAAAACGCGGCGGCAAGTCCAATGCCCAAGGCACCAAAGGCAAATGGGTCTACGCCTTCGGCGGAGGCAAGGCCGAGGGCAAGCCCGGCATGCGCAAATTGCTCGGCGGCAAGGGCGCAGGCCTCGCCGAGATGGCGAGCCTCGGCTTGCCGGTGCCGCCCGGCTTCACCATCACCACGGCGGTGTGCACGCACTACTACGCCAACAAGAACGCCTATCCGGCGGCGCTGCGCGCGCAGCTCGACGCGGGCTTGGGCCACATCGCGCGCATCACCGGCCGCAAGTTCGGCGACCGCGCCAATCCGCTGCTGGTTTCGGTGCGCTCCGGCGCGCGCGCCTCGATGCCGGGCATGATGGACACCGTGCTCAACCTCGGCCTCAACGACGAGACGGTCGAGGCGGTGGCGAAGCAATCCGGCGACAAGCGTTTCGCCTACGACAGCTACCGCCGCTTCATCACCATGTATTCCAACGTGGTGCTCGGTATCGAGCATCACAACTTCGAGGACATTCTCGAAGTTCACAAAATCCGAAAGGGCATGACGCTCGACACCGAGCTCGCGGCCGAGGACTGGGTCGCGCTGGTCGGGCGCTACAAGGAGCGCGTCGCGGAAGAGCAGGGCAAGCCGTTCCCGCAGGACCCGCACGAGCAGTTGTGGGGCGCGGTCGGCGCGGTGTTCGGCTCGTGGATGAACAACCGCGCGATCACGTATCGCCGCCTGCACAGCATTCCGGAAAGCTGGGGCACCGCGGTCAACGTGCAGGCCATGGTGTTCGGCAACATGGGCGACACGTCGGCGACCGGCGTCGCCTTCACGCGCAATCCGTCGACCGGCGAGAAGCGGCTCTACGGCGAGTTCCTGATCAACGCGCAGGGCGAGGACGTGGTCGCCGGCATCCGCACGCCGCAGGAGATCACGGAGATCGCGCGCAAGGAGGCCGGCTCCGACAAGCCGTCGATGGAGAACGCGATGCCGGCCGCGTTCAAGGAGCTCAAGCGCATCTACGAAAAGCTCGAGCGGCACTACCGCGACATGCAGGACCTCGAGTTTACCGTCGAGCAGGGTAAGCTCTGGATGCTGCAATGCCGGAACGGCAAGCGCACCGCCAAGGCGGCGCTGCGCATCGCCGTGGAACTGGCGAACGAAAAGCTAATCACCAGGGAAGAGGCGGTGGCGCGGATCGATCCGGCCTCGCTCGACCAGCTTCTGCATCCGACCATCGATCCGAATGCCGAGCGCAAGGTGATCGCGACGGGCCTGCCGGCCTCGCCGGGCGCTGCGTCCGGCGAGATTGTGTTCTCGTCCGACGAGGCGGCGCGGCTCAAGGCCGACGGCAGGAAGGTCATCCTGGTGCGGGTCGAGACCTCGCCGGAGGACATCCACGGCATGCATGCCGCCGAAGGCATTCTCACCACGCGCGGCGGCATGACCTCGCATGCCGCGGTGGTGGCGCGCGGCATGGGCAAGCCGTGCGTGTCGGGCGCAGGCCAGCTCCGCGTCGACACCAACGCGCAGACCATGCAGGCCAGCGGCCAGACGTTCAAGCGTGGCGATCTCATCACCATCGACGGCTCGACTGGGCAGGTGCTGGCCGGGCGCGTCGCGATGGTCGAGCCGGCGATGTCGGGCGAATTCGGCACGCTGATGGGCTGGGCCGATAAGGTCCGCAAGCTCGGCGTGCGCGCCAACGCGGACATGCCGGCCGACGCGCGGCTCGCGATCCGCTTCGGTGCCGAAGGCATCGGGCTCTGCCGCACCGAGCACATGTTCTTCGACGCCGACCGCATCCAGGCGGTGCGCGAGATGATCCTGGCCGACGACGAACAGAGCCGCCGCGCCGCGATCGCGAAGCTCCTGCCGATGCAGCGCAAGGACTTCAGCGAGCTGTTCGAGATCATGGGCGGCCTGCCGGTGACGATCCGGCTGCTCGATCCGCCGCTGCACGAGTTCCTGCCGCACGGCGAAGCCGATATCGCCGAAGTCGCCGCCGCGATGGGCGCCGACCCGAAGAAGCTGGAGCACCGCGCCAAGGAGCTCGCCGAGTTCAACCCGATGCTCGGCTTCCGCGGCTGCCGCATCGCCATCGCGTATCCCGAGATCGCCGAGATGCAGGCGCGCGCCATTTTCGAGGCGGCGGTGGAATCCGGCAAGCGCACCGGCAAGCCGGTGGTGCCGGAGGTCATGGTGCCGCTGATCGCCACCAAGACCGAGCTCGACATCGTCAAGGCTCGCATCGATGCGATGGCGGAGGCGGTGACCAAGGAAACCGGCGTCAAGCTGAAGTATCAGGTCGGCACCATGATCGAGCTGCCGCGCGCGGCGCTGATGGCCGGTGAGATCGCGGAGAGCGCGGAGTTCTTCTCGTTCGGCACCAATGACCTGACGCAGACCACGTTCGGCATCAGCCGCGACGACGCGGCGAGCTTCCTCGGCATCTATGCCGCGAAAGGCATCCTGCCCGGCGATCCGTTCGTCTCGATCGACCGCGAGGGCGTCGGCGAGCTGGTGAAGATCGGCGTCGAGCGCGGCCGCAAGGTCCGCAAAGGCCTCAAGGTCGGCATCTGCGGCGAGCACGGCGGCGATCCGGCTTCCGTCGCGTTCTGCCACGAGATCAAGCTCGACTACGTATCCTGCTCGCCGTTCCGCGTTCCAATCGCGCGGTTGGCCGCGGCGCAAGCGGCGCTGGGCAAGAAGGCGGTGGGGGAAGCTTGAGGAGCATGCGCACGCGGGAGTTCGTGCGCTACGCCGACGTTACGATCGAAGTCATCGTCGAAGGGCAAGGGCCGGCCATCGTCCTGCTGCCATCGCTTGCACGCGATTCCGAGGACTACGACGCAGTCGCGGAAGGTCTTGCGGCGGCGGGATATCGCGCGCTGCGCCCGCAGCCGCGCGGGATCGGCGAAAGCACCGGGCCGCTGACCGGCATATCGCTGCACGATTTCGCGCGGGATATTGCCGAAGTGATCAAGGCGCTTGGCGGCGGCAAGGCGGTAATCGCCGGCCACGCCTATGGCAACTGGATCGCGCGGATGACGGCGGTCGATTATCCCGCGCTGGTGCGCGGGGTGGTCGTCCTTGCGGCTGCGGCCAAGCAATTTCCTCCCAAGCTGTTGACCGCGATCAACGTGGCGGGCAATCCGGCGCTGCCGAAGCAGCAGCGCCTCGAAGCGTTGCGGTTCGCTTTCTTCGCGCCGGGCAACGACCCGTCGGGATGGCTTGAAGGATGGCACCCACACATGCGTGAAAGCCAGCGCGCAGCGGCCGCCGCGGTCAAGCAATCCGACTGGTGGTCTGCCGGCGTCGCGCCGCTGCTCGATCTGCAGGCCGAAAGCGACCCGTTCAAGCCGCCGGAGAAGCGCAACGAAATGAAGGACGAGTTCGGCGACCGGGTCACAGTTGCAATCGTGCCCGGCGCCAGCCATGCGCTCATTCCGGAGCAGCCGGCAGCCGTCGTGGAAGCGCTGGTCGCCTGGGTTAAAACGCTGCCGTGACGCGGTTCCCCGTTATTCCGGGGTTCGCGCCTTCGCGGCGCCCCGGAATGACAGCGACCTTCGGCGGGTATGCCGCCGCCGCAGCCCCGTGCTAGCCTCCCGCCGGGGGACGCGTTGAAGCCGCGCGAGGGGGGAAATGTCGGACGTGCCGAAGCCGGCCGCGGGCGCTGAGACGCTTGCGATTTCCGAAGACAAGATCAAGCGGGCCGAGGCCTATATCGAGGCCGAGGAGGGCGCGCTCAATCGCCTGTCGGGGATCGCCGGCATCGCGGTGACGGCTGTCGCCGTCACCATGTCGCTGTTTCATCTTTATGCGGCGGTGGCGGGCGCATGGCCGCTGCGCGATTTCCCGATCATATCGACCCAGCCGCTGCGCTATGCCCACGTCGCCTTCGTGCTGTTGCTGTCGTTCCTGATGTTCCCGGTGGCAAGGCGGTTTCGCGACGGCATCCGCTGGTGGGACATCGTCGCGGGCCTCGCCGGCGCCGCGATCCTGATGTACGCGATCGAGGGCGGCGAGGATTTCACCGACCGCGCCACGTCGCCGACCCAGCTCGACAACGTCCTCGGCTGCATCTTCATCGTGCTGCTGCTTGAGGCGACGCGCCGCACCACCGGCTGGATCGTGCCGGTCATCTCGCTGGCGTTCATCGCCTATGCCTATTTCGGGCCTTACATGCCGCCGCCGTGGACGCACCGCGGCTTCGATGTCGGCCAGCTCGTCGGGCATCTTTTCATTACGCTGGAAGGCATCTTCGGAATCCCGGTCGACGTCTCGTCCAGCCTGATCATTCTGTTCACGATATATGGCGCGTTCCTGCAGCACTCCGGCGCCGGCGCGTTCTTCATCGACTTCTCGATGGCGCTGCTCGGCAACCAGCCCAACAGCGCGGGACGCACAGTGGTGCTGTCGTCGTTCCTGCTCGGCGGGCCGTCGGGCTCCGGCGTCGCGACGACCGTCACGGTCGGCGCCGTCGCGTACCCGATGATGGAGAAGGCCGGTTTCGAGAAAAATGCCGCTGGCGGGTTGCTCGCAGCCGGCGGGCTCGGCGCCATCATCTCGCCGCCGGTGCTCGGAGCCGCCGCGTTCCTGATCGCCGAATTCTTGAAGATCAGCTATCTCGACGTCATCGCCATGGCGACGATCCCGACGTGTCTCTATTACCTGTCGTTGCTGTTCATGGTCGAGCTCGACGCCAAGAAGTTCGGCGCGCAGATGGTCGATATGTCGACCAAGCTGACGCTCTGGCAGATGTTGCGGCGCTACGGCTTTCATTTCATCTCGCTGATCTCTGTCGTCATCTTCATGCTGTGGGGCTACTCGCCGACGCTGTCGGTGTTCTGGGCGACGGTCGCCACCTTTGCGCTTAGCTTCCTGACGCGCGAGACCGCGCTAGTGCCGAAGAAGCTGGTGCGCTCGCTCGCCGACGGCTCGACCAGTGTGCTGACCGCCGCGACCACCTGTGCGACCGCCGGCATCATCGTCGGCGTCGTCACGCTCACCGGCCTCGGCTTGAAATTCTCCGCGATCGTGATCGGCTATGCCGGCGGCAGCCTTTTGCTCACCGCGATCTACACCGCGTTGATCGTCTGGATCGTCGGTCTCGCTGTGCCGGTCACTGCCTCCTACATCATCTGCGCGGTGATCGCGGCGCCCGCCCTGATGAAGCTCGGCGTGCCGGACGTCGCCGCGCATATGTTCATCTTCTATTACTCGGTGCTCTCCGAAGTGTCGCCGCCGACCGCGCTGTCGCCGTTCGCCGCGGCCGCCATCACCGGTGGCGATCCCTACAAGACGACGCTGCAGGCGTGGAAGTACACGCTGCCCGCGTTCCTGGTGCCGTTCGTGTTCGTGCTCGATCCGCAGGGTGTCGGACTGCTGCTGGTGGTGCCGCCCGGAGGCTCGTGGGTCGACATCGTCATGATCACGGCCAAGGCGGCGTTCGGCCTTGGCGCGCTTGCCGCCGCGGCGCAGGGTTGGGCGCTGCGCCGCACCACAGCGGTCGAGCGCGCTTTGCTGGTGCTGGCCGGCTTGTTCCTGGTGTTCCCGAGCCTGCTGGAGGCGCTGATCGAGGCAATGATCGGCCGTGACATCAGCTATACCGCGACAATTGGCTTGGTACTGGGCGTCGCGGTCCTGCTAAAACAGCGCATGCAACGGGCCCTGCCCAAAGCGCCGGCGGCCGGCTGAGAATTGGCTATCGAAGAAACGCAAAGGGAGAAACCTCAAGATGAAACGTAAGGCATTGATGCTTTCCAGCCTGGCGCTCGCCACGGCTGTGTTCGCCGGCGCGGCGATTGCCCAGCAGAACACCATCGCCATTGCCACCGGTGGAACCGGCGGCGTGTACTATCCGCTGGGCGGCGGCATGGCCAACGTGCTGTCGAAATATGTGCCTGGCGTGCAGGCCACCGCGCGCGTCACCGGCGGCTCGGTCGACAACCTCAAGCTGATCGGCTCGAAGCAGAGCGAGGTCGCGCTGGTGATGGTCGACGCCGCGCTCGATGCGCTTAAGGGCGAAGACAAATTCAAGGGCAACAAGGTCGATCTCAAGACCCTGATGGTCCTTTATCCGAACCGCATGCACGTGGTGACGGTCGAGGGCCGCGGCATTGAGAAGATGTCCGACCTCAAGGGCAAGCGCGTCTCCACCGGCTCGCCCGGCAGCGCCACCGAAGTGATGGCGTTCCGCGTCATCGAGGGCGCCGGTCTCGACAAGGACAAGGACATGCGGCGCGAGCGCCTGGGCGTGGCGGAATCCACCAACGCCATCAAGGACGGCAAGATCGACGCCTACTTCTGGGTCGGCGGCCTGCCGACCGCGGCCGTGACCGATCTCGCCGCCAGCCCCGGCATCAAGATCAAGCTGATCGATCACACCGAGGTTGTCGACAAGATGAATGCCAAGTACGGCGACCTCTATACGACAGGCGTTATTCCGCCGAAGACTTATCCGGGCCAGGAAAAGGACAATAAGATCGCGGTGGTGCAGAACATCCTGGTCGCCAACGCTGCGATGCCCGACAAGACGGCGTATGACATCGTCAAGACCTTCATCGAGAAGCGCGATGAGCTGGTCGCCGTTCATGGCGAAGCCAAGAGCATCACGCTGGAAAACCAGGTTACGAAGAACTCGCCGATCCCGTGGCATCCGGGCGCGGTGAAATACTTGAACGAAAAGGGCGCGAAGATGTGATCGAGCCACGCTCGAAGCAGGCTTCGACGGGCGGCCGGAGACACCCCGGCCGCCCGATTGTTTTGGTGCTCTGGTACGCCCTGATGGCGATCGGCGGGTTCGCGTTCGGCCTCCTCGGCGACCGCCGGCCGTTTGGCGACATTCTGTTGTTCCATCCGCTGGTGATGTTCATGACAGCGGCGGGCGCTGGGCTGATCGTGCTTCGCATCGCGCTGGCGCGCCCCGTTCCTGAGATCATACCCGACCGCAAGCTTGCGTTCGGGTTGTTGATTGGTTGGGCGGCGTTTCTCGCGGGAAATTTCCTTGCAACGCAGTTATTTGCACGCTGATCGCGTGCGTTGACGGATCGTTTACCAACGCACGTCGCGCGGAACCGCGGTGCGAATTGCCGCGCGATTAACGGCTTCGCAAGGATAATCCGACAATAACAAAACGTGACGCATTGTCGTTACTTCGACGCCTTGTGTCCGTGTGAGTTGCGTCGGGCGTCATCGCGTAGGTGTGTCGTCGCGTAGCGTTGCGTTGATCAGAGAGTCGCGTGAGCTGTGATGGTAGCGTCGCGTAACGGGCCGAAGGGTGTCCGTGTCGGGCCCTTCGGCCTCAGCGTTCTGGCGCTCAGTCTGGTGCCGACGCAGGTCGGCTATCAGGATCTCGCCGCACTGTTGGTCCGTCAGCAGGATGTCTCGCAGCGCGCGCGCGCCCATGCGCTGGCGTCGCCGTTCGGCACCATCCACGCCGCTACCTTCAGCTTCCCGCATCCGATCGGCAGCTTGATCCCGGAGCCGCCGGCCTATCGGCTGGCGAGCCTGAGCGCGGCCGACCCCGGCGTCACCGGCTCCATCGCGCCGCGCTCGGCGATTGAACGGCAGGAGGGCGACTTCCCCGTCGTCAACCGCCGGCTCAAGGGCGATCTCCTGGTGGCGCGTCCGCAGCCGAAGCCGGAGCCCGGCGGCACGCGTGATCTCACGCCGGGCCGGGTGAAGACCGTGTCGTTCCCGCGGCCGCCGCAAAATCCTCATCTCATCGAAGACCCGCAGCCTCGCGACGACGAGCCCGAAATCGAGGCCGCGCCGCTTGAGGAGAACTCCGCGCCGCCGTCCGGCGAGGCGCCGGTGCCGGCCAAGGAGCACAAGCCGAGCGACGACGACGACCAGCCGAGCGTCGCGTCGGCGCCGGCTTATGCGGTTGCCTCTTTGCCGCCGCGGGCCGTCACGCTGCCTCCGCGCGAGCTCACCCTGGCTCCGAACGAGATCGACCCGGTCGAGAGCCACAATCCGGCGGCTCGCGCCGCCCGACTCTACTTCGGTTCGGTCCCGGTCGGCCGCAACATCGGCCCGATCGAGCGCTGGCCCGGCGAGGAGCCGGTCCTGCTGACGCCGCCGTCGTCCGATCCCGATATCAAGCAATCCGCGCTCGCGCCGCTGCCGGAAGACAAGCCCGGCCAGACCATCGCGCCGAAGGGCCAGGTGACCGGCCCTGGCCAGCGGCCGCAGACGCCGGCCGAGCGGCTTGGCCTGACGCCGAAGGAACGCGCCAAGGCCGAGAAATGCATGACCGAGGCCATCTATTTCGAATCCCGCGGCGAGACCAAGCGCGGCCAGATCGCCGTCGCGCAAGTGGTCCTGAACCGCGTGTTCTCCGGCTACTACCCGAACAACGTTTGCGGCGTCGTCTATCAGAACGCGCACCGCTATAACGCGTGCCAGTTCACATTCGCCTGCGACAAGGTGAAGGATGTCGTCAACGATCCGCCGCTTTGGGAGCAGGCCAAGGAGATTTCCCGCGACATGCTGGACGGCAAGCTATGGTTGTCCGACATCGGCAAATCCACGCACTACCACGCCTACTGGGTGCATCCGTGGTGGGTCGGCACTATGCGCAAGCTATCGACGATCGGCGTGCACAAGTTCTACCGGCCGAAGCGCTGGGGTGACGGCTCGGACGCGCCGGCGTTCGGGCCGGGCATCACGCCGGAGAACGTGAAGCTATAGGTCTCGCGTCTCGGACACGACCAATCACATTTCGATATCCAGCGCCACATCCAGGCTCGGCGACGAATGCGTCAGCGCGCCGGACGAGGCGTAGTCGACGCCGGTCGCCGCGATCTCCGCGATGTTGTCGAGCGTGACTCCGCCGGAGGCTTCGATCACCAACTTGCCCGCCACCGTCGCGACGGCCGTTTTCATCATTGCGATATCGAAGTTGTCGAGCAGCACGACGTCGGCGAGGCCGGTGGCGAGCACCTCCTTCAACTGATCGAGCGAATCGACCTCGATCTCGATCTTGACCAGGTGGCCGGCCGCGGCGCGCGCGCGTTCCAGCACCGGGCGCACGCCGCCGGCGACAGCGACGTGGTTGTCCTTGATCAGGATGGCGTCGTCGAGGCCGAAGCGGTGATTGAAGCCGCCGCCGCAACGGATTGCGTATTTCTCCAGAGCGCGAAGCCCCGGCGTGGTCTTGCGCGTGCAGCAGATGCGGGTCTTGCCGGCCTTGCTCACGAAGGCCGCCGTGGCGGTCGAGATGCCGGACAGGTGGCCGAGGAAGTTGAGCGCCGCGCGCTCGGCCGAGAGCACGGCGCGGGCAGGGCCCACGATGGTCATCAGCGGCGTCTTGGCGGCGACCGTGTCGCCGTCGCGGGCATTCGCCGTGATGGAAACATCCGGGGCAAGGCGCGTGAAGCAAGCGGCCAGCAGCGGCAGGCCGGCGATGGTGCCGGCCTTACGGGCGACCACGACGGCGCGTGCGGGGGTGGTTTCAGGGATCGTCGCGATCGAGGTGACGTCGCCGGCGCGGCCCAGATCCTCGGCGAGCGCCCGCGTCACCGCGTCGTCGATCTCGAGCGGCGAGAGGAAGCCGCCCGGATAGAGCAGCGATTGCACGATGCTATGGTTCGCCCCGGCTAACATGGTTCAGCTCTTCAAGTATATCATGCGCTCGACCGCGCGGCGCGCCTTCGCGGCGATCGCGGGATCGATCACGACCTCTTCGGTCATGTTGACCAGGCTGTCGACGATCTTCGGCAGCGTGATTCGCTTCATGTGCGGACAGAGGTTGCACGGCCGCACGAACTCGACCTCGGGCAGTTCGGCCGCGACGTTGTCGGCCATCGAGCACTCGGTAACCATCACCACGCGCTTCGGCTTGCGCTGCCGCACGTAGTCGATCATGTGCGCGGTCGAGCCGGTGAAGTCCGACGCCGCGATGACGTCGGGCGGGCACTCCGGATGCGCGATGATCTGGATTGACGGATCGCTGGCACGCACGGCGTTGAGCTCGTCGGCGGTAAAGCGCTCGTGCACCTCGCAGTGCCCCTTCCAGGCGATGATCTTGACCTTGGTCTGCGATGCGACGTATTTCGCCAGGTACTCGTCCGGCAACATGATGACGCGCTTGGCGCCGAGGCTTTCCACCACCTGCACCGCGTTCGACGACGTGCAGCAGATGTCGCTCTCGGCTTTCACCTCGGCCGAGGTGTTCACATAGGTGACCACCGGCACGCCCGGAAACCGTTCGCGAAGCAGCCGAATGTCGTCGGCGGTGATCGAGGAAGCGAGCGAACAACCGGCGCGCAGGTCCGGAATAAGCACCGTCTTGTCGGGATTCAGGACTTTCGCGGTCTCCGCCATGAAATGCACGCCGGCCTGAACAATCACCTCCGCGTCGACCTTGGTGGCCTCGCGCGCGAGCTGCAGGCTGTCCCCGACGAAATCGGCGACGCAGTGGTAGATCTCCGGCGTCTGATAGTTGTGCGCCAGGATCACCGCGTTGCGCTGATTTTTCAGCGTGTTGATGGCCATGATGGACGGCGCGAAGAACGGCCATTCGACCGCCGGCACGACGCGCTTCACGCGTTCGTAGAGGTGCGCGGTCTCGCGCTCGACCTCGGCGTTCCATTCGAGCGATGGCATAGCCAGCCGGCCGTGCCTGCGCAGTGCGGCGGATTCGCTCGGCACTGCGACTTGGCGCGAGCGCGCCCGGCTCGGCAGCGGGCCCACGGTTTGCAAGATCGGCATCGCGCTCTCCTTATATGCTCATACTGAGCATAATAGGGGACGAAAACATCCGGTTTTCACCGGCCATCCGTCCCGGAGCCGTCGCAACGACGGTTGCTCGAGCTCCTTATCCTCATTCCGAGCAAATTATATAGCACCTCGGCTCGCGTTTCGCCAGTCCCCGTTTCGACGAGCCATGCGCCGCATGGATCGAAGCCATCACGAAGTTTCGTTTTGGCGGCTGGCGGCCAATGACTATGGTCGCGGCGCTGCGCCGCCCCTGCGTGGCGCTGGCCGGAGAAACCGATGTCGACCGCGACTGCGCCTTCCAAGCTCGTGAGCTGGCGCACGCCGGCGGTGTTGATCGCATGCGGTTGCGTGATCGCGGTCATCAGCTTCGGGCCGCGCTCGACGCTGGGCTTCTTCTTGACTCCGCTGTCGAACGCCAACGGCTGGGGCCGCGACGTCTTCGGTCTCGCGCTGGCGATCCAGAACCTGCTGTGGGGCCTAGGCCAGCCGTTCGCCGGCGCGATCGCCGACAAGTACGGCGCGCCTCGCGTGCTGAGCGCCGGCGCGATCCTCTACGCCGCCGGCATCTATCTGATGGCGCAATCCAACTCGCCCGGCATGCTTTATATTTCGGCTGGCGTGCTGATCGGCTTCGGCCTGTCCGGCTGCGCGATGCCGGCGATCATCGGTGCGCTCGGCAAGCTGGTGCCGGAGAGTTGGCGCTCGTTTGCCTTTGGCGCTGGAACGGCGGCCGGCTCGTTCGGGCAGTTCCTTTATTCACCGATCGCCGTGAGCTTGATGGACAGCTACGGCTGGCAGACCACACTGTTGGTCTTCTCCTGTGTGCTGCTTCTCATTGTGCCGCTGTCGATGACGCTGATGGCGCCCCGTGGCGCGCAGCCCTCGCGCGCCACGGGGCCTTCGCAGTCGATACGGCAGGCGCTTTCCGAGGCGTTCCGTCATCGCTCGTATGTCCTGCTGGTACTCGGTTTCTTCACCTGCGGCTTCCAGCTCGCGTTCGTCACGGTGCATCTGCCGTCCTATCTGGTCGACCGCGGGCTTTCGACCCAGATCGGCGGCTGGACGCTCGCGGTTATCGGCCTGTTCAACATCATCGGCTCGCTTGGCTCGGGCTATCTCGGCAACCTGATGCCCAAGCGCTACATCCTGTCGTTCATCTATTTCGGCCGCGCCTTGGCGGTGGTGGTGTTCATCTCGCTGCCGGCGAGCCCCACCGCCACGCTGATCTTCGGCGCGGTAACGGGCCTGCTCTGGCTCTCCACCGTGCCGCCGACGTCCGGGCTGGTCGCGCTGATGTTCGGCACCAAGTGGCTCACCATGCTGTTCGGCTTTGCCTTCTTCAGCCACCAGGTCGGCGGCTTCCTCGGCGTCTGGCTCGGCGGCCTTCTGTTCGAGGCGACCGGCTCCTATGATGTCGTGTGGTGGCTCTCGGTGTTCTTCGGGGTGGCGTCTGCCGTGATCAATTTGCCGATTGTCGAGAAGCCGGTAGCGCGTCCGATGCCGGCTGCAGCATGAGTGTGGTACGCGCGAACTGGCGTACCCCGGCTGTCATCCTGATCTGCGGCTGCCTGATCGGAATGATCGGCTTCGGCCCGCGCTCGGCGCTAGGCTTTTTCCTCACTCCAATGTCGACGGCGTATGGCTGGAGCCGCGACGTATTCTCGCTCGCACTTGCGCTCCAGATGCTCTTGTGGGGCGCGGGGGTGCCGTTTACCGGCGCGATCGCCGATCGTTTCGGGTCGATCCAGGTGTTGTGCGTAGGCACGCTGCTCTACGCCGCCGGCCTGGCGCTAATGGCCTATTCGACTACGCCCCTTGCGCTCCACATCACGGCGGGCGGGATGATCGGCTTCGGCCTCGCAGGTTCATCGTTCACGCTCGTGATCGGCGCATTCGGCAAGCTGTTGCCGGAGCACCTGCGCTCGTTCGGTTTCGGCGCTGGCACGGCAGCGGGTTCGTTCGGCCAGTTTCTGTTCTCGCCGCTTGCCGTCGGCCTGATCGACCAATTCGGATGGCAATACACGCTGCTGATTTTCAGCGGGATCGTGCTGCTGATCCTGCCGCTGTCGCTTGCGCTCGCTGCGCCGCAGACGGTTGTGCCGGCGCCCGGCGCGCCGCCTCCGCAGTCGGTGGTGCAGGCGCTCGCCGAGGCGTTCGGTCACAAGAGTTACGTGCTGCTGGTGATTGGCTTCTTCACTTGCGGTTTTCAACTGTTTTTTATCACCGTTCATCTGCCAGCCTACCTGGTCGATCGAGGGCTGCCCGCCGAAATCGGCGGCTGGACGTTGGCCATCATCGGGCTTGCCAACATCGTGGGTTCGCTACTCGCGGGCTGGCTCTCTAATCTGACGCAAAAGCGCTACGTACTGGCCGCGATCTATTTCGGCCGCTCGATTGCCATCGCCGTCTTCATTTTGCTGCCGCCTTCGTCGGCCGCGACGCTGATCTTTGGCGCGGTTATCGGCCTGCTCTGGCTGTCGACCATCCCGCCGACGTCTGGCTTGGTGGCGATCATGTTCGGCACCCGCTGGCTCACCATGCTGTTCGGCTTTGCCTTCTTCAGCCACCAGGTCGGCGGCTTCCTCGGCGTCTGGCTCGGCGGCGTGCTGTTCGAGCAGACCGGTTCCTACGACGTCATCTGGTGGGGATCAGTCATCCTGGGGGTTGCTTCGGCCATCATCAATCTGCCGATCGTCGAAACGCCGGTCGCGCGCCCCGCTGCCGCGGCGGCCTGAAGCGCACAAATCTGCGGCGTTCACGACCCAAATGATCTAGCTTTATGCCGCAGCGAGACTGTTCGCGGAGGGGACGTGGCAAAATTCAAGGCAATCGTCATCGAGAAGGCCGACAAGGGTCAGACCGTCGGGCTCACTGAGTTCGACGACAACAATCTCATGGACGGCGACGTCACTGTGGCAGTGCATTGGTCGACCGTGAACTACAAGGACGGACTTGCGATCACCGGCCGCGCGCCGGTGGTGCGCCGCTTTCCGATGATCCCCGGCATCGACTTCGCCGGGGAGGTGGAGGCGTCCTCGAGTCCGGAATGGCACGCCGGCGACCGGGTGATCCTCAACGGCTGGGGCGTCGGCGAGACACATCTCGGCGCTTATGGCGAAAGGGCGCGGGTCAAGGGCCAGTGGCTGGTGCGGCTGCCCGAGCGGATGACACCGCGTGACGCCATGGCGGTCGGCACCGCGGGCTACACCGCAATGCTTGCGGTGATGGCGCTGGAGCGCCTTGGTCTCAAGCCGGACAGCGGGGCTGTGCTGGTGACCGGCGCGGCCGGCGGGGTCGGGTCGGTCGCGGTCACACTGCTGGCCAAGCTCGGCTACCAGGTGATCGCTTCGACCGGGCGGCCGCAGGAGGCCGCTTACCTCAAGCAGCTCGGCGCCGCTGAGGTGATCGACCGCGGGGAGCTCGCCGGGGCCCCTAAGTCGCTGGCCAAGGAACGCTGGGCCGGGTGCGTCGATTCCGTCGGCTCGACCACCCTCGCCAACGCGCTGTCCATGACGAAATACGGTGGAGCGGTCGCCGCCTGCGGCCTGGCGGGCGGTATGGATCTGCCGTCGAGCGTGGCACCGTTCATTTTGCGCGGGGTGTCACTTCTCGGCATCGACTCCGTGCAATGCCCGCAAAAGCTGCGGCAGGAGGCCTGGAGGCGCTTGGATTCGGACCTCGATCGCGGCAAACTGGAAGCGATGACCTCGCAGATTGGGCTGCCGGACGTCATCGAAACCGCGGGAACCATCCTCGAAGGCAAGGTCAGGGGCCGGATCGTGGTCAAGATTCGGTAGCGGCGTTCAGGAATTGTCTACCATCGTGGGGCATGATCGGCGCGAGGGTATGGTAACCGAACGGTTAACGGCGCTGTCGCGTGCGTGGCGTTCTGAAAGTGGAGTGGGGCATGTGGGGGAAGTTTGTCGGTTTCGCCACCGTTCTGGCGGCCTTGGTGAGTGCTGCACCGGCAGCGGCTGAAAATATCAACGCCGATGAGGCTCGCCGCTTCATCGCCGGCCGGCAATTCAGCTATCAATGCTTTGAAGGCACTAGCGGCAAGGGCCGCATCAACCCCGACGGATCGGTTGCAGGCTATATCTCGATCCGCGGCACGCAGGCGCCGCGCTTCGTCGTGCTTCCCGCGGGGACGTTGCGGGTGAAGGGCGACCAGTACTGCGCGTCGATGCGCGGCCTGCCGTTCGAGCCGTGCTTCCATCTCGACCGCACCAGTCCGCACACCTTCCGGGGCGCGGTGTCGGGCTTCGGCTTCGCGTATTGCGATTTCAGCCGCCGCGGCGCGCGCGCCGACCTGGCCTCGCCTCCGCCGCTGCGGCTGCGTAATTTCCGCTCGTCGTCCGCCTCGGCTTCGGCGCTCCCTGACGATTGAGTTACTTCTTCGCCGGGAAGATCATGCACGTCGTGGTGGCGTGGGCGTAGAGCGTGCCCTCGCGATTCTTCAGTGTGCCCTCCGACGTTGCGACGGTGCGGCCGCGATGGATGATGCGCCCTTCGGCACGCACCGGCCCAGTGTCCTTGCTCATCGCACGCACGAAATTGAGCTTTAGCTCCAGCGTGGTCCAGGACTCACCCTTCGCCAGGGTGGAGAAGATCGCGCAGCCGAGCGCCGAATCGAGCAGCGACGCGGCAAATCCGCCGTGCACCGTGCCGATCGGATTGTAGAGCCGGAACTCCGGCGTACCTTCGAAGACCGCGCGGCCCTCCGACACGTCGACGATCCGGAAGCCCAGCGTCGCCGCCATCGGCGCCTGCGGAATCTGGCCCGCGACCATCGCCTCGAGGAATTCGAGGCCCGTCTGCGACATGACGGGTTCGGCGGGCACCACGCCGCTCGCCGCCGGTGGGTCGTGCGCCGGTTTGCCGTTCTGGCCTCGGGCGAATGACGCGACGTCTTGCTCCATGCGTTCCGCAAGCCGCACCATCTCCTCGCCGGCGGGGGTGAGCGAATAGCCGGTACGCTCGCGCTTGAAGAGCCGCGAGCCGAGCCGCTGCTCGATCTGGCCGAGGCGGCGGAACGCCGTGGAGTGGTTAATGCCGAGCGCCTGCGCCGCGGCGTTGAGCGAGCCACTGTCGGCGATCGCCTTCACCTGGCGGAAATCGTCCCACGAAAGCATTCGATGTCGCTCCAAACCCGCGTGTTTACCCCGTTCACTAACCAGGAAATCAAAACCGAAGTGGCATGTCGCGGGCAATGATGCAGATTGATTCAACTGCAGCGTAATCACGCGCGTTCGGTTCAGGGGTGTCAATATGGCAAAGCCGGTCCGCAATATTCTGGCGACGTTCGCTGTCGTTTCATCCGCTCTCCTTGCGTCCTGGCCGGCCTCGGCCGAGCGTCCGATCAGCGGCGCCGAGGCGCAACGCCTGCTGTCGGGAAAACAGTTTCTCATTCAGTGCGTCGACGGCACGCAGGGTTACGGCGTGTTCAATCAGCACGGCATCGTCAACGTCGCTTATCGGCGTATGAGCACCCGGAGCGATGCGCCAGACATGCGCGACCGCGCCACGGTGCGCGCGCGGCCATGAGATCTGCCTCGCCTGGAAGGAATTCGACGGCGGTGGCGACGGTTGCTATCCGGTCGCCGAAAAGGACACAGGTCATTTCCGGATCGGCAGCGGCCTACTCTGGTGCGAGATCAAGGCGCGGCCCTAAATTCTGGGCAGCAGCATCTCCCTTACGAGGCCGGCGTCACGCCGGCCTCTGCTTTTGGTGGTTGGCGTGGGAACAGCAATCGCTGGTACAGCCAGCCGATGCCCATCAGCACCAGGCCAAGCCCGATGAACGACAGCGCGCGGAAAATCCCCTGCACGCCGGCGAGGTCGTGCAAGAACACCTTGGCGATCGTCAGGATCACGACCGCCGCCGAGGCGAGCCGCGCCGGCTGCGACTTCAGTACGATGCCCACGATCAGCAATGCGACGCCGAAGGCGAGCCACACCGCCGAGTAGGTGTAATCCTCCGCATCGCTCATGATGCCGCCCTTGAGGATGCTGCCCTGGAACAGCGTGCGCACCTCGAGCGTGAGATAGACCAGCATCATCACGATCGAGGTCACGGCGGCCGCGACATAATAGATCTGCGGCCGGCTGGACTTGATGACGCGCGACAGCGCGCCGAGCAGCACGGCCGGGATGCCGTAGCCGAGCAGTATGTAGTTGAAGAACATGCCGCCGACCGCCTGGCCGGTCACCAGCGGATTCTGCGGGAACAGCAGCGCGATGATTCCCATGAGCGCGAGTGCTGCGAAAATACGCGCGCCCCAGTCATGTATGACGCTGTTCACGCGGGCGCGCACGTGCTCCATGCCGATGACCATGGCGAGGCCGGTCGACACCTGCAGGCCGAGTTCGCCGAGGCGGACGCCCGGCTTGTAGATGTCGCCGTCGTTCATCAGATGGCGGATTTCCAGGAAGGCCGTCAGCGCCGTGAACGTGATCGCCGCGGATTCCACCGAGCGGGACGGCAAATCGTCGCCGCGGCGCCGGAGGATGCGGCCGGCAATCCAGAACGAAACGGCAGGCACACCGTAGCCCCAGAGCAGCCAGTTGATGATCGGAGTGGTTCCGACGTCGGAGCCGACGATGCGCGGATCCCAGAAAACGCGAGCCAGGACAAGCACGGCGAGTAGCGCACACAGCTTGCGCAGCATCGGCAGCGGGCGCCGGTCGGCGATCCAGGCGATGCCGGGCACCATCAGCGACAGCCCGACCGTCAGCCAGCCTTTCTCAAGCGCGAAGGTGAGGGTGAGCGCGAGTCCCGCGACCGCGCCGGTCGCGAAGATTGCGCCGGCCTCGGACGTGCCCGGCCGCGGCTCGCGTTTCCAGAGTTGCTCTGTCGCAAACGCGCAGGCTGCGGCCAGCAGCAGAGCCAGGCCGGCAAAGGCGAACGAGCGGTCGAACTGGGTTATGCGGTAATAGACCGCAATCAGCAGGATGACAGACGTTGCGACCGCGACCATCGCCCACAGCATCGAGAACGCTGGTTGTTCCGAGCGTCCCTGCGCGAGATAGCCGGCGCCGCCAAACAGCGCCGCGGTTGCGGCCGCGAACGTCGCATGCAGGGCGATTCCCGTGAGCTTGACGTCGAACACGTTGGACCATGGCCCGCGCGGGACCATTTGTATGAACCACCAGTTCAGCACCCAGTGTCCGATCAGCAGCACACCGAAGATGGCCGCGACTGGCACAACGAGCAGCGCGGCCTCGCTTCGCCACGCGATGGCGACGCTGGCGGCCATGAGCACGAACAGCGTCGCCATCGCGAGCGGCGCATGCACCGTCGCGATCGTGAGCATGTAGGCGCCAAGCAGATACGCGGCGAGAACGCCGCACGACACCGGGTCGATGCGGCCTGGCTCGGCAGGCGGGCCGGCGAACAATCCGGCGACGATGAAATAGGCCGCGAGCGCGAAACCGGCGGCGGCGTAGAAGGCGTGCGCTGACAGCGACCCGTGGCCTGGATCGCCCATGCCGACGAACATCCATAGGATCGATGCCACTGCGGCGGTGATCGCGAGCCATCGCCACATCCGGATGCGCGCCAGCGCATAAGCCGCGGCGGTGACTACCGCGAGATAGATATAGAGCGCCCAGTAGCTCGGCTCCTGCGAGCCCACGAGCAGCGGTGTTACGTAGGCGCCGACCAGCCCCAAGCCGCCGAGCGCGGGGCCATGCCGGAGCGCGGCGGCAAGTGTCGCGAGCGCAACCAGGCCAAGCAGGATGAAGGCCGTGGCCGGCGAGAGAAAATTATAAAGCGCATGCGCGGCCCAGACGTCGGCATAAGCGCAGGTGGTGCCCGCGGCGGTCAGGATGCTTGGGATGTGAGCGGCGGTCGGGATCTTGTCGAGGCCCGAGATGATCTCGCGCCGCCGCGCAAGCTCGCCCAGGCCCACCAGAACGAGCGCGAGGATCGCACCAAAGATGATGCGCAAGCCGGGGCCGAACAGTCCCGCCTCGATGGAGTAGCGGACCAGGAAGATGCCGCCGAGCGCCAGCGCGATGCCTCCGACCCAAACCACCCATTGGGTGCCGAAGCGTTTTTCGAAGTCGCCAAAATCCGGCCTGCCCGACGCCGGCGGCGATGTATCTGCGGGCGGTGCATCGCCCGGCGGTGGCGCGTGCGCGCCGGGCTGCGGCTGCGCAGGCTCGGAGATTGCGGACGGGATCGCTTCGGGAATCGGTTCGTCCGGCGGCTCCGCCATCTTGGGTGGCTCGGCCATTGGTGGCTCGGCCGCCGTGTCAGGCAACGAGTCCGGCAGCTTTGGCACCGGCGTGCTGTAATCCCACACTCGAACATTTTCAGTTTTGGATTTGGCCGGCTGTGATGCTGGCGCACTGTTGTCTGCGCGTGGTGGGGCGCTGTCGACAGGCGCGGTGGCTGCCGGTGCCGGTCCGGCTTCGGGAGTGAGGGCCGCGATCCGCTGCGACATTTCGTCGAGGCGGTCGCTGATACCTGCTAGCGCATTTCGGTAGTCGTGCGCCACATTGAGCCTTTTCAGGACCATCAGCAGCAACACGCCACATCCGATGAGCAGCAGGAATTCCACGGCGGGCCCCCGAAACAGGACGATTATGGTAGCCGCCGGCAAGGAGCGGGGGAATGGCCGCTACGATCTTCCCCCCAGCCGCAATCCGGGGGCCGGGCGCTCCTGCGTGACGTCGCGGCGGAAGCGATACATCGCCGCCGGCCGGCCGCCGGTTGCGGTGGAGGTGTCGCCGGTCGGCTCGACCAGCGCCGCGGTTTCGACCAGCCGCCGGAAATTCTGCTTGTGCAGATGCCGGCCCGAGATCGCTTCCACCGTTCGCTGCAGTTCCGTCAGCGTGAACTCCGCCCGCATCAACTCGAACACCACGGGCCGGTATTTCAACTTGGCGCGCAGCCGCGCGATAGCCGTCGCCAGAATACGGCGGTGGTCGAAGCGCATCGACTCGCCGAGCGGCGCCAACTTGGCGCGCGCCACGGTCTCCCGGCCGTCGCGCCGCGCCTCTTCGACGAGGCCCGCTTCGTAGAGCAGTTCGTAGCGGTCCAGCACCTTCTCCTCGTCCCACGGCGAGCCGCCGACCCCGAAGCAATGTCGCAGCCGCTCGCGCCGGCCGGGCGGGCGGGCCGGATCGTCCTTGCTGCTCTTCGCCCATTGTTCGAGCAGCGGCACGATGGTGTCGAGGATGTCGGGGCGGCCGCCGCGCCAATCTTCCCAAGGGAAGAAGCGGTACCACGGCTCGAAGCCGGCGCCCGCCGCGCGCAGCGCCGCGGCGTTCTGCGATATCCGCGTCAGCGCCAAGTAGCCGATGGAGACGACGTGCGAGCCGGTGTCGCCGGGCCGGGCGTGCCGGCCGCGGTCGCCGAACGTGTAGAGCTGTTCGACGTAGCCGACATTGAGCGCGGTCTGCGCCGACACCCAGGCGCGCAGGCCGATCTCGAAGGTGCGGTGCGCCACTGGATCGAAAATGCCGTAGGGCAGGCCGGCGCGAACTTCGCCCTTGGCGTCGCTTGAGACGAGGGTGTACGGCTCGTCCGCTTCCACCGCCACGATCGCGGCGGTGAGCCCGATCTCGATCGGCGTGTGGGCGCTCGCGGCCATCGGCTACTCGAGATCGAGCCGGAACGGATCGCCTTCGGCGGCGGCGCGGCCGGCGCCGATTGCCTGGATCGCGCCGATCATGCGGCCGTGGCGGCCCAGCAACTGGTCGGCCAGCGTGACGATGCGGATGTTCGGCGTCGCGGTCGCCGAGCCGTGGCGGATCGCCCGCGCGATCGTCGTCTCGTCGCGCTTCGGATTGAGCGCGCAGGCCGCGACGAACGCGCCCGCGGTCGAGCGGCTGATGCCGGCGTAGCAATGGATCACCATCGGCGCCTTGCGGTCCCAGCGCTGGGCGAAGTCGATCAGCCGCAACACATGCTCCTCGCCGGGATGCGTGTAGCCGTCGAGCGGTTCGGTGATGTCGTCCATGCCGAGGATGAGATGATTGGCTTCCTCGACCGTGCTCGGACGCTGCACCCGGTCGACGATGCGCAATAACGTGACGATATGGCGGGCACCGGTTTCGTTGACGGTATCGTGCAGGCGCGCCAGCGAGCAGACGTGGATCATGAATGTCCTTCCAGAATCAAAATGAGATATAGAGCGCCCGCGGGCGCTCCGGAAGCGTCACTCGCGGGTGAGGCTTTCCAGCCGCTCGCGCAGCCGTGTTTCGGCGACTTTCGCGGACCAGGGGGTGAGGTAGTCGCGCTCGACCGCCGGCGACAGCTTGGGCGGCGGGCCGAAGAAGCGTCGCGCCTCGTCTTCCGCGAATCCGGCAAGTCGCGTGGCCTCCAGATAGGCCGCGGCCATGTCGGAGGCCTTGAGCAGGCGGTTGAGCTCGTCGGCGCGCTTCACGGGGAGCCCGAAACGCAAGTGGATCGCGGCCAGGAGCCGGGCCTCGACAGCCTTGTAGGAATCGCCGATCACTGCCTTGAACGGCGAGATCATGTCGCCGATCACGTACTCGGGCGCGTCGTGCAGCAGGATCGCCAGCCGCCGCTTGCGGTCAAGCCGCGGCGAGCGCGCTCGCGCGATCGCCTCGACCAGCAGCGTGTGCTGCGCGACCGAGAAGATGTGCGCGCCGGAGGTCTGGCCGTTCCAGCGCGCAACCCGGGCGAGCCCGTGGACAATGTCCTCGATCTCGACGTCAAGCGGGGAGGGGTCGAGCAGGTCGAGCCGGCGGCCCGACAGCATGCGCTGCCAGGCGCGGGGAGGAGTCGCGGGCTGCCGCTGCGGCCGCACGCTCATTTCTTTTTCTTGGCGCCGAGCGCGCGGCATTCGTCGTGGCGGTGGCACCTGACCAGATGGTCGTTCACCATGCCGACCGCCTGCATGAAGGCATAGACGATGGTCGGCCCGATAAACTTGAAGCCGCGAGATGCAAGCTCCTTGGACATCACTTTGGAAAGTGGCGTCTCCGCCGGGATCTGCTTTGTGGTCTTGAATTGATTGACCTTGGGCTTGCCGTCGAGGAAGTCCCACAGCAGAATTGAGAAGCCTGGGCCTTTATCCATCACATCGAGCCAGGCGCGCGCCGAGAGCACCGCGCCCTCGACCTTGAGCCGGTTGCGGACGATCCCGGCGTCCTTCATCAGCGATGCCTTCTTGCGCGCGTCATAACGCGCAATCTTTTCGGGATTGAAGTTGTCGAACGCTTTGCGGAAGTTCTCGCGCTTGCGCAAAATCGTGATCCACGACAGCCCGGCCTGGAACCCGTCGAGCACGAGCTTCTCGTAGAGCGCGCGGTCGTCCCACTCGGGCACGCCCCACTCGCTGTCGTGATAGTCGACGTAGATCTGATTGCCTTCGTCGGGCCAGGTGCAGCGATAGAGTCCGTCGGCGTGTTGGATCGCGTTGCTCATTCGGCGGCCTTGTCGCCCGGAAAGGGGAAGCGCGCCCAGTCGGGCTTGCGCGGATGAATGGTGACGCCGCCCGCGGTCAGCCGCGTGCCGGCGGCCTGGGCATCGGCGACCCGGTCAAGACGAAGCATGGCGAGACCCTGGCTGCCGGCAGCCGAGCCGGTCAAGCCGACCTGCTTGTCCCCCGCCATCACCGGGAGGCCGGCGTCGGGTGCCGAGCCCTCCGCGGCGACCGGCACGATGCGGTTGCGCGCGGTGCCGCGATGCTCCATCCGCGAGACGACCTCCTGGCCGACATAGCAGCCCTTGGCGAAGTCGACGCCGTTGAGCTGGTCCATGTTGGACTCGTGCGGGAACGCGTCGCCATAGGTGAAGTCCAAGCCGCCGCGCGGCACGCCGAGCGCGATGCGGTGTGCGTCGTATTCTGCGGCCTCGACCAGTTTTGCGCCGAGATCGGCCGCGGCTTGCGGAGCGCTCTCCGGCGGCAGGATGGCCCGTTGGCCGAGCGCGGGCAATCGCGGGTCGGCATACACCAGGGCGAGCTTGGTGCTTCCGGCGCCGTCCCAAATGGCAAGTACGCCGAGCGACTGCGAGACATCATCGACGCTCACTTTGGCGCGCAGCCTGTAGAATTTGAGCCGGTCCACCAGGTTCGGCGCCAGCGCGCGAGGGCAATCGAGGAAGAAGCCGCCGCCCTCGTCGGCCTCTGCCTCGACGACGATGCAGTCGACGATGATCTTTCCCTGCGGCGTGAGCAGCGCGCCGAACCGCGCGCTCGGCGGCGCAACCTGTTCGATGTCGGCGGTCAGCAGGCCGTTGAGAAACGTCCGCGCCTCGTCGCCGGCGACCTTGACCACGCCGCGGTCGGGGAGAAGTGCCGCTCTCATGCGATTCCGATTGCCTCTGGCTCTCGGCGAACGTAAGCCGCTGAGGCGGTCCTCTCAAGGCCGGTGATTGGAATAGGTGGATTGTTATGGCGGCAAGCTACGACCTGATCCTCAAGGGCGGCACGGTCGTCAATCACGATGGCGAAGGCGTCCGCGACGTCGCCGTTGCTGGCGGCCGCATCGCCGGGATCGGCGAGTTGTCCGGCGCCGCCGCCGAAACCGTCGATTGCTGCGGCCTGCACGTGCTGCCGGGCGTCATCGACAGCCACGTGCACATGCGCGAGCCGGGCCTCACCCACAAGGAAGACCTCGAGACCGGCTCGCACGCCGCCGTGATGGGCGGCGTCACGGCGGTCTTCGAGATGCCCAACACCGAACCGGCCACCACCAATGCGGGCGCGCTCGCCGACAAGGTGAAGCGCGCACACCATCGCATGCACTGCGATTTCGCATTCTATATCGGGGCGACGCGCGAGAACACGTACCAGCTTGGCGATCTTGAGCGGCTCCCGGGTGCCTGCGGGGTCAAGGTGTTCATGGGCTCGTCGACCGGCTCGCTGCTGATCGAGGACGACGAGGGCGTGCGCAACGTGCTCAAGGCCATTCGCCGCCGGGCCGCATTCCATTCGGAGGACGAATACCGGCTGCGCGAACGGATGCACCTGCGCGTCGAGGGCGATCCGCGCTCGCATCCGGTGTGGCGGGATTCAACCGCCGCGCTGATGTGCACGGAGCGGTTGATCCGCCTGGCGCGAGAAACCGGCAAACGTGTCCACGTCCTGCACGTCACGACCAAGGAAGAGGCGGAATTTCTGGCAGAACACAAGGACGTGGCCTCCGCGGAGGCGACGCCGTCGCACCTGACGCTGTTCGCGCCCGATTGCTACGAGCGTCTCGGCACCCTCGCGCAACTCAATCCGCCGGTTCGCGACGCCTCGCATCGCGAGGGCATCTGGCGCGGTCTCGCGCAAGGCGTGATCGACACCATCGGTTCCGACCACTCGCCCCACACGCTGGAAGAAAAGTCTCACCCCTATCCAAAAACCCATTCGGGTATGACCGGGGTTCAGACTTTGGTCCCCATAATGCTCGATCACGTCCACGCCGGCCGGCTCTCGCTCGCCCGTTTTGTCGATCTGACCAGCGCCGGGCCGGCAAGGATTTACGGCATCGCGCGCAAAGGCCGGATCGCGGCCGGCTACGATGCTGATCTGACTATTGTCGACCTCAAGCGGCGTGAAACCATCACCAATCGGTGGATAAAGTCGCGCGCCGGCTGGACGCCTTATGACGGCGTCGCGGTGACCGGATGGCCGGTTGGAACTTTTGTGCGCGGACGCAAGGTGATGTGGCAGGGCGAGCTGTCGACGCCCGGCCAAGGTGAAGTAGTGACTTTTGCGGAAACATTGGTTGAGGAAGCTTGAGGCAGGTTTCGGAAATCTTATTTGACGTTCCGTTTGTCCCCAACTTTCAGTTGCCAATCTTTTTCGCTGGAGCAGGCCGGCAAGAAACGCTTCGACGTCGTTCTGCCGGCTGCTGGGTCTGGCACAGCCAAAGCGGGGTTAAGCCGCCGGTCGGTTTACTGGCGCGAAAGCTGGATCGTGAAGTCGCCTTTGCGTACGCGCGCAGCGAGCGTCTCGGCGTAGCGCGCTGCGGCTTCCTCGCCGTAGGTGGCGACCAGTTCCGCGAATGCGGCAAAAAGGCACGCTTGCGCCATGCAGTCGTCGTCGATGCCGTCGAGGCGCGCTTCGCCCCAGGCTTCATACAGATAGCTGAGCGCGGCTTGCTTCTGCTCGGTCTCAGGCGCCGCGGGATCGCGGTTGGGCAGGATCGGTTTGATTGTATGCATGTCGAATGGCGACGACGGTCGCCACCTTTTGCCCCTGAGCCGCGACGGCAGGTTAGCACGCTGATATGAGGGGCAGACGGCGCACTTTTAAGAAAGGTTAACTGGCGCGGTTAACGGCTGCGGCGCGCCGATTAGTTGGAATAACGCGCCGTGATCTCGCGGGAGATTTTGGCGCCTTCGTCGAGATAGCGCCGGATCACAAGGTCGGCGGCCGGCGTGCAGGTTCGATAGGTCTGCTGGAAGCCCCGGTAGCCGCGGTTGAAGCGCACCTGGAGGCGATTGCGCCGTTCCCCGCTCGGAGTCTCGGCGTCGAGCAGCGCCTGCATCTCGTTCCGCCACTTCTGGCCGTCGTTGGCTCCGCAGATGCCGCGCAGGTAGTGCAGTGCGCCGAGAATTTCGGCGAGCCGCTGCAGGTCGCCGTCATAGGGCGCGGGGCCACCCTCGATGTTCTGGGCAAGCGAGCGGGACGGCAGGCCAGTCACGGCAAGTGCAAGGACGGCGACGATGAGGGTTCGTTTGAGCATCGGATCGCGTGACATATGCGCCGCCCTGACCGCCGGCGCAAGCCGCGCCGTTCAGCCGGCGGTTTCCATCCGCTCAAAGGCCGCGGCGACGATTTCGTCGAGTCCTTCGGTGGTCTTGAGTTCTTTGAGCTCGGCGGGACGCGCCCATTTGGAATCGTCCAGCTCATCGTTGAGCTTGGTCTCGCCGCTAACCCAGCGCGACGCGAAGCACAGAATGACAAAATGGCGCGACACCCTGCCTTCACTGTCGCGGACCACCACTTCGCGGTGGCCGGCCAGTGCGACGGGCACGATCGTCATCGAGGTTTCTTCCAGGATTTCCCGGATCAGCGCCTCACTCAGCGTTTCGCCCGCTTCGACCATGCCGCCCGGCATGGTCCATACACCGAGCGCGGGACCGCGCGCGCGGCGGGCGATGAACACGCAGCCGTCGCGGATGATGGCGGCGCTCACCGCCAGGATCGGGCGGTTCGGGTAGGCGCGCGGGTCGGATGACGGGCTCACCGGGCGAACAGCGCGTCGACCGTCGCCTGCGTGGCTTCACGGGGGGCAGCGCTACTGCCGTTAATGATGCCGGCGGCGCGCGCGATTAGCGGCTTGGTCCAGGCCGCAGCGCGTTGCGCGAGCGTTTCCGCGTCGGGCGTTCCCAGCCGCGAGAGAACCGTATCGCGGGCTTCCACCAGAACGGCGTTGAGGGTTTCCGTAGTGTTATCCAGTGCGGCGCGTACGGCTGGATCGGCGGCGTCGTATGCCGCGATGATGGCGTCGCGGTCGCGGAAATGCGCGGACAAGAAGTGCTCCCGATAAGTCTTTGGCCGCCAGCCTCGCAAGTCTGCCAAACATTCGGGCACCATCGTTCCCATCTCAAGGACCATGATGGCTTCGGCGAAGTGATTGAGGTAGTCGGTGGAAAGCCCCGTGAGACGATTGATGGTGGAAATGTGCTTCGCCGCCGCTGCGGGAGCGGCAGATGCCGGGGCATGCTGCATCGCTTTGGCGGCTGGCAACGGCATCAACGGATTCCCCCGGCGTCCCTGTAATTTGAGCAGTTTTGCTGGCCGAGGTTAAGGTTCCGCTAATCTTTAGGGCGGCGGCGGAGAATGGCATGTGCGGACGCTACTGCATTACGACCACGCCGGAGGCGATCCGGGCGCTGTTCCGCTACCCGGAGCGGCCCAATTTTCCGCCCCGCTACAACGTGGCGCCGACCCAGCCGGTGCCGGTGGTGCGTGTCGTCGAAGGCGAGCGGCATTTTGCGTTGGTGCGCTGGGGGCTGATACCGGCCTGGGTCAAGGACCCCAAAGACTTTACGCTGCTGATCAACGCGCGCGGCGAGACGCTCCACGACAAGCCAGCCTTCAAAAATGCGATCAGGCGGCGGCGGTGCTTGTTTTCCGCCGATGGCTTCTACGAGTGGAAGGTGGAGGGCGGCCGGCGGCGTGCCTTTCATGCCCGAAGGGCAGGTGGCGGCCCGTTGGCCTTCGCCGGCCTGTGGGAAACCTGGACCGGCCCCAACGGCGAGCAGATGGAGACTGCAGCAATTGTCACGACGCAGGCGAACAAGGAGATGGCCGCGGTCCATCACCGCGCGCCGGTGATCGTGCCGCCGGACCAGTTCGACTTGTGGCTGAGCAGCGAAGCCGACACGCGGATCGCGGCGGAACTGATCAAGCCGGCGCCGGATGGCTCGATGGAGGTCTACGAGGTGTCGCCGGCGGTCAACAAGGTCACCAATGACGCGCCCGACCTGCTCGAACCTTACACAGCGTTGCCGGAGGCGGAATCGCAGTTCCGGCAGACAGCGAGGCAAAAGCGCGCCGCCGACAGCGGGCAGGGCTCGCTGTTCTAGCGCGTAGCTATTTCCCGATCATGGTGTTGGGAATGAACGTCGCGATGTCCGGAAATGCGATCAGGGTGGCGATGCAGACCATCATGGCGAACCAGAACGGCAGCACGCCGGCGAAAATCTCGCTCATCGGCACGTCCGGCACCAAGCCCTTGACGATGAACACGTTGATGCCGACCGGAGGGTCGATCAGCCCCATCTCCAGCACGATCACCATCACGACGCCGAACCAGATCAGGTCATACCCCAGCGTCTGCATGATCGGGACGACGATCGGCAGCGTGAGCACCAGCATCGAGAAGCCTTCGAGGAAAGTGCCGAGTGCGATATAGACCGCAAGAACCAGGACCAGGATGACGACGCGCGGCACGTCGAGCCCCGCGAGCGATGCTGCGATCTTCTCCGGCAAGCCGCTGAGCGCCAGGAACGGCCCAAAGATCAACGCGCCGATCAGGATCAGGAACACCAGCGCGGTGGTGTTGACCGTCTCGATCAGGATGGTCGAGAGCGCGCCGCCGCCGAGCGACTTGCGCCATAGCGCATAGCCGAACGCCAGCGCGGCGCCGACCGCCGCCGCCTCGGTGGGCGTGAACACCCCCACGTAAATGCCGCCGATGCTCACAAGCACGATCGACATCATCGGCAGCGCGCGGGTCATGCTGGCCTTGCGTTCCGGCCAGCTCATCCGCGGGCCCGGCGGGCCGTAGTGCGGCTTGAAGCGCATCCAGATCGCGACCGTGATCATGAAAATCGCGGTCAGCAGGATGCCCGGCAGGATGCCGGCGAGCAGCAGACGTCCGATCGACTGCTCGGTGAGCAGCCCGTAGAGCACGAACGCCGTCGATGGCGGAATCAGAATGCCGAGCGTACCGCCGGCGGCGATGACGCCGGTCGCCAGGCGATGGCTGTAGTTGTAGCGGCGCATCTCTGGCAGGCAGACCTTGCCCATGGTCACTGCCGAAGCGACGCTCGATCCCGATACCGCGGCGAAACCGGCGCACGCGAGAATGGTGGCGTGAGCGAGCCCGCCACGCACATGGCCAATCCACGCGTAGGCGGCGGAATACAGATCGCGCGCCATACCGGACACCGAGCCGAGATTGCCCATCAGCACGAACAGCGGAATGACGGAGAAGTCGTACACCGCTGCGTACTGATAGGGATAATTGCCAAGTGCGGCGATCGCAGCCGGCCAGCCGTTAAGGACGCCGAAGCCGATGATGCCGACCAGCAGCATTGCGGTGCCGATCGGCATACGCAGCGTCATGAGCAGCAGCAGCACAGCAATGCCGCCAAGACCGATCCAGTTCGCACTCGTCATCGCTGGGTCAGCCCTTCCGCACCATATTTACGCACTGAATCAGCAGCACGACGGCGTACATCGCCGCGCCGAACGCGACCGCGGCCTGAAACGGCCAGTGGGGCCAGCGCATCATGTTGCTGATGCGATGCGACGCGCCGATCGCGTCGCCGGCGGTAAGCCACGCAATTGCAGCGAACAGCAGCGCGCTCACGAACGTGAGGATCACCGGCACAAAGCGCAGCTTCGGATTGTCCAGAGGCCGCTCGAAAATATCGACCGCGACATGCCCGCCGAGCCAACCGCAGTAGGCGATGCCAAGGAACACGATCAATGCCATCGCGAACTCGGTCACCTCGAGCGAGCCGCGGAACGGGTGGTTAAAGACGTAGCGCAGAAACACGTCGATGACCGTGTAGGCCATCAGCGCCACCACGACCCAGCCGGCGGCGAGCGACATCAAGCGCAGAAATTTACCGAAAGGGCTTGTCGACCCTTCGGTGTTACCCAGCCCTTCCACCCGTCCCCCCAATTCTCAGGCGTTAGCCGAGCAGCTTGTACGCATTGACCAGCCCGCGGGCCGGGAGACCGGCCTTTTCGCTCTCCGCGACCGTCCTCTCGATCATGGGCCGGAAGGCGGCGGTCCAGCGCTTGGCTTCGGCGTCGGAGAGCGTAATGACTTCCTTGTCTTTCTTTGCAGCGGCGATCGCCTCGTTGCACTTCTTGTCGTAGGTGTCGGCGCCCTTGAGGCTGAGCGACAGGCCGGTGGTGTCGTCGATCACCTTCTTTAGGTTCGGCGCAAGCCCGTCGTACTTCGCTCTGTTCATCGCGATCAGGAACGGCGAGCGGCCGAGCGGAGCGTCGATGGTGTAGAACTTCGCGACTTCGATCAGCTTGAAGTCGAGCGCAGCGGACATCGGGATCATCGAGGCGTCGATCACGCCGCGGTCGAGGTTGTTGTAGATCGCGGGCGCCGGCATATCGATCGGCGTTGCGCCCAGCGCGTCGAGCTGCGCGGACTGCGCGGCCGACGGCGTGCGGATTTTCATCCCCTTCATGTCTTCGAGCGTCTTGACCGGCTTCGCTTTGGTCATGATCGACGCCGAATCGGAATTCCAGAGCATCAACACTTTGGTGCCCTTGAAGTCGCGCGCCAGGAATTGGTCGAAGTTCTGCCAGAGTTTCCTCGTGCCTTCCTCGGCCGTCTTGGCCGTGCCGGGTAGTTCGGTCAGCGCCATCATCGGGAAGTCGGCCGACGTGTAGCCCGGCAGCGTGAAAACGATGTCGGCGATGCCTTGCACGGCCTGGCGATAGAGTTCAGGCGGCTTGCCGCCGAGCTGCATGGCCGGGAAAAATTTGATGGTGAGCTGATTGTTGCTGTGCTTCGCCACGTCGGCACCCCACGGCATCAAAACATCGGTCCAGATCACGTGGTTCGGCGGCACGAAGCTGTGCATCTTGAGTTCGACCGCGGCGCTCTGCGCCAACACGGCGGGCGCATGTAGACCGGTGGCCGCGGTGGCGGCGAGGCCGCCTTTCAGGAAAGTCCGGCGCGACGTCGTCATGGTGTTCCCTCCGTGGAATGGCTTGGCGGTGCCGCGTTGTCGGCGCGGTCTTCATGTCGGAGGGCCATGTTATCGGCAGCTTCGGCCCCGGCAAAGGGTGACAACGTCGCAACGTGACGATTTCTGCCCACTCCGGGGCCGTGCGCGTGACGTTGGGCGGTTCAGCCGGATGCCGGCAACGGTGCGAGCCGCGGCCGCAACAGCCCAAGGGCAATGACCAAGGCGAGAAATTGCACCAGCAGTTGCAGCCCGCGGATGGCGAATGGCACTCGCACCACGAGGAACAGCGCCAGCGCTGCGAGCGCCGCGAGTGCGATCCAGCGATCACGGCGTTCGATCTGCCTGTCGAGTGCGATTGCGGCGCACAGCATTGCACCGACCAGCAGCGGAATCGCGTGATAGGGCTCAAGCCAGGGGCTGAACGGCAGCGGCGCGAGCAGCAGCACGGTCCAGTCCGCCAGCGCTGCCCTCGAGGGCGCTGCGGCAAGCAGGCAGCGCCGGCACCGCCATACATACCATGCCAGGGCAGCAAACCAGATCGCGCGCAGCACCCAAAGCCAGGCTTGCGTCAAAAACGACTGGAAGCTCTCGCCGGTGAGATTGACGATCGCCTTATGCAGCGTGACCAGCGGCGGTCCGGTCTCGCGGTTAGCAGCGAGCGCTGTGTGATAGGTCAGGTCTGCGATATGCGCGACCTGTTCACGCCACCCGGCGTAGAGCCGCAATGTGCCATCGAGGCCGAACAGGGCGAGCGGCAGCGCGACCCAAAGAACCACCATCGCCACTGCGCCCGCGTAGAACATCCGGCGCGGGCCGTTCACCATCAGCCACGCCATCAGCAGGCCGCTGTAGAGCTTGAGCGAGACGCTCAATCCAACCAGCACGCCGGCCAGCATCGGCCGGCGGCCCGCGAGTCCGTATCCGGCCATGACGAGCCCGAGGTAGACTAGGTTGCTGTTGGCGTTGCGCAGGTCCCAGCTGATCGGCGAGCTGGCTAGGACCACCGCGATCGCTCCGATCAGCGGCCACGCGGCGCGGATTTCTGCCCGCTCCTGCGTCAGTGCGGCCCGCACCGACACGACCAGGCCCGCCGCCATCAGGACGTACCAGCCGAGCATGAAGATCGTCGGGCCGGGAAGGCCGAGGGCGCGAAACAGGATCACCGCCGATGGCGAGTAAGGAAACGTGCCGTCCGGGTACGCGCCACGTGTGAACGTGTCCCTGGAAGCTTCAAACAGGATCGCCGCATCGCCCAAAAGCGCGATCGGCCACATCTGCGCGAACTGAAACCGGGTGAGGTGATAGACAAGATAGAAGACGAACGCGGCGCCGATCAACGCCTGTACGCCGCGGTTTCGCCCAGCGCGCAGCACCACATCGGCATCGATTAACCGGGCAAGCATCTAGCGTCCGGCGCGCCGCACGACGCTCACAGCACCTTACCGGGATTGAGGATGCCGTTCGGATCGAGCGTCCGCTTGAGCGTCTTCATCAACTCGTAGGCGACCGGGTCCTTAATCTTCGGCAGGTAGTCGCGCTTGACGATGCCGACGCCGTGCTCGGCCGACACCGAGCCGCCGTGCTTCAGCACGATCTTGTAGATCACGTCGTTCATGTCGTCCCAGCGCTTGAGGTATTCGGTCTTGTCGGCGCCAACCGGCTGCGTGATGTTGTAGTGGATGTTGCCGTCGCCGACGTGGCCGAACGGCAGCGGACGGGAACCGGGGATGAGCTTCACCGCGGCGGCGTTGGCTTCCTCAATGAAGGCCGGGATTTTGGCGACCGGCACCGACACGTCGTGCTTGATCGAGCCACCCTCGCGGCCCTGCATCTCGCCGAATTGTTCGCGGATTTTCCAGAATGCCTTGGCCTGCTCGACGCTCTCGCAGATCGTGGCGTCGAGCACGAGGCCCTTTTCATGGCCTTCGGTCATGAACTGCTCCAGCGAGTCGCGCAGGCCCTCGTGCCGCTGCGACGACAACTCGATCAGCATGCAATAGGGCGACGCGGTGGTGAGCGGATTGCGCGCACCGGCGTGCTTGACCACGATCTCGATGCCCTCGCGTGACATGATCTCGAAGCTGGTGACGCCGCCGGCGGTGCGTTCGGTGGCAAGCCCCAGCAGGTCAACCGCGGCCTGCACCGACGGAATTGCGGCCCATGCGGTCTCGACCGAGCGGGGACGCGGCACCAGGCGCAGCACGGCAGCGGTGATGATGCCGAGCGTGCCTTCTGCGCCGATGAACAGGTTTTTGAGGTCGTAGCCGGTGTTGTCTTTCTTGAGCTTGTTCAGGTTGTTGAGGATGCGGCCGTCGGCCAGCACCACTTCAAGCCCGAGCGCGTGCGAGCGCGCCACGCCGTGCGCGAGCGCCGCGGTGCCGCCCGCGTTGGTCGAGAGATTGCCGCCGATGGTGCAGGTGCCTTCCGACGGCAGCAGTTGCGGATAGAGCCGGTCGGCGTTGGCGGCGGCTTCGCGCGCGCGCTGCAAGGTGACGCCGGCTTCGCAGGTGATCGTGTTGGAAACCGCGTCGACCTCGCGGATTTTGTCCATGCGGTTGAGCGAGAGGACCACTTCGCCGTTATGGGAGAGCTGCCCCCCGACCAACCCCGTGTTGCCCCCTTGGGGGACGATCGCGGTCGAGGTTTCGTTGGCGATTTCCAGTAATTCCGACACTTCCTTGGTCGAGCCTGGCCGCAGCACCACCGGCGTATGCCCGGTCCAGAGGCCGCGGAACTCGACCAGATAGGGCGTCTGCTTCTCCGGGTCGGTGATGGCATTCTTTTCGCCCACCACCTTGGCGAAGCGGGAGATGATGTCGGGAGAGGGATTCAGCATCGGGTTTCCGCTCGAACGAAGGGTGGCGCCAACATAGCGCAGTTTGCTGGCCGTGAAACAGCGCCGGTTCGGGTGTGATCAGTACGCCTTGGGCGCGGCGGCACGAGACAGCCGGTCGTTGATCGCCTCGCCGAGACCTTCCCCGGGGATAGGCATGACGGCAATTGTGGTCGCGTTGAGCGCGTCGAGCGTACGCAGGTGTGAAAACAGGTTGGCGGCGGCTTCGACCAGGTCGCCCGCTTCCGAAAGATTGAGCGTATGCCGGGCGGCGCCGGCCGTTCGATCCGGCCCAAACGCAAGCAACGCCTCCCCGTCGCGGACGTCTCTTGCATTAAGCCGCAGCCGGGCGCGCGGCGCGTAGTGCGAGGCCAGCATTCCGGGCGCGAGCGGAGCGACGGGTTCTTCCAGTGGTGCTTCGGCCAATGTCGTGCCAAGCACGCGTTCGATAGCGCCGCGCGGCGCGCCGCCGGGCCGCAGCAACGCGGGACGATCAAGGCAGGCGACGATGGTGGATTCGATGCCGACCAACGTCGGCCCGCCATCGAGGATCATGTCGATTCGGCCGCGCAAGTCGCTGAGCACGTGCGCCGCGGCGGTCGGCGAGACATGGCCGGAGCGGTTGGCGGATGGCGCCACCACCGGCCTGCCGAGCGCGCGCAATAGGCCATGCGCCACCGGATGATCGGGCACGCGAATGGCGATGCTGTCGAGCCCCGCGGTTGCAAGGTCGGCGACCGGGCAGTTCGGCCGTTTGTTCAGGACGAGCGTGAGCGGTCCCGGCCAGAACGCCGCGGCAAGCTGCTCGGCCGCTTCGTTGAATGTCGAAAGGGCTCGCGCGGCCGCGATGTCGGGCACATGAGCAATCAGGGGATTGAAGGCAGGCCGTCCCTTGGCGGCGTAAAGGCGCGCCACGGCCCTGCCGTCGGTGGCGTCGGCGCCGAGGCCGTACACCGTCTCGGTCGGGAACGCCACAAGCCCACCCGCGCCGAGGCAGTGCGCCGCTTCCGCGATGGCGTCGTCGTCCGCGGTAAGGACGCGGGTCGTAAGCTCGGCGGTCATGTCTTACGCTTCGCTCTGCGTGGCCGCGCGCTGCTGCGCTTGGCAGCAACCTTCATCCAGTCGAGCGTGCGCTCGTCCTCGAGATGCTGGATGCGATCGAACAGCCGCTCCATGGCGCGTTGCTCGCAATGCCGCGTCAGCAGTAGGAATTTCTCCCGCATCTCGGCGCGGTCGAGCGGCGAGTCGGGCGTGCCCTTGAAGTCGTCGGCGCGCTTCGTCAGCGCGCGGCCGTTCTTGAGCGTCACCGTGACGGTCGAGGCAAGCGTGTGGCCGTGCTTGGCCTCGTCGGACACCGTGATCTTCACGCGCCTGGCCAGCGCGCGGATCGCCGGATCGTTGAACGTCGCGGCGCTGAACGAGCGCGGGTCGCGCGGCTCCTTGTAGTGCGCGAGGGCAACGCAGAACGGCAGCGAGTATTGCGACATCATCAGGTCGGCCGGCTCGGGAATATTATTGATGGTCGCCATCTTCGGATTGCCGGCGATGTGAATCGCGGCGACGTCGTCGCTGGCGTAGCCATGCTCGCGCCGCAAATCCGCGACCGCCTGCACCGAAGTATGCGACGTGATGTGCACCGGGAAGCGCTTGAGCATGATGCGCAAGGTCGCGAACTCGCTGCCGAGGTTGGTCGTCAGCGCCGCGAGGTCGTGATCTTCCCCGCAATAAACGTTGAGAAAGCCGAACGGCCCCTCCAAGACTGTCGAAGGCCCAGTGAAACCGTCCGCCGCCAAACCCGCCGCCAGAACGCCGCTCTCCGCGGCGCGCCCCATGTGCATCCGCTTGACCATCGCTCCGGTTCCCGACCGCGCGAACTCCAAGAGCCCGCAGGCCAGCGAGCCGGCAATTCCAAGCGCGTTCATCATCTTGCCGGCGTCGAACTTCATCAGCCGCCCGGCCGCGGCCGCGCCGCCGAACGGCCCGGTGGTGCCCGGCGCGTGAAAGCCGCGGCCTTCGTTGTTGTGCTTGGTCGCCCGCCCGATCCGGATCATCGTCTCGGCGCCGGCGACGAATGCGGTGAGCAGCTCGCGCCCGCCGATGCTGCGCTCCTGCGCCACCGCGAGAGCAGGCACGAGCATTGTGGCGCCGGGATGCACGCCGCTGTTCGGCCACGTCAGGTTGTCCATCTCGAAGGCGTGCGCCAGCGCGCCGTTGGCGAACGCGGCCATCGGCGCACGCAGCAACGCCCCTCCGGGCTGCAGCACGCGGCTTTTGCCGCCTCGCCCCATCCGTCCGGCGTAGCGCAGCACGATCCGGCTCCAGGGTAGGGCGGCGCCGAACGCGATCACCGCGACGGTGTCGGCGATGCA
>JBEVIJ010000092.1:0-10232 GCA_040510745.1 Xanthobacteraceae bacterium
AGCAGATCGCCGACGCCGCGATCGGCGCGGCCGAGGCCGGCGCCGCGGTCGTTCACCTGCACGCGCGCAATCCGCAGGACGGCCGGCCCGACCAGACGCCGGAGGCGTTCGCGCCGTTTCTCAAGGTGATCAAGCAGCGCTCCAACGTGGGAGTGAACATCACCACCGGCGGCTCGCCGACCATGTCGGTGGAGGAGCGCGTCAAGCCGGCCGCCACCTTCAAGCCCGAGGTCGCCTCGCTCAACATGGGCACCATGAACTTCGGGCTCTATCCGATGATCCCGCGCTACAAGGGCAAGTTCAAACACGATTGGGAGGAGCCGTATCTCGAAGGCACGCGCAAGGGCATGTTCAAGAACACGCTCGCCGACATCGAGTTCATCCTGACCACCTGCGCCGGAAACAACACCCGGTTCGAGATCGAGTGCTACGACATCGGCCACCTCTACACGCTGAAGCATTTCCTCGACCGCGGCGTGGTGAAGCCACCGGTGTTCGTGCAGTCGGTGTTCGGCATCCTCGGCGGCATCGGCACCCATCCCGAGGACGTTATCATGATGAAGCGCACCGCCGATCGGCTGTTGGGCGACAACTATCACTGGTCGGTGCTGGGCGCCGGCGCCAGCCAGATGCGGATCGCAGCCCAGGCGGCGGCAATGGGCGGCAACGTCCGCGTCGGCATGGAGGACTCGCTTTGGATCGGTCCAGGCAAGCTGGCCGAGTCGAATGCACAGCAGGTCTCGAACGTGCGGAAGATCATCGAGGGCATCGGTCTCGAGGTCGCAGGGCCCGACGAGGCGCGCGAGATCCTTTCGCTCAAGGGCGGCGACAAGGTCGGGTTTTGATTTTTCTTCCCTCGCCCCGCGAAGCAAGGAGAGGGTGGCGAGGTCCGAAGGACCGAGCCGGGTGAGGGGCCGTTGCCATGCCCCTCACCCGACCTCGCTGCGCTCGGTCGACCTCTTCCCGCCAAGAGCGGGGCGAGGTGTCAGCGACCGCGCCCCGGAATGACTTGCCGTCGCGTCCCGCTGCCAATAGGAAACGGGGCAGGGACCGACGATGCAATCTCTCGACGCAATCAGTCTTTCGCTGCTGCTGGGCTCGCTGCTGGTGCTGTTCGGCATCATGTCGAGCCTGGTCGCGTTGCGGTTCGGCGCCCCCTTGCTGCTCGCCTTCCTGTTGGTCGGCATGCTGGCCGGCGAATCCGGCCCCGGCGGCATCATCTTCGACGACGTCGAGATGGCCTATACCGTCGGCTCGGTGGCGCTCGGCCTGATCCTGTTCGACGGCGGCCTGCGTACCCGGTTCCAGACCTTCCGCAACGTACTGGGCCCCGCCGTGACGCTGTCGACGGCCGGCGTCGTGATCACCGCCGCGCTCACCGCGCCGGCTGCGATGCTCACCCTGGGCATGAGCTTGCCGGAGGCGCTGCTGGCCGGCGCCGTGGTGGCCTCGACCGACGCCGCCGCCGTGTTCTTCCTGCTGCACGCCAAGGGCCTGCGCCTGCGCCCGCGCGTCAACGCCACGCTGGAGGTCGAATCCGGTCTCAACGATCCGGTCGCGATCTTCCTAACCATCGCGCTGGTCGAATACCTGCTGCTCGGCAACAGGACGTGGAGCAGCATTGCCATGCTGCTGGCCCGCGAATTCGTGCTCGGCGGCCTGATCGGCTATTTCGGCGGCAGGCTCGCAGTGCTGGTGCTGAACCGGCTCAACCTGCCGCAGGGCCTGCACGCGCCATTCGTTGCGACCGCCGCGGTGGTGATATTTGCCTTCGCGCAGTCGGCCCACGGCTCCGGCTTTCTTGCGGTCTATATCGCCGGGCTGGTGGTCGGCAACAGCTCGACCCGCGCCCATAACACGCTGGTGACATTCCTCGACGCCGTGACCTGGCTGGCCCAGATCGGCATGTTCGTGATCCTTGGCCTGCTCGCCTGGCCGAGCCGCCTGCCGCAGACCATCCTGCCGGCGCTGGCAATCGCGTTCACGCTGATGTTCATCGCGCGCCCGGCCGCGGTGTTTATCAGCCTCTGGCCGTTCCGATTCACCAATCGCGAGAAGCTGTTCATCTCATGGGTCGGGCTACGCGGCGCGGTTGGCATCTTCATCGCCTCGATCCCGCTGCTGATCGGCCTGCCCAAGGCGCACGTCTACTTCGACGTCGGCTTCGTCATCGTGCTGGTGTCGCTGATCGTGCAGGGCTGGACCATCTCGCCGGCGGCGCGGCGGCTGCACATCGCGCTGCCGCGCACCGACGTCTCGGCGCGGCGCACCGAGCTCGATCTGCCGGGCCAGCTCGAGCAGGAGCTGGTCGGCTATCCGGTGATTGCCGGCAGCCCTTATCTGCGGCGCGGCATCCGCCCTTCGTGGGCCAAGCTCACGCTGGTGGTGCGCGACGAGCGCGTGTTCACGCCGGAGGAGGCGGGCGACGTGCGGGAGGGCGACCACGTCTATTTCCTCGCGCCGCCCGATCGTGCGCAGGCGCTGGACCGTTTCTTCGTCGAAGGCGCGCAGGCCGCGGCGACGCCGATGGTGGTCGAGGACTTTTTCGTGCCGGGCGACGCCACGCTGGGCGCGCTGGCGGAAATCTACGGCATAACGGTCGACCCGGCCGACGCCGGGACAAGTCTCGCGGATTTTTTCGTCAAGCGGCTCGGCCGCACGCCGCGCATCAACGATTTCGTGTCACTGGGGCAGGTGTCGCTGGTGGCGCACACCCTGGTTGAAGGCGCGGTCACCATGTTCGGCCTGCAGCTCGCCGAGCCTGAGCCGCTGCAGCCGAAGACGCCGATCGGCCGCGCGCTGGCGAGGCTTCGCTTCGCACGGAGGCGGTTACGCGCGGTGCTGCGGCGCTGAGAGCGGCGTCTCTACTTCGCCACGCCCGATGCCTTGACCAGCGGCCCGAACTTTGCGGTGTCGGCCTTGATGCGCGCGGCAAGCTCGGCCGGCGTGCTCGATTGGGCGCTGATGCCCTGGGCCGCGAGCTTGGCCTTGACCTCCGGCGACGCGGCTGCCTTGGCGAACAGTTCGTGCAAGCCTTTCACCACGGAATCCGGCGTCTTCGCCGGCACCACGAGGCCGAACCAGACGAACTCCGAATCGACGTCAGGATGGCCGGCTTCGGCCATCGTGGGCGCGTCCGGCACCTCGGGCATTCTGGTTCTGGAGGTGACGGCGAGCGCGCGCAGCGATCCGACGGCGAGGTGCTGCTTGCTCGGCAGCACACCGACGAACATCATGTCGACGCGGCCGGCGACCAGATCGATCACCGCCGGCGCGGCGCCCTTGTAGGGAATGTGGACCAGCGGCGCTCCGGTGCTCTTCTTGAACAGCTCGCCGAGCAGATGGCCGGCCGTGCCGACGCCCTGCGACGCGTAGGACAGGCCGCCGGGCTTTTTCTTGGCGAGCGCGATCAGCTCCGCGACCGACCTGGCTTCGACCGCTGAGGGCACCGCGAGCATGACCGGGAACGAGAACAGCGTCGTGACCGGCTGGAAGTCGGCAATCGGATCGTACTGTGTGGTGCCCATCGCCGGATTGACGACGAACGTCGCATAGCTCGCGAGCAGCAGCGTACGCCCGTCGGGAGCCGCATCCTTCACGCCGAGCGTCGCGGTCACGCCGCCGCCGCCGGGCCGAGCCTCGATCACGATCTTCGGCCCGCCCATCTGCTCGACCTGGGCTGCGACGGTGCGCAGCCCGATGTCGGAAGATCCGCCCGCGGCGACCGAAACGACGACGGTGATCTGCGATTGCGCGGCGGCTGACGCGTTTGCCATCGCCAGCGCGGCGAGTGTCAGCAGCATGCAACCGGCGATGGATCGGACGGCCATGTCGTTCTCCCTCGGCGTCATATTGTCCAATTGGTGAGTGACGTGCAAACTCCCGATCCGTCATCCTTCGAGGCTCGCGTTGCGCGCGAGCGCCTCAGGATGACGGGTATGATGTGCGCGTGGAGTTTGCATGCCTGACAAGATTGCAGCCGGTCTGGTTTCGCGAACTTACTTCAACGTGCCGCTGTGGGCCGCGCAGGAGCATGGCTTCTTCGCCAAGGAGGGCCTCCAGGTCGAGGGCACGATTTACGGCAATGCGTCGCAGGTTGCGCCGTTGCTCGACGGCACCTTCCAAGTCTACATCGGCTCGCCCGAGTTGCCGATCCAGAATCAGGCGGAGGGCGGGCCACTCAAGATCGTGGCGGGCAACGCCGGCAAGCTGGTGCATTCGCTGATCACGCGCGCGCCGTTCAAGCGCATCGAGGATCTGCGCGGCCGCATGATCGGCATCTTCAGCGACAAGGAGGGCACGTTCTTCCATGTGAAGGCGATGCTGGAGGCGCACGGGCTAAGCTATCCCGGCGACTATCAGGTCAAGCACACCGGCGGCGTGCCGCCGCGCCACAAGGCGCTGCTGGCCGGCGAGATCGACGCCGGATTGCAGTCGGTGCCGTGGAACTACGTGGCCGAGGAGGTTGGCATGAACAACCTCGGCGACGTTATCGAGTACGTGCCGGACTGGCAGTTCGTCTCGGTCAACATCAACAGCCAATGGGCCGAGAAGAACCGCGACGTGCTGGTGCGTTTTCTGCGCGCGATCCTGCGCGCCACCGAGTGGCTGTACGCCAACCGCGCCGCCGCGTCCGCGATCGCCGCCCGCGAATTGCCGGCGCCGATCCACCATGCCGAACGGGCATGGGATTTCTTCACCGGCACCGATGCGCTGACGCGCGATGTGTCGGTGAACCTGAAGGGGCTGGCGCAGGTCATCGCTACGCTGAAGGAAACCAACCTGCTGGCGAAGAGCGCGAGCGACGATCCGAAGGCGTATGTGGATGAGAGTTACCTGAAAGCAGCGCGCGCTGCAGCCTGACGACGTCCGCTCTGACCCATGTAGGACATCGGCCAGACTGCCATGTTGCAGTAGCGAAGGATTCAGCCTCTACCAAGGTGCGCACATATACCGCTACGGTGTAACCTCGTAGAGATGGGGGACTGGCATGAGGCGTCGGGAATTTCTTGGCTTTTTGACTGGTGCAACTGTCGCGTCGCCGTGCCTGGCGCGAGCGCAACAACAACAGAGCATCCCGCGGCTCTGCTTTCTGACGTTCGATCCGGGGACGTTGCAGACCCGGTCGCCAAGGTTTGACGGATTTTTTCAAGGCCTGCAGGACTTGGGGTATGCGCAGGGCCGCAATGTTTGGATCAGTTATCTATCTGCCGACAACAAGGGTGATCGCTTCCCTAGCCTGATCGACGAATGCCTGGCGTTGAAGCCGAACGTCATCGCCGTAACTACAACTCCCGCCGCTCATCTATTGAAGAAGGCAACCCGCACGATTCCAATTGTGATGGTTGCGCTTGGCGACCCGGTTGGGACCGGTCTTGTAGAAAGCCTCTCAAGACCCTCTGAAAATATTACCGGCATGTCGCTGATGGTGCCTGAGATGGCGGTCAAGCGACTCGAACTCGTAAAGGAACTTGTGCCGGGGATTTCGCGAGTGCTTGTGCTTTCGTTCCTCGCTGACCCCATTGCGCCGGTACAGGTGAAAGCAATGGAGCGAGCAGCCGGCTCCCTGGGCCTGACACTGCAAGTTCAGGACATCCGTACTGTTGATGACATTCCGGCCGCATTCGAAGCTGGGAGCCGAGGACGAGCGGAAGGCGCTCTTATAACGGAAGAGAGCATGTTCCTTGTTCATCGCGCGCGTGTGACTGAGCTAGCGGCCCAGTACAAGTTGCCCGCGATATATCCTTTTTTGCTGCCGGTTACGGATGCTGGCGGCTTGATGGCTTACACAGTAAGGGCTCCCGAACTCCATCGGAACGCCGCTGCCTACGTTGACCGGATATTGAAGGGAGCGAAAGTTGCCGACCTTCCGGTTCAACAGCCAACGCAATTCGAGTTCGTTATCAACCTCAAGACCGCGAAGGCGCTTGGACTCACCATCTCCCCAATACTCCTGTCTCGTGCCACCGACGTCATTGAATGAAGAGGGTGCATCTTGCTGCACTGCATGAGTCGGCACAAAGCGGACATGTCGGAAGGCGCGTCTTGTGAGCCCGCGCGCTAAATCGCCCGGCTCGCGACCGGCACTGTCGCTCCGCCGACATCGACAGGTATCACTTCCACTCCAAACACCGCCGCAATCCGCTCTGCCGTCAGCGCCTCGCCGGGCGGCGCATCGGCGACGATGCGGCCCTTATCCATCACCAGCACGCGATCGGCGAAGCGCGCCGCCAGCGCGAGGTCATGCACCACCGCAAGCACCGCGCCGCCAGCCCGCGCGGCGTCGCGCAGCAACTGCATCACCACGAGCTGGTGGCGTGGATCGAGCGAGACGGTCGGCTCGTCGGCGAGCAGCACGGCGGCCTGCGTCGCCAGCGCGCGGGCCAGAGCCACGCGCGCCCGCTCGCCGCCGGACAGCGTCGTCACCGGCCGCGTTGCAAAGGTCTCGGTTTCGGTGATCGTCAGCGCCCGCACCACCGCCGCGCGGTCGTCGGCGGTGATGCCGGAGAACGGATCGGCGTGCGGCGTGCGGCCCAGCGCCACCACGTCGGCGACCGAAAGCGGCCAGTGGAACACGTTGCCTTGCGGCAGATACGCGATGCGCCGGGCGCGCTCGCGCGCTGAAATCTCGGCGAGCGCGCGGCCGTTGATGGCGATGCGGCCTTCGAAAGGCAGCAGTCCGGCCAGTGCGCGAATGAGGGTGGTCTTGCCCGCGCCATTCGGTCCGACCATCGCCGTGAGCTCGCCGGTGCGCAACGAAAGGTCTGCGCCGTTGACGATCGGCACGCCGCCGAGCCGGACGCCGACACCTTGCGCCTGCAGGATGGCGCTCATTGCGGCGATCCTTCCAGCAGACGGCGCTCGCGGAAGATCATCGCCAGGAAGAATGGCACGCCGATCAGCGCCGTGACGACGCCGAGCTTGAGCTCGATCGCGGTGGCGTTCGGATTGGCCGGAATGAGCCGCACCGCGATGTCGGCGGCGGTGAGCAGGGCGGCGCCCATCAGCGCGGTGGGCAGGCACACGCGAGCCGGATCGGAGCCGACCCATCGCCGCACCAGGTGCGGCGCCACCAGTCCGATGAAGCCGATCGACCCGGCGACCGCCACCGCGGCCCCGACGCCCAGCGCGGTGCCGACCACCACCATCATGCGGGTGCGATTGAGATCGACTCCGAGCGACGCGGCGGCATCTTCGCCGAGCGTCAGCGCGCGATAGGCGCGCGCGTTGAGCGCCAGCAGGATCCAGCTTGCAAGCAGGAACGGCGCGGCGATCAGAAGATGATCGACGCTGCGGTCCTCCAGCGAGCCGAGCAGCCAGAACGCGACTTCGAGCGCGGCATAGGGCGTCGGCGCGAGGTTGAGGATCAGCGCAGTGCCCGCGCCGGCGAAGCTCGCGAACGCCAAGCCCGCCAGCAGCGTCACGGTGAGGCTCGCGCGCCGTCCTGCGATCGCAACGAGTCCGCCGACCGAGACCAGCGCGCCGGCAATGCCGGCGAGCGGCACCGCGAACGAGGTCGCCCCCGCAAATCCATACGCGATCATGAACGATGCACCGACCGAGGCCGCCTGCGGCGCGCCGAACAGCGCAGGCTCCGCGAGCGGGTTGCGCAGCAGGCCCTGCAGCGCCGCGCCGGACAAGCCGAACGTCGCACCGATCAGGATCGCGAGCAGTGTGCGCGGCAGGCGGATGTCGCGCACGATGATGCCCTCGGCGCCCTGGCCGTCGAACAGTCCGGAGAGCGCCTGGCGCGGCGTGATGCTCGCCGGGCCGCTCATCAGCGAGATGACGGCCAGCACCAGAACCAGCGCCGCGAGCGCGAGAACCAGGCGTAGGTCGCTGCGGCAGCTTGAAAGCATGTTACGTTTCCTACGGTATTTCCTACAGGGTTGCGTCCGTCACTCCAATACGGCTGTCATGCCCGCGAAAGCGGGCATCCAGTAACCACAGGCGTTTGAATGGGCAGGATCGCTGGATACGGCATCGCGCGGTGGCTACTGGATCGTCCTCTTTCGCGGACGATGACAGCGGTGTGTGGGGCGATGCTGCTGGTTGCAGCACACATGCTGTCTGCTCACGCCGACACGCCCCAGCGCATCGCGTCGTTCAACCTGTGCGCCGACCAGCTCGTGGTTGCGCTGGCCGACCCCTCGCAGATCGTCGGGCTGTCGCCCTATGCCAGCGATCTCAAAATCTCGGCGGTCGCCGAACAGGCGCGTGCGTTGCCCAAGCTACCGCTGCAGGCCGAAGCGCTGGTGCCGCACCGGCCCGATCTCGTGCTGGTCGGCACCTGGGACCGGCCGCTGACGCAGCGCCTGTTACGCAGCCTCGGCTTTCGCGTGGTTAGCGTCGACGTGGTGGCGAATCTCGACGCCGCCCGCGCGCAGGTCCGCGACGTCGCGAAATTGCTCGGCCATCCGCAGCGCGGCGAGGCCTTGATCGCGCGGATCGACGCGGCGCGGCGCCGGCTCGCGGCCACGCCGCGCCCGATGTCGTCGAGCGCGCTACTGATCGGCAACAGCGGCTACACCGTCGGCCCGGACAGCCTGGCCTCCGCGCTGATGGCCGAAGCCGGGCTGACGCCGCCGCGCGGCGCGCCGAACGGCTACGGCGGATACGTGCCGCTGGAGAGACTGATCGAGCTGAAGCCCGACTATCTGGTGATGGCGAGCCACATCGAGCATCCGGACGGGCAGGGCGCGCTCTACCTCACGCATCCGGCGCTGCGCGAGATGTATCCGGCTCGGAAGCGCATCGAGCTGCCGAGCCGATTCACGCTGTGCGCGGGCCCGAGCCTGATCGGCGCGTTCGATTATCTTGCTGACATTTTGGGGAAGCTCGCGGCCAAACCTTGATCCGTCATCCTGACGTGGCCATGCGAAGCATGGCCCTCGAAGGATGAATCGGCCCAGGCGTTGCCACAGCGTGGCCGTCCATCCTTCGAGGCGCTACGCTCGCACCTCAGGATGACGGATTGCCCATTCCGCGACGATGCCCTCCAGCGCGGCGAGGCCATCGGTCAGCGCCGCGGGGCCGGGCTGCAAGATGATCGTCGACTTGATTTCGCGCAGGAAACCGTCGCGCACCGCCGGGATTGCATCGAATCCGGGCCGCGCCGCCACCTTCGCCGGCACGAATTTCTTGCCGCACCACGAGCCGACGATGATGTCGGGCTTGGCGCCGATCACCGCGCCGGGCAGCAGGATGCGGCCCTTGGCGCTCTGCTCACGCGAAAGATTCTTGAACGTGTCGATGCCGCCCGCCGCTTCGATCAGTTCCGACACCCAGCCGATGCCCGAGATCATCGGGTCGTCCCATTCCTCGAAATAGACGCGCGGCTTGCGCGGCAACGCGTCGGCGCGCTCGCGCGACTGCGTGAGCCGCGCCTCGAACGTCTGCGCCAGCGCGTCCGCCTTGTCCGCCGCGCCGACCAGCGCGCCGAGCGTGCGGATCATGTCGAGAATGCCGGCGATGTCGCGCTGGTTGAAGGCGTGCACCGCGACGCCTTTGCGCACCAGTTCCGTGACGATGTCGGCCTGCAGGTCGGAGAACGTCAGCACCAGGTCGGGCTTCAGCGCCAGGATCTTCGGCACGTCGGCGGAAATGAACGCCGCCACCCGCGGCTTCTCGCGCCGCACCTGCGGTGGGCGCACCGCGTAGCCGGACACGCCGACGATGCGGCGGTCCTCGCCGAGGAGATAGAGCGTCTCCACGGTCTCTTCGGTCAGGCAGACGATGCGTGAGGGCGGGAACATATTACTCCGTCGTCATGCGCGGGCTTGACCCGCGCATCCATCTTACTTCGTAAGAGGATGGATCGCCGGGTCAAGCCCGGCGATGACGCTCAATGCCCCACCTCCGCATCCAGCAACTCCAGCCCACCGGCGGCCAGCACCCGGCCGTCCTCGATCCGCACCACCTGCGAGGCCAGGCGGGTAATTTCGCCGGCCTGATGGCTGACGTAGATCATCGGCACCTTGGCCTCGTCGCGCAGCCGCGCGAGATACGGCAGGATTTCCTGCTTGCGCCCACGATCAAGCGAGGCAAGCGGCTCGTCGAGCAGCAGCAGGCGCGGCTTCATCAGCAGCGCGCGGCCGAACGCGACGCGCTGGCGCTCGCCGCCCGACAAATGGCCCGGCCGCCGCGTGAGCAGCCCGCCGATATTCAGCAACGCCACGATCCGCTCGCGTTCGGTATCGTCGGCCGGAAGCCCGCTCATCCTTCGCCCGTAG